>NZ_JBIAYZ010000006.1:0-387163 GCF_042898635.1 Micromonospora sp. NPDC000442 | reverse complement strand
ACATGCCCCTGACCCAGGCCGCGCAGACCGTGCAGGTGTCGGCCTACCCCGACCACTACGCCCAGTGGGAACAGCAGGCCGCCGACCTCGTCACCGAACACTGGAACAGCTGACACCCCAGCTGACCGAGGAACACAACCGAAGACATTCCTCCACAGGGGGAACAAGAACCGCCGGCCGGCACCCCAACCAGGGTGCCGGCCAGCGGCAGCTTCGGAAACCACCAGACCCACTGTGGCGGCGGTCACGGCAGGGGTAGGAAGAAGCGGAGCGGGTAACCTGTTGACTCGGGTGTCGGTGTGATCCAGTGTCCCCGGGCCTCACCTAAATTGCCTTCGCGGAATACCGTTCGGCTGGATCCGCGTCGCGCCACTCGCCGAGAGGCGACCTGCACACCGGCACCTTCGTCGCCCCCGGCCCGATTTCGGGCGGGGGGCGACGTCGTGGTGTGGTTCCGGTAGGTGGGTCGCCGATCCCGGCGCGCTGTCCTAAGGTCGAGACCGGAGGTGTCGAGCGTGGGGCTGCGGGACAGGTTGCTGGGCTGGCCGGTCTACCGGCAGCTCACCGGTGCCGACGCGCTGGGCCGGGGCGCCGCGGCGCAATCGACCCGCAGTGCCGCGCTGACCGCCCGCACGCAGGACGCCGACCGGGTGGCCCGTTCCGTCTGCCCGTACTGTGCCGTCGGCTGCGGGCAGCGGGTCTTCGTCACCGACGACCAGGTGACGCAGATCGAGGGCGACCCGGACAGCCCCATCTCCCGGGGCCGGCTCTGCCCGAAGGGCGCCGCCAGCCGGAGCCTGGTCACCAGCCCGCTGCGCCAGACCACGGTGCGCTACCGGCGGCCGTACGGCACCGAGTGGGAGGACCTGGACCTCGACACCGCGCTCGACATGATCGCCGACCGAGTGCTCGCGGCCCGGGCCGAGACGTGGGAGGACGTCGACGCCGAGGGTCGGCCGCTGAACCGCACGCTGGGGATCGCCAGTCTGGGCGGGGCGACCCTGGACAACGAGGAGAACTACCTCATCAAGAAGCTGTTCACCGCGATGGGGGCGCTCCAGATCGAGAACCAGGCCCGTATTTGACACTCCGCCACAGTCCCCGGTCTGGGGGCCAGCTTCGGTCGCGGTGGCGCGACGGACTTCCAGCAGGACGTGGCGAACGCCGATGTCATCGTCATCCAGGGCTCCAACATGGCCGAGGCCCACCCGGTGGGCTTCCAGTGGGTGATGGAGGCGAAGCGGCGCGGGGCCAAGGTCTTCCACGTCGACCCGCGGTTCACCCGTACCAGCGCCGTCGCCGACGCGTACCTGCCGATCCGGGCCGGCACCGACATCGCGCTGCTGGGCGCGGTGGTGAACCACATCCTCAGCAACGGGCTGGATTTCCGGGAGTACGTGCTGGCGTACACCAACGCCGCGACGATCGTCAGTGACGACTTCGTCGACGCCGAGGACGCCGACGGGCTCTTCTCCGGCTTCGACCCGGCGACCGCCAGCTACGTGCAGGACAGCTGGCAGTACGCGGGCCACGAGCGGGACTCCGGCAGTGGCCACACCGGCGAGGAGCGGGAGACCGCAGCGGGCCTGCGCCACGAGTCACACGGTGCTCCCGTCTCCCAGCAGGTGCGACGGGACGAGACGCTGCAACATCCCCGCTGCGTGTACCAGATCCTCAAGCGGCACTTCGCCCGCTACACCCCGGAGATGGTGGAACGGGTCTGCGGCGTACCCCGGGAGAAGTTCCTGGAGTTGGCCCGCGCCTGGACGGAGAACTCCGGGCGGGAACGCACCGGCTGCCTGATCTACTCGGTCGGCTGGACTCAGCACACCGTCGGGGTGCAGTACATCCGCACCGGGGCGATCATCCAACTGCTGCTGGGCAACATGGGTCGGCCCGGTGGCGGGGTGATGGCGCTGCGCGGGCACGCCAGCATCCAGGGCTCCACCGACATTCCGACCCTGTTCAACCTGCTGCCGGGCTATCTGCCGATGCCGCACCACGCCCGGCATCCCGATTTCGACGCCTGGGTGGACAGCATCCGGCACCCGAGCCAGAAGGGTTTCTGGGGCGGTGCCCGCGCCTACGCCGCCAGCCTGCTGAAGGCGTACTGGGGGGACGCGGCCACCCCCGACAACGACTTCTGCTACGGCCATCTGCCCCGACTGACCGGCGATCACGGCACCTACCAGCAGGTGCTCAACATGATCGACGGCAAGGTGAAGGGGTACTTCCTGCTCGGCCAGAACCCGGCGGTCGGCTCGGCGCACGGCCGGGCCCAGCGGCTGGGCATGGCCAACCTCGACTGGCTTGTCGTCCGCGACCTGTTCATGATCGAAAGCGCGACGTTCTGGCAGCGTGGTCCCGAGGTCGCCACCGGTGAGATCGTGCCGGAGCAGTGCGCCACCGAGGTGTTCTTCCTGCCGGCGGCCTCCCATGTGGAGAAGGAGGGCACGTTCACCCAGACCCAGCGGCTGCTGCAATGGCGGGAGAAGGCCGTCGACCCGCCCGGCGACGCCCGTTCCGAGCTGTGGTTCTTCTACCACCTGGGGCGCCGGATCCGGGAGAAGCTGGCCGGCTCGACCCTGCCGCGCGACCGCGCGCTGCTCGACCTGACCTGGGACTATCCCACGCACGGCCGGCACGCCGAGCCGGACGCCGAGGCGGTGCTGAGGGAGATCAACGGATACGACACGGCCAGTGGCCGTCCGTTGTCGGCGTTCACCGAGGCCCGGGACGACGGGACGACCGCGATCGGCTGCTGGATCTACACCGGTGTGTACGCCGACGGCGTGAACCAGGCGGCCCGGCGGCGGCCCGGGCACGAGCAGGACTGGGTGGCCGCCGAGTGGGGTTGGGCGTGGCCGGCGAACCGGCGGATGCTCTACAACCGGGCCTCCGCCGACCCGCAGGGCCGCCCGTGGAGCGAGCGGAAGCGGTACGTGTGGTGGGACGCCGAGGCCGGGCGGTGGACCGGTCGCGACGTGCCGGACTTCGAGGTGACGAAACCGCCGTCGTACCGGCCGCCGGAGGGCGCGACGGGTCCGGCGGCGCTGGCCGGTGACGACCCGTTCATCATGCAGTCCGACGGCAAGGGCTGGCTGTACGCGCCCAGCGGGGTGCTGGACGGGCCGCTGCCGACGCACTACGAGCCGGCCGAGTCGCCGGTGCGTAACCCGCTCTACGGCCAGCAGGCCAATCCGACCCGCAAGATGTACGCCCATCCGGTGAACTCGACGAATCCGAGCCCGCCGCAGCAGCACGACGAGGTCTTCCCGTACGTGTTCACGGTCAGCCGGCTCACCGAGCACCACACCGCGGGCGGGATGAGCCGGACCGTCGCGCCGCTGGCGGAACTGCAACCGGAGATGTTCGTGGAGGTCTCCCCGGAGCTGGCGGCACTGGCCGGGCTGAATCATCTCGGTTGGGCGCACCTGATCACCGCCCGCGCGGCGATCGAGGCCCGGGTGCTTGTCACCGACCGGCTGGTGCCGCTGTCGGTGGACGGTCGGGTGATCCACCAGTTGTGGCTGCCGTACCACTTCGGCTTCGAGGGGCTGGTCACCGGGGACTCGGCCAACGACCTGTTCGGCATCACCCTGGACCCGAACGTCCTGATCCAGGAGAGCAAGATCGGCACCTGTGACGTGCGGCCGGGTCGCCGGCCCACCGGGGCGGCGTTGCGCGACCTGGTGCAGGATTACCGCACCAGGGCCGGCATCGTGCCGGGTGCCCTACCGCCGGCGGTCACTCCCGGTGTGCCGGTCGAGCGGCCCGGGTCCACCGAAGACGGAGAGGGGAACCGTTGATGGCCGATCCGGGTGACCGGGCCGCCGCATCCGCGCCGTTGTCGGGGTCGGCTGCCGATCCGGCGACCGCGGCCGGCTGGGTCGACGCGCCGCCGAGGATGGGCTTCTTCACCGACACCAGCGTCTGCATCGGCTGCAAGGCGTGCGAGGTGGCCTGCAAGGAGTGGAACGGGGTACCCACCGCCGGGCTGGACCTGCTCGGCATGTCCTACGACAACACCGGCGCGCTGACGGCGAACTCGTGGCGGCACGTCGCCTTCGTCGAACAGCCCCGGCCCGGCGGTCACGGCACGGCACCGTTCGCCGGGAACCCGACCGGCGACCCGGCAAGTGCGGCCTCCGCCGCCCGGTCTGCCGGCACCACAAACCCGACCGGGACCGAGCCCGGTGTGCTGCCCGGCGGACCGTCGGCCGCCGCCCGGATGACCGAGTTCCTCGGCATGCCGGCGGCCGGACCACCCGGACGTACCGGCAGCGCCGAGGGGCGCAGCGACTTCCGCTGGCTGATGATGTCGGACGTGTGCAAGCACTGCACCCGAGCCGGTTGCCTCGACGTCTGCCCGACCGGGGCGCTGTTCCGCACCGAGTTCGGCACCGTGGTGGTGCAGGAGGACATCTGCAACGGATGCGGCTACTGCGTGTCGGCCTGCCCGTACGGGGTGATCGACAGGCGGGTGGACGACGGTCGGGTGTGGAAGTGCACGCTCTGCTACGACCGGATCGGCGCGGGGCTGACTCCGGCCTGCGCGCAGGCCTGCCCGACCGAGTCCATCCAGTACGGCCCCCTTGACGAGCTGCGGGATCGGGCCGCCGCGCGGGTGGCCACGTTGCGGGAGCGGGGGGAGCCGCAGGCGCGGCTCTACGGCCACGACCCGGACGACGGGGTCGGCGGCGACGGCGCGTTCTTCCTGCTGCTCGACGAGCCGGAGGTGTACGGCCTGCCGCCGGATCCGCAGGTCACCACCAGGGACCTGCCGGCGATGTGGCGTCGGGCGGGGCTGGCCGCGCTGGCCATGACGGCGGCGGCCGTCGGCGCGTTCCTCGGTGGTCGGCGGTGAACCCGGACCGACCGGCCGTCGGCGACCGTTTTCGTCGTTTCCGGGCCGGTCGCCGGGGCGGTGAGGAACTGGCCGTGCCGCCGGCCGAGTTCACCTCCTACTACGGCCGGCCGATCCTGAAACCGCCGGTGTGGACGTGGGAGATCGCCGCTTACCTGTTCACCGGCGGACTGGCCGCCGGTTCGTCCCTGCTCGCGGCGGGTGGGCAGCTCACCGGGCGCACCGGGGTGCGCCGCGCCGGCCGGGTCGCCGCGTTGGCCGCGGTCACCGCCAGCGCCGGCCTGCTGGTCAAGGATCTGGGCCGGCCGGAGCGGTTCCACCACATGCTGCGGGTGGCCAAGCCGACCTCACCCATGTCGGTGGGCACCTGGATTCTCGCCGGGTACGGTCCGGCCGCCGGGCTGGCCGCGGTCGCCGAGGTGGCGCCGCTGCTGCCCACTCGGGGTCCACTCGGGCTGGCCCGTCGGGCGTTGCCGCCGGTGGGGCGGGCCGCCGGGCTGGCCGCCGCGGTGGCCGCGCCGGCCCTGGGCACGTACACCGCGGTGCTGCTGGCCGACACGGCCGTGCCGTCCTGGCACGAGGCGTACGCCGACCTGCCGTTCGTTTTCGCGGGCAGCGCGCTCGCCAGTGGCGCGGGAGTGGGTCTGCTCGCCGTGCCGCCCGGTCAGGCGGGCCCGGCGCGGCGGATGGCGGTGGCCGGCGCCGGACTGGAACTGTTCGGCGCGCACCGGGTGGAGAATCGCCTCGGTCTGCTGGGTGAGCCCTACCGGACGGGTCGGGCCGGTCGGCTGCTGCGCGCCGGGCGGGCACTTACCGTCGCCGGGGTGGCCGGGGCGGTGCTGGGCCGGCGGAGCCGACTGGTCTCGGCGGTCTCCGGTGCCGCTCTGCTGGCCGCCTCGGTGGCCACCCGCTTCGGGGTCTTCCACGCCGGTGTCGCCTCGGCCCGCGATCCCAAGTACACGGTGCTGCCGCAGCGGGCCCGGCTCGACCGGCGGGCGGCCGAGCCCGAGCGGTAGCCCCGGGACGTCGCCTCGGCCGTACGCCCGCCGCCGAGCTGTGATCCAATGGCCGGTGGAGGCGTTCAGGCGGCTGGTGCCCCTCCCGGTCTTCAAAACCGGTGTGGTCCGGGATCCGGGCCAGGCGGGTTCGATTCCCGTCCGTCTCCGCCAGGCTGCGAGGAGATGAACCGATGGGCGACGGCGGCGCCGACCCGCGACGCCGGGTGCCGCGTACCGACGCGCTGCTGGCTGAGCCGTCGCTGGTCGGGGCCGCCGCCGCGGTCGGCCGCGACCGGGTGCGCAGCGCGGTGCGGCAGGCCCAGGAACGGGCCCGCCGGGGTGAGATCGACCCCGCCGAGGTACGCGACGCCGCGTTGGCCGCGTTGCCGCCACCCGTCCCGCGGGCCGTGCTCAACGCCACCGGGGTGGTGCTGCACACCAATCTCGGCCGGGCCGCCCTCTCCGAAGCCGCGGTGGCCGCGGTGACCGCCGCCGCCGGGTACACCGACGTCGAACTGGACCTGGGCACCGGGCGGCGGGCCCGCCGTGGGCGGGACGCGTTGGATGCGCTCGCCGCCGCCGTACCGGCCGCCGAGGCGGTGCACGTGGTCAACAACGGTGCCGCCGCGCTGGTGCTGGCGGCCACCGCGCTCGCCGCCGACGCCGAGATCGTGGTCAGCCGGGGCGAGCTGGTGGAGATCGGCGACGGTTTCCGGCTGCCCGACCTGCTCACCAGCACCGGTGCCCGGCTGCGGGAGGTGGGCACCACCAACCGGACCACCCTCGCCGACTACGCCGCCGCCGTCGGGCCGGGTACCGGCTTCGTGTTGAAGGTGCACCCGTCGAACTTCCGGGTCACCGGTTTCACCTCGGCGGTGCCGGTGCGGCGGCTGACCGGGCTCGGCGTGCCGGTGGTCGCCGACATCGGCTCCGGGCTGCTGGTACCCGACCCGCTGCTGCCGGACGAACCGGATGCCGCGAGCACCCTGCGTGCCGGGGCGGCGCTGGTCACCGCGAGCGGCGACAAGCTGCTGGGTGGCCCGCAGGCCGGGTTGCTGCTCGGCACCGCCGACCTGGTCGAGCGGCTGCGTCGGCACCCCCTCGCCCGGGCGTTGCGGGTGGACAAGCTGACCCTGGCCGCCCTCGCGGGCACGCTCGGTGCCCCGGGCACCCCCACCCGCCGGGCGCTGCACGCCGACCCGGCGGTGCTGCGCGAGCGAACCGAACGGCTGCGCGACGCGCTCGCCGCCGACGGCCGCAAGGCGGAGGTGGTGCCGGCGGTGGCGGTGGTCGGCGGCGGCGGTGCACCCGGTGTCGAACTGGACTCGTGGGCGCTGAGCCTGCCCGAGCGGTACGCCGGCCCGCTGCGTACCGGCGACCTGCCGGTGCTGGGTCGGGTGGTCCGTGGCCGGCTGCTGCTCGACCTGCGTTGCGTGCCGGAGCGGGCCGACGGGTTGCTGCGCGCGGCGGTGCTGGCCGTGCCGGGAGACGACTGACCATGCTGGTGGTGGCCACCGCCGGGCACGTCGACCACGGCAAGTCCACGCTGGTGCGGGCGTTGACCGGGATGGAACCGGACCGCTGGGCGGAGGAACGCCGTCGGGGCATGACCATCGATCTCGGGTTCGCCTGGTCGTCGCTGCCGTCGGGTCGTACCGTCGCGTTCGTCGACGTGCCGGGACACGAGCGGTTCGTGCCGAACATGCTGGCCGGGGTGGGTCCGGTGGCGGCCGCCGTGGTGGTGGTCGCGGCCGACGCGGGTTGGATGCCGCAGTCCGCCGAGCACCTGGCGGCCCTGGACGCGCTCGGCGTCGGGTACGGCCTGCTGGTGGTCACGCGCGCGGACCTGGCCGATCCGGCTGCGGCTCTGGCCAGGGCCCGGTCGGAGTTGGCGGCGACAGCGCTGGCTGCGGTGGAGGCGGTCACGATCAGCGCCGTCACCGGTGCCGGTCTGCCCGACCTGCGGGCCGCGCTGGACCGGTTGGCCGACCGGATGCCGGTTCCGGTGCCCGACGGACCGGTCCGGTTCTGGGTCGACCGCTGTTTCACGGTGCGGGGCAGCGGCACGGTGGTCACCGGCACGTTGGGTGCCGGGCGGCTGCGCGTCGGTGACGAGCTGGAGTTGGCCGGCAGCGGCGAACCGGTGCGGATCCGTGGCCTGCATCGGCTCGGCGCCGCCTGCGACGAGGCGGCCCCGGTGGCCCGGGTGGCGGTGAATCTGCGGGGCGTGTCCCGCGACCGGATCAGCCGCGGCGACGCCCTGCTCACCCCGGGACGGTTTCGCCCCACCGACCTGGTCGACGTGCGCCTGGCCGGGGTGGCGGTGGCAGAGCTGCCGGAGACGCTGACGCTGCACGTCGGTTCGGCCGCGGTGCCGGTGCGGGTCCGCCCACTGGGCGTGGACACCGCCCGGTTGCGGCTGAGCCGTCCGCTGCCGCTGCTGATCGGGGACCGGGCGTTGCTGCGCGATCCGGGCCGCCGGTACGTCGCCGGCGGGGTCACCGTCCTCGACGTGCTGCCGCCGCCGTTGGCGCGTCGGGGTGCCGCGGCGGCCCGGGCGGCGGTGCTGGCCACCCTGGACGGCCGTCCCGATTTCGCCGGCGAGCTGAGTCGGCGGGGCCTGGTCCGGGTCGGCGACCTGGTCCGGGCGGGCGTACCGGTGACGGACACCCCGGTGGCCGGTGACTGGCTGGCCGATCCGGAGCACTGGCGGCGGCTGGGCGACCGGCTCGCCGGGGCCGTGGCCGAGTACGCCCGCACGCATCCGCTGGCGGCGGGTGCCCAGGTCGAGGAACTGCGCCGACACCTCGACCTGCCCGACCGGTGCCTGGTCGAAGCCCTGGTCCGGCCGCCGCTGCGGCTGATTGCCGGTCGGGTGGTGGCGCCCGGCGCGGCGGGGTTGCCCGAGCCGGTGGCCCGCGCGCTGGCCCTGGTCAGCGAGGACTACGCGGCGCATCCGTTCCGCGCCCCCGACGCCGACCGGCTCGCCGCCGTCGGGCTCGGCACCCGGGAGATCGGTGCGGCGGTGCGGGCCGGGGCGCTGCTGCGGCTGACCGGCAACGTGCTGCTGCTGCCGGGCGCACCGCAGCAGGCGGTGCGGGTGCTGACCGGGCTGCCGCAGCCGTTCACCCTCAGTGCCGCCCGGCAGGCCCTCGACACGACCCGGCGGGTGGCGGTGCCACTGCTGGAGTTGCTGGACCGGCAGGGACTGACCCGTCGGCTACCCGACGATGCCCGGGTGGTGGTGGATTGAGCACATCGTCGGCCGACGGCGCAGCCGGGCACCTACCGTGACGGCATGGATCCCTCCGCGGTCTGGCGGGACCGGCAGCACCGGTGGCGGATCGAGGCGTACCGCGCGCCGGACCTGCGGTTCGCCGTCTACGCGACGAACGGCACCACCGAGTCCGCGCCGCTGTGGCTGTTCGGCATGTCGGCGCTTGCCCGGTGGCTGATGAGTCACAAGATCTCCCTCGACGACCTGGAGGTCGACTGAGTGTGCCCCACCGGGGGGATAAATCCGGATAAACCAGCCAGAGAGGTTCCGTGGTGCGTACGGTGCCAGCTGTGAAGGACCGAGGCATCCGCAAGTTCGTCGCGGTGCTCGCCGGCCTCGCCGTGATCTACTTCGGCACCACGGGCCGGTCCCCGGAGGAAGGTCGCGGCCTCTCCGGCGGGCTGGTGGTGCTGGCGCTGCTGGCGGCGCTGCTGGTGTGGTATCTGACCAAACCCGGCGGCGACGCGGCGAAGTGACGGCGCTCAGCGGGCCGCCACACCGCGGCTGATCTGCCCGGCCGACTCCTCGCCGAGGGCGACCCGGACCAGCGCCGAGGCGAGCCGGCCGAAGTCGACGTCGTCGACGAGCCGGGACAGCCGGTCCGTGGTGGCCGGCAGACCGAGTCGCCGCGCACCGGCCACCGCCCGCCGGTCGGCGTACGGGCGCAACTCCGGCCAGACCGACTGCACCTCACGCAGGAAGATGTCCCCGCCGGTGGGTCCGATACCAGGAAACTCGGTGAGCAGCCGCCGCAACTGCGCCGGCTCACCGGCCGCCTCCCGGTGCAACCGCCGCAGGTCGCCGTGCCAGCGGTCCAGGCAGAGCCGGGCGCCGGAGCCGAGCATCGTCGCCGTCCGCTCGTCGTAGCGGCGGTAGTGTCCGCGCCCCAGCGCGTCGACCCGTTCCTGCCAGCTGGCGGCCTCCATGGCCTGCGGAGTGCGGTAGCCGGCCGCGAAGAGTTCCCGGGCCGCCGCCACCCCCACCTGCGCCCGGATGCGAGTGCTGAGCAACGTGACCAGGACCAGCAACTGGTACAGCGGCGCCGGTCGGTCGGCCAGCGCGATGCCGGCCTCCTCGGCGTACGTGCGGCGGGTCAGCAGGGCCCGCGCCAGCGCCCGTTGGTCGCCCATCCTCGGGGTGTACCCGCCGACCACCCGGTTAGCCCTCGCCGTGGTCACCGTGCCGGAATGCCGCCGACGGGGGCGGGTAAGCCGCGGGTGACGCGGCGCCGCGCCGCGCACCGGACGAAGGGAGACGACCGTGACGAACCCGCAGCAGCAGGAACTCCGGCGCAACGCCCTCGGCGAGACCAGCCAGGACAACAAGGGCCCCGATCCGGCGGGTCACCCCCGCAACCGTGGCTCGTCGCCGGGGGACACCGGCCGCCCGGTGCCGCACGGCCAGGTGTCACCGTACGGGCCCAGCGGTCAGCCGGTCGCCGAGGACGACAGCGACCGCTGACCGATTCCCTACCTCGACGGCCGCAGCCGGTTCCAGGTGGCTGCGGCCGTCAGCCCGAAGGTGAGGTGCGGAACGAGGTCGGCGACCCAGTCGACGCGCCGCCAGGTACGCGGGTCGGTGACGCCGAGCAGGGTCAGCGATCCGTCCGACAGCGTCATCAGGCCCCCGCCGAGCAGGGTGGCCGCCCGCAGCAGCGGCTGCCGGCGACCCCGCGCCAGCAGCGCGAAGCCGACCGTCGCGGCTGCGCCGAGCCCGTAGCCCAGCAGAGCACCCAGGCCGCTGCGCCGGTTGTCCGCCTGCTGCGCCGACCCCAGGGACAGGTGGGCGACGCGGGCCAGCTTCCCGGCGCTCTGCTCCGGCGTCTGGCTGGCCGGGCGGGCCCGGGCCGTCATGTCCAGGTAGGTGACGATGTTGAGCGCAGTGGTGCCGACGGCCCCGGCGATGAGGCCGTCGGTCAGGTCGGCTGCCCTCACTTCTTCGGGTCCCCGGGCTCGCGGTTCCCCTTGGGCCCGTAGGCGCGTTCGCCCCGCACCACGCCGCGCCGGCCCCGATCCTCCCGCAGGATCCGGTTGGCCGCCTCGTCGGCCTTCTGGTCCGGCGTGCGCCGGCCCGAGCCGTCGATGGCGTTGCGGAGGCGGGCACGCTGCTTGTCGTAGGCGTTGCTGCCGGGTCGAGGTCCTGGCATCGCTGTCTCCCCTTTGGTCGTCGCCGGTGGCGTCGGTGACCCCTCTGGTCGTCGCCGGTGGCGTACGCGGCCCGTCTACCCGCCTGGGCCGCCGCCAACCGTGCCGGCCGGTCACCGGGGGCCGCGTACCACCGCGACCGGACAGTGGCTGTGGTGCAGCAGTGACTGGCTCACCGAACCCAGCAGCAACCCGGTCACCTCGCCACGCCCCTGCCCCCCGACCACCAGCAGTTGCGCCTGGCGGGAGGCATCGGTGAGCACCCGGGCGGCCCGACCTCGCACCGACTCCCGGGTGATCGGCACCTCCGGGTACCGCTCGGTCAGCCCGGCGATCGACTCGGCCACCGCCCGGTCCTCGTCGGCGCGCAACTCGGACTCGTCGTACACCAGCGGCTGCATGTCACCCGGGCCGGTGGACACCGGATGCCGGTAGGCGTGCAGGGCGAGTACCGTGGCGCCGCGCAGGGCGGCTTCCTGGACGGCGAACTCCACGGCCTGGCGGGACGACTCGGAGCCGTCCACCCCGACCACCACGGCACCGTCGGGGTGCTGCGCACCGCGCGCCACCAGCACCGGACAATCGGCGTACGCGGCCAGCTTCACCGCGACCGAGCCGAGCACCAGCGCGGCGAATCCGCCGCCACCTCGGTCACCGAGCACCACCATCGCCGCGGTGGGCGCCTCGGCGAGCAGCACGGCCGTGGCCTCACCGTCGACGATCTCGCCGGTGACCCGTAGCCCGGGCGCGGTCGCCTCGGCCTCGTCGACGGCGGCGGCGACCATCCGTTCCGCCCGCGCCCGCAGACCCCCGTCGGGGGCACTCTCCGTGGCCGGCCGGATGGGGGAGTGCAGCGTCGGCCAGATGAAGGCGTGCACCACCCGCAGCGGGCGGTCGCGGCGGGCCGCCGCCGCGGCGGCGAGTCGTACCGCGGCGCGGGCGGGCTCGGAGCCGTCCACGCCGACCACCACTGCCGCGCCGCTGGCCGAGTTCACCGTCGCCTCCCCGTGCTGGGCCCGTCGTCGGGACCGGTTTGGGTCAGTATCGCCGTCCCCGGTGGCCAGCGGGGCGATACCGGCGAGCGACGTGCTGTCGGTACGCTGACGCCCGGGGAAGGAGCGTCGTCGATGGTGGAGCCCGACCAGCCCAGTACCGCACGGATGATTGATTTCTGGCTCGGCGGGGCGCACCACTATCCGGTGGACGTGGCCGCCGCCCGCGCCTTCGAGCAGGCGTACGGCCCGTGTGCTCCGGTGTTCCGGGCGCTGCGCGCCTTCCTCGGCCGCGCCGTACGGGCGATCGCCGCCACCGGTGTGGACGGATTCCTGGTGTTCGGCGCCGGGGTGCCGACGATGGGCAACGTACACGAGGTGGCACCCACCGCGACGGTCCTCTACACCGACGTGGATCCGGTGACCATCCGTCTCGGGCAGCGCATCCTGGCCGGCAGCGACCGGGCGGGTTACGGCTTTGGCGACGCCACCGACATCGGCACCGTCGACCCGGCGCTGCTGCACCGGTTCGTGCCGGGTTGGGGTCGTCGCCCGGTCGGGGTGGTCATCCTCGGCCTGGCGGCGTTCCTCGACGACGACACCCTCGCCCGCACCCTGGACGAGCTGTACGCGTCGGTGGCGCCGGGCAGCCACCTGGCGATCGACTTCGACACCGAGGAACTCGCCGGGTATCCGCAGGCGCTGGCGATGATGGGGCCGGCGTTCCGGATGCGTCCGCCGGCCGCGTTCGCTCCGTTGCTCGGCCGGTGGCAGCCCACCCGGGACGGGATCGTGCCGGTGACCCACTGGCGACCGGACGGTCGGCCGGCGGAGGTGCCGGACGCCTTTCACGGTGCCGTCGCCGTGCGGTCGGTCGGGTGACCATGGGCAAAACCTCCTCCGTATGATGCTTGCCCCAGAGCAAGTATTTTTCGGAGGATGGTCATGGCGGATGCGCCCACGGGGATCTCCCGCGCCCTGCGCGAGGCCCCGCCCGACCGCGTGGTCGAGGCTGCCGACGTGGCCATCCGGGCGGCGCTCGGGGCGTCAGGCACCAGCGTGTTCGTCGCCGACTACCGGATCAGCGGGCTCTGGCCGGTGCTCGACTCGCGCCAGCCCGCTGTGGCCACCCCGGACGTTCAGGGTACGGTGCAGCGCTGCTTCAGCAGCCAGCAGCCGGTCCGGGAGTCCGGTGAGGACGGGCGGTGCCGCATCTACGTTCCGCTGTCGGTGTGGGGCGAGCGGCTGAGCATGGCCGCCGAGTTGCAGTGGGAACTGCTGCCGGGGCGCAGTGTCAGCCATGACTCCTTCCAACTGGCGGGTCAGCTCGAACCGGCGTACACGGTGGGTGGTGACCACTTCGACTGGTCCCTGGACGACGGCCGGTTGACCGTCACCGTGCTCAACGGCGACGGCATCGGGCTCGCCGCCGCCCTGTTGACGTCGGTGACGGTCAACGCCATGCGTAACGCCCGCCGCTCCGGCGGCGGTCTGGTGGAACAGGCCGAGCTGGCCTCCGACACGGTCTACTACCAGCATCGGGGCCACCGGCACGTGGCGACGTTGCTGCTCGAACTGGACTGTGTCACCGGGCGGGTGCGGGCGGTGGACGCCGGCTCACCGCATCTGGTCCGGGTGCGGGGTGGTGCCGTGTCCCGGGTCACCCTCGAGCAGCAGCTACCGCTGGGGATGTTCGGCGAGACCCGGTATGACCTGCAGGAGTTCGACCTCGACCCGGGGGACCGGTTGTTCATCGTCTCCGACGGGGTGTGGGCGGCCGATCCGAGCGGCCGGGAGACGTACGGTGAGCGGGCGATGGCCCGGGCGATGCGGGCCACGCGGTTGCAGCCGCCGACCGAGGCGGTTGGTACGGTGATGCGCGAGTTGCAGACCTTCCACGCGGACACCGATCTGCGCGACGACGCGGTCGTCGTCTGCCTGGACTGGCGCGGCTCGGTCGGCCGGGAACAGGGTTGACCGGCCCGTCCGGCGGATCGGTGCGGGACCAGCGGGGCAATCGCAGGGGACATCGGGTGGAGCGACCGGATCTCACCGCGGTGATCGACGCGGCGGCCGAGGCGCTGGTGGGCGTGCTCGACTCGGCCGTTTCCCGGCACCGGCTCGCGGTTTCGCCGCCCCAGTTGCGGGTGCTGTCCCTGCTGAGCATCCGTTCGGAGATCAACGTCAACGGACTGGCCGAGTTGCTGGACGTGGTCCCCTCCTCGGCCAGCCGGCTCTGTGACCGGCTGGAGGCGATCGGGTTGGTGCGCCGAACGGCCGACCCGCGGGACCGTCGGGAGGTGCGCCTGGCCCCGACCACGGCCGCCGAGGTCCTGTTGGCAGAGGTGCGTTCCCGCCGGCACGAGGCGGTGCGGGCCGTACTCGAACGGATGCCGGCCCGGGGGCAGCAGGATCTGTTGTGGGCGTTGGCGGCGTTCGGGCAGGCGGCGACGATGGCCACGACCGTGAACGCGCCCGTCGGCGATGCCTGACACCCCTCCGACTAGTATCCTAGGATGCGTTACGCACGGTGACACCCGTCACATTCACACCAGCCAGTGGCCGGCACGAGCCCGCTGGGCAGCAAGGGCGCGACAGCGGCCCGCTATAGTGGCAGCGCATTCGACCGGCCCGTGATCATCGACGGTGGACGGCGGGTCAGGGGACGGATCCCGCAGGGGATCACAGGGGGCGCCGGCACCAGCCGGCTGGACACGCGTACGACGCCGCACGGCGGACCAGGGCCGCAGTGCCCGAGCGCGTCGCGGAGGAGGTTCGGTGTCGGGTCGGGCGGCTCGGGCGGAGCAACCGCAGGCCCGCGACGGCGATGGCCGGGGACCCGCCGATCGGGTGCTCACCTGGCCGAACCTGATCAGCTTCGTCCGCCTGCTGGGTGTTCCCCTGTTCCTTTTCCTGTTCCTGGTGGCTCGCGCCGACGCCGCCGCGATCGTGGTGTTGGCTGTCGGGGGCACCAGCGACTGGGTGGACGGCTGGATCGCCCGGCGGCTCGGGCAGGTCAGCCGGCTGGGTGAGCTGCTCGACCCGCTCGCCGACCGGCTCTACATCCTCGCCACCCTGGTCGCGTTCACCGCCCGTGACGTGGTGCCCTGGCAGTTCACCGCCGCGTTACTGGCTCGGGAGGTGCTGCTGCTGGGCTCGCTCGGGGTGCTGCGGCGGCACGGCTACGGGCCGCCGCCGGTGCATTACGTCGGTAAGACGGCCACCTTCCTGCTGCTGGCCGCCTTCCCGATCCTGCTGCTGGCCGCGGTGGTGCCGACGGCCGCGGCGGTCGCCGGCGCGATCGGCTGGGCGTTGGCGTGGTGGGGTCTGGTGCTCTACTGGGTCGCTGGCGCGCTGTACGTGGTCCAGGCCCGGCAGTTGGTGCGGGCGGTACGCGGTCGGCAAGGAGCGGCGGCATGAGCGAGCGGTCGCGAGCGAATCATCGACTCAGCGACGATCCCGGTCAGAGCCGGCGTGGGCCGAGGGCCTTCACGCCGGACTTCCTCACCGAGTTGTTCCACAACCCGTTGGATCCGGGCTACGCCGACGCGGCGGCCCAGCGGGCGAAGACGGGTCGGCCGGCGCGGTCGGGCTGGTCGGTGGGCCCGGTCGGCCTGGTGGTGATCGTGCTGCTCGGTTTCCTGTTCGCGGTGGCCTACCGGCAGACCATGGCCGAGGAGCCGGGGCGTGCGCAGGCCCGTTCCGGCCTGGTGGCACAGATCAAGCAGCGGCAGGGTGAGACCGACGCCCTGTCGATGCGGGCCGAGGAGCTGCGCGAGGAGGTCAACCGGCAGCGGGAGGCCGCGTTGGGTGGTTCCCGCGCGGCCCGGTTGCGGGAGATGGAGGCGAGTACCGGCCTGGGGCGGGTGCGCGGTGACGGTGTGGTGGTGGAGTTGGCGGACGCGCCGGGTGGTCAGGATTCGCTCGGCGGCGCCGAGGCCGGTCCCGCCCAGGTGATCTATCTCGATCTGCAGAGCGTGGCGAACGATCTGTGGGGTGCCGGCGCCGAGGCGATCGCGATCAATGGGCAGCGGTTGACGTCGACGTCGACGATCCGTTCCGCGGGTCAGGCGATCCTGGTGGACTTCCGTCCGGTGACGGGGCCGTACGAGGTGAGCGCGATCGGGCCGGGTGGCATGCGCGAGCGGTACGAGGCCAGCGGGAGCGCGTTGACGATGCGTCAGGTGGCGAAGGTGACGGGGTTGTCGTTCGCGGTGCGGGACGCCGATGACCTCACGCTGCCGGCTGCTCCGGAGCCGCGGCTACGCTACGCGGAGCCCGCGGTGAGTCCGAGTGTGTCGTCGTCGGGTGGTGACGAGTCGTCCGGCTCGGGTACGTCCCCCAGTCCCTCCGGAGGTGGTCGATGATCGCGGTGCTGGCCCTGTTGGCCGGTGTGCTGCTCGGGCTGTGGCTTGATCCCACGGTGCCGGCGGCGTTGCAGCCGTACCTACCGATCGCGGTGGTGGCCGCGTTGGACGCGGTGTTCGGTGGGGTTCGGGCGAAGCTGGACCGCATCTTCGACGACAAGCAGTTCGTGGTGTCGTTCATCTCGAACGTGCTGGTGGCTGCGTTGATCGTGTATCTGGGTGACCAGTTGGGGGTGGGCGGTCAGTTGTCCACCGGTGTGGTGGTCGTGTTGGGGGTTCGTATCTTCGGCAACGTGGCGGCGATCCGTCGGCACCTGTTCCGGGCGTAGGTTTGTGGCGTGAGTGACGAGCACACGCAGACGGGTACGGGGTGGCCGCAGCCGGCGGAGCCGGCGCGGCCGGATGGCCCGGCGGGGGAGCCGGATCCGCGGCCGGAGGCACCGGATCCGGACGAGTTGAGTCCGTTGTCGCCGCAGGGGCGCCCGTCGGGGGACGAAGAGGATCCGTCGGCCGCGCCGGACGAGGCGGAGCCCGCCGAGGGGGTTGCCGCGGCGGAGCCGGCTGCGGTGGTGTCGCCGTGGCGGCGGTTCAGTTCGGCGGCGGTGATGATCGGTGTGCTGCTGGGGTTGTTGGGTTTCACCCTGGCGGTGCAGTTGAAGATGACCTCGACGGATTCGTCGTTGGCGGCGGCGCGGCAGGAGGACCTGGTTCGGATCCTGTACGACCTGGAGGCGCGGGAGATCCGGTTGCGGCAGGACATCGCCGCGTTGGAGGAGAGCCAGCGGCAGTTGCGTTCGGGTGAGCAGGGGCGTCAGGCCGCGTTGGAGGAGGCGACCCGGCGGGCGGACGAGTTGGGCATTCTGGCGGGTACGTTGCCGGCGCGGGGCCCGGGTCTGACGGTGCGGTTCCAGGCGGGGGCGGCGAAGCCGATCTCGGCGGTGCGGGTGCTGGACGCGGTGCAGGAGTTGCGGGGTGCCGGGGCGGAGGCGATGCAGATCTCCGGTGGTGACCAGGCGACGGTGCGGATCGTGGCGTCGACGTATTTCCTCAACGGGGAAAACGGGTCGTTGGTGGTGGACGGGCGTCCGTTGACGGGGCCGTTCACCATCACCGTGCTGGGTGATCCGGCGACGATGCGTACGGCGCTCAACATTCCTGGTGGGGTGGTCGCGTCGGTGGCTGGCGACGGCGGTAACGTGATCGTTGAGGAGCGTGAGGTTGCCGAGGTCTCGGCGCTGCACGTGCCCCGCCCGCTGGAACATGCCCGTCCGGTCTCCTGAAGGTCGGCGGGCCGGCACCGGTTGGTCCGGTGTCGCGATGGATGAGGACGCTGCTGGTGATTCCTGAGGATCTGCGTTACACCGCCGAGCACGAGTGGGTGGCCGCCGCGGACGGTGGGGCCGTCCGGGTGGGCATCACTCATTTCGCGCAGGATGCGCTCGGCGACATCGTGTATGTGCAGTTGCCGGAGGCGGGTGCGGTGGTGGCGGCCGGTGAGTCGTTGGGTGAGATCGAGTCGACCAAGAGTGTGTCGGAGCTCTACGCCCCGGTGGCCGGTACGGTGTCGGCGCGCAATGAGGCGTTGGTCGACACGCCCGAGGTGATCAACAGTGATCCGTACGGCGCGGGTTGGTTGGTGGAGATCTCCGTTGCGGATCCGGCGGCGGTGGATGCTCTGTTGAGCGCGACCGCGTATCGCGAGTTGACCGAGAGCTAAGCGTTTTGCTGTGCGGGCGGGGCGGTGTTTGCCGCGCGTCCGGTTGCCCTGTTTTTCGGCGCTGGCTAGGCTCGCCCAGTCGACCGAGAACCCATTAGTTGAGCGTCGCGGACAGCCTTTCGGGGCACGGAGAGCCAGCCGCCGGGTGGATGAGAGCCCGGCGGCCAGACCCGCCGTCACCCGACGCCGACCGAAACAGATTCCGTGAGGTGGTCCCCATGACTCGCCCAGGCGACGAGTTCCCCCCGCTCGACGTCACGTCGACGCTCAATCTCGGTTCGCTCGAGGAAGCGCTGGAGGGGCCGGACACCGATGTGGTGCCGAGCCGGATGTCCGGTTCGCTGCCGCCGGGGATGGCACTGCTGGTGGTCCGGCGGGGGCCGAACGCGGGTGCCCGGTTCCTGTTGGATCACGATGTGACGACCAGTGGGCGGCATCCGGACAGTGACATCTTTCTCGACGATGTGACGGTGTCGCGTCGGCACGCGGAGTTCCACCGGGATGGTGGGACGTTCACGGTGCGGGACGTGGGCAGTTTGAACGGCACGTACGTGAACCGGGAGCGGGTCGAGGCGGCGACGTTGAGCAACGGTGACGAGGTGCAGATCGGTAAGTTCCGGGTGGTGTTCATCGCCGGTCCGCGCCCGGAGGGTGAGGCCGGCCGGGGGTGAACGAGCCTGCGGCCTCCAGGCCGTCCGGGGTGGGTGGCAGCCAGCCGCTGATGAGTATCGGCGAGGTGCTGGCCCAGTTGCGGGCGGATTTTCCGGACGTGACGATTTCGAAGTTGCGGTTTCTTGAGGCTGAGGGCCTGGTGGAGCCGCAGCGTACGGCGGCGGGTTACCGGAAGTACGGCTGGGACGATGTGGCGCGGCTGCGGTTCGTGCTGTCGGCGCAGCGGGATCAGTATCTGCCGTTGCGGGTGATCCGTGAGCAGTTGGCGCGGTGGGACGCTGACGGTGAGGTGCCGGAGTGGTCGCGTCCGGCGTTGGTGGCCGTGGGTCCCGATGGTGAGGTGCCGGGTCGTGCCGCGTCGTCGGTCGAGTCGGCGCAGGTCCGGTTGGATCGTGCCGAGTTGGTGGCGCGTAGTGGGCTGGACGAGTCGACGTTGGGTGAGTTGGAGCGGCTCGGGTTGGTGGTGTCGGATCCGCCGGGGTGGTATGACGGCGACGCGTTGATCATTGCGCGGGCGGTGGCGGGTCTGGCTGGGTACGGGTTCCAGCCGCGGCATCTGCGGGGTTATCGGACGGCGGCGGATCGCGAGGTCGGTTTGTTCGCGCAGTTGGTGGCGCCGTTGGTGCGGCAGAGTGATCCGGCGGCGCGGGCGCGGGCGGCGGAGACGGCGCGGGAGTTGGTGGCGCTGTCTCAGCAGTTGCATGCGGCGTTGGTGCGGGTGGGGTTGCGCTCGACGTTGGGGCGGTGAGGTGCCTGTGCGTACTGATCGGCCGGTTGGTGAGTGGCGTAGGCTTGCGGGGGTAACCCCTCTTCTGGCGCGGGCGTGGGTGCGTGTAGCGCATGAGACGGCCGTGTCGCGGTCCGTGTACCGTGCAGAGAAGGGCGCGGTGCGGCGTAGGTGACAACGACACGGAGGCAGCGGTGCGCGAGCTGAGCGTGGTCGGGGTTCGGGTGGAGTTGCCCAGTAACCAGCCGATCGTCCTGCTCAGGGAGGTCGAGGGGGACCGCTATCTGCCGATCTGGATCGGCGCGGTCGAGGCGACGGCGATCGCTTATGAGCAGCAGGGTGTCAAGCCGGCGCGTCCGTTGACCCATGATCTTCTGCGGGATGTGTTGGCGGCGTTGAAGGCGCCGTTGCGGGCGGTTGAGATCACCGAGTTGAAGGAGAACGTGTTCTTCGCTGATCTGTTGATCGGTGATGGGGTGCGGGTCTCGGCTCGGCCGAGTGATTCGATCGCTCTGGCGTTGCGGGTGGGTGCGCCGATTCGTTGTGCGGAGCAGGTCCTCAGTGAGGCGGGGATCGTGATTCCCGACGAGCAGGAGGACGAGGTGGAGAAGTTCCGGGAGTTCCTGGAGCAGGTTCGCCCGGAGGATTTCGCCGGCTGAGAGTTCGGCCCTGCCGGTGTCGGTGGGAAGGCCGCGCGGGCGGTGACTGTCGGTGATGGTGATGGTCATCGCTGTCGATGCGCGGCGTGTCGCGACGGTTTCTCCGTGGTAACTCCTGGCGGTCGCTATAGGGTTGCCGTGTCGAGGGGTGCGCGTTCCGGAAGCGGCGTGGCACCGCACTGACGGGGAGGTTGTCCGGATGTACGAGCCGCGGAATTCCGATCAGGGTGCGGTGTCGGGTGAGCCGGGTGGAATGCCCGGGTCGGCAACTGACGGTGACGGTGCGGTGGGGTACCGGGGTGTGACGGCCTGCCATGCGGTGGGGATCAGCTACCGCCAGTTGGATTACTGGGCGCGTACGTCTCTGGTGGTGCCGAGCGTGCGGGACGCGTCGGGTTCCGGCACGCAGCGGTTGTACTCGTTTCGCGACCTGGTGGTGTTGAAGGTGGTGAAGCGGCTGCTGGACGCCGGGGTGTCGTTGCAGAACATCCGTAAGGCGATCGAGGCGTTGCGGTCGCGTGGGGTGGCGGACCTGGCCGGCATCACGTTGATCTCCGATGGGACGACGGTGTACGAGTGTCGTTCGCCGGAGGAGGTGGTCGACCTGTTGCAGGGCGGCCAGGGGGTGTTCGGCATCGCGATCGGTGGCGCGTTCAAGGAGATCCAGGGTTCGTTGTCGCATCTGCCGGCGGAGCCGGCGGCGGTGCCGGTGGAGCCGGGGCCGTCGGAGGTTGCCGAGGGCGGTGCGGTGGGCGACGAGTTGGCCGCGCGGCGGGCCCGGCGGCGGGCGGGTTGAGGCGTTCCACTGTGTCGTCGTGGGGTCGCGTGCCCCGCTGGTGAGGTTCGGCCGGTGTCCGGGGTGGCGTGGGTGGTGGCGCCGTCGGTCCTGGTCGATCACGTTGGGTGCGGTCCGGTTGTCTCGGGGTGACGACCCGGGGTGAGATTTGTGACTCTTCGTGTCTGGTTGTTGCCGGGAATCCGATGGGCCGGCGGTGACGGGACGGACGCGGCACGCTATCGTCCGACACGGTCTGCCGGCTGTCACTGCCGTGGGGTGGTTTCGGCGTCGGCGGGTCGTCGTTGCGCGCGTTGACACCGCGCGTCCCCTCACGACGGAAGGAACAACCGTGACGGTTACCGAGGAGACCGCTCCGGTCTCGCATTACGAGCGCATCGGCGGGGCGGGTTCGGTGAAGGCCGCTGTTGAGCTGTTCTACGACCGGGTGCTCGCGGACCCGGAGCTTGCCGGTTACTTCGCCGAGGTGGACATGGTGGGGCAGCGTCGGCATCTGGCGTTGATGCTGACGGTGGTGCTCGGTGGTCCGAACGAGTACACGGGCCGGGACCTGGCGTCGGCGCATCAGCCGTTGAACATTCCGGTGGCGCACTACGTCCTGGTGGGTGAGCATCTGACGGCGACGTTGACGCAGCTGGGTGTGCCGGGTGACATCATCGCCGACGTGCAGGCGGTGCTGGCGCAGGTGCAGGACCAGGTGGTGGCCGGCGGGGACCAGGCGGGCGCCTGAGCGTGGACGTGCCCCGGCTCAAGCAGAGCTGGTCGCTGGTGGCCGCCCACGGCGACCAGGTGCCGCTCTACTTCTATTCGACGCTGTTCCTGGCGTATCCGGAGACCCGGCAGATGTTCCCGACGAACATGGCGGGTCAGCGGGACCGGCTGGTGACCGCGCTCGGTCACATCGTGTCCCAGGTGGACCAGGTGGACCGGCTGGTGGGTTTCTTGCAGGATCTCGGCGTCGACCACCGCAAGTTCGCGGTGCGGGCGGAGCATTACCCGGCGGTGGGGGAGGCGTTGCTGGCGACGTTGCGGCATTTCCTCGCCGACCAGTGGACCGACGAGTTGGCGCAGGACTGGGCGGCGGCGTACGGGCTGGTGGCGCAGGTGATGTCCGAGGCGGCGCAGGCCGCTGAGGCGACGAGTCCACCGTGGTGGGTGGCGGAGGTGGTGGGGCACGAGCGGCGGGCGTTCGACGTGGCGGTGCTGACGTTGCGTCCGCAGTATCTGTTGCCGTTCACCGCGGGCCAGTCGGTCGGGGTGTCGCATCCGGCGGTGCGGTCGTGGCGGTACTACTCGCCGGCGAACGCGCCGCGCTCGGACGGCACGGTGGAGTTGCATGTGCGGGCGGCGCCGGGCGGCGCGGTGTCGTCGCGGCTGGTGTACGGGTGCGCGGTGGGTGACCAGTTGCATCTGGCCGCTCCGGTGGGTGACGGGTTGACGTTGCGTCCGGCCGGTTCGGCGGATCTGCTGCTGCTGGCCGGTGGTACCGGTTGGGCGCCGCTGAAGGCGTTGGTGGAGCAGGTGGCGGCGGAGGGTTCCCGGCGTCGGGTCGACGTGTATGTGGGGGCGCGTTCGCGCAGCGAGTTCTACGACGGTGACGCGTTGGAGAAGTTGGCCGCCTCGTACGCGTGGTTGTCCGTGACCCAGGTGGTGGGGTTGGACCTGAACCGGCCGGGGGAGTTCGTGTATCCGGTGGACCGGGCGCTGGCCGACGGTGACTGGCGGTCCCGGCATGTGTACGTGTGTGGTTCCGACGACATGGTGTCGCACACGGTGGCGACCCTGACCCGCTCCGGCTTCCACGCCGGGCAGGTGCATCACGAGGGTCTGGGTCGGCACTGGTACGGCCCCTCGTGGCGGACGGCGGCGGGAGGCCCCGCTGTCTCTGACGATTCCGGAGGTGCCCGGTGAGTGAGCCTCGTGGCCGCGAGTGGCGGGCCGGTGCGGTGAGTGCGACCCCGATCGGTGGGTACGACGGTGGGCAGGTCGCCGGTGGTGTGCAGGTGCGGATGACCGCCGACCGGGTGCGCCGGTGGGAGTTCGGGTCGTCGTCGTTCGGGCGTCGCGGTTACGACCAGAACGACGTGGACCGGTTCCGGGTGCAGGTGGCCGATGAGTTGGATCTGCTGTCGACGCAGGTGGCGAATCTGCGGGCGGAGAACGAGCGGCTCAACGACCATGTGGAGTTGCACCGGCACGGGGTGATTCCCAGTTCGGAGCCGACGGCGAAGGTGCCGGCGGCCAAGGAGGTGAATCTGCTCTCGGCGGCGCAGCGGGAGGCCGAGCAGATCATCGCTCAGGCGCACGACTACGCGCGGCGGGTCGCCGAGTACGCCCGTACTCAGTACGAGAGCTATGTGCGGGCGGCGGTGGAGGAGGCCCGTCAGGAGGCGGAGCGGGCGGTGCAGGACTACCACGTGGCGGCGGGGCCGACGTTCGACGACGGTGTGGCCGCCCGGGAGGCGCTGCGGATCTACGGCGAGATGATGATCTCGCACATGCAGGCGGCGGCGCGGCATCTGGACGACGGCAGTGAGCAGTTGTCCCGGACCATGGAGCGCATCGGCGCGCAGCCGGCGGCGGCCGGAGCGGCGGCCCGGTCGTTGCCTCGGCATCAGCAGCGCTGACGCGAGCCGTCCCGTTAGGGTGCCGCGCGGGCCGGCGGTGGCTGTGGTTGCCACCGGTGGCGGTTCGTCGCCGCCGCCGGTGGCGTTCGTCGCCGGCGGCGGCGCTGGGGCACGATGGGTGGGTGCAGGAGCTGATCGAGCCGCTGGCGGGCCTGGTGGCCGCTGGTGGGGTGGTGGTACTCAGCGGCGCCGGGTTGTCCACCGAGTCGGGCATTCCCGACTATCGGGGGCCCAGTGGTGTCGCACGGCGGCACACTCCGATGACGTATCAGACGTTTCTGGCGGATCCGGTGGCGCGTCGGCGGTACTGGGCGCGCAGCCACCTGGGGTGGCGGTTGATCGCCGGGGCGGCACCCAACGAGGGGCACCGGGCGGTGGCTCGTCTGCAACAGGGCGGGCTGGTGACGGGGATCATCACGCAGAACGTCGACGGGTTGCACTCGGCGGCCGGTAGCCGTGACGTGACGGAGTTGCACGGTCGGCTCGACGAGGTCGTCTGTCTGGGGTGCTGGCGCCGTACGTCCCGGGCCGAGTTGGACGGGCGGCTGCGGGCGGCCAACCCCGGATTCGTCGGGCAGGCCGTCGCGGTCAACCCGGACGGTGATGTGGATCTCGCTGACGCGCAGGTGGCGGCGTTCCGTACGGTCGACTGCGGGGCCTGCGGCGGGCTGCTCAAGCCGGACGTGGTCTTTTTCGGCGAGACGGTGCCGGCGACGCGGGTGCAGTCGTGTTTCGCGATGGTGGAGCAGGCCCGGCTGCTGCTGGTGCTGGGGTCGTCGTTGACGGTGATGTCGGGTCGCCGGTTCGTGTTGCGGGCGGCGAAGCGGGACGTGCCGGTGGTGATCGTGAACCAGGGGCCGACGCGCGGTGACGGGTACGCGTGCCTGCGGGTGGAGGCGCCGTTGGGGCGGCTGTTGCCGGCGCTGGCCGACCGGCTGGTCGGTGCCGGGCCGCCGGTGGGCCCGACGACGTCGACGGCGGTGCCGAGTCCCGTCGGCGGGTGAGTCGGGGGCAGGTCAGGGGCTTCGGTGCGGGCCGTCGGGCCCGCTGGTAGCGTTGATCGCGCCGGTAGCACCGACGTGGGAGAGACCGCCTGGCGACAGCCGGGGCGGCGCCGAAGGGGCAAATCCTCCCCGGAACCTCTCAGGCAGAAGGACCACGTCGGGTCAGGCACTGTGGAGCGCCCGCGGGTGTGACAGAGGGGGAGGGCCGACCTGTCGACCCCCCGCCCTCGCAGGAGCGCCCATGACCGCCGAGCTGTTCGCCGACCGTCACATCGGTCCCGGCCCCGACGACGAGCGCCGCATGTTGGACGCCGTCGGGTACGCCTCGATCGACGAGTTGATGGACGCGGCGATCCCCGAGGTGATCCGCTGGCACGGCCGGCTGGATCTGCCGCCGCCGGCCAGCGAACACGACACGCTGGCGGAACTGCGGGCCTTGGCGGCACGTAACACGGTGGCCGTCTCCATGATCGGGTTGGGGTATCACGGCACCCACACCCCGGCGGTGATCCGCCGCAACGTGTTGGAGAATCCGGCCTGGTACACGGCGTACACGCCGTATCAGCCGGAGATCAGCCAGGGTCGGCTGGAGGCGTTGCTGAACTTCCAGACCATGGTGTCGGATCTGACCGGGTTGGGCACCGCGAACGCGTCGATGCTCGACGAGGGCACCGCGGCGGCGGAGGCGATGACCCTGGCGCGGCGGGCGTCGAAGAGCGGCAGCCGGGTGTACGTGGTCGACGCGGACGCCCTGCCGCAGACCATCGCGGTGATCGCCGGGCGGGCGGAGCCGCTCGGCATCGAGGTGCAGGTGCTGGACCTGGACGTCGAGCCGCTGCCGGCGGAGTTCTTCGGTCTGCACCTGCAGTATCCGGGGGCATCCGGGGCGGTGCGGGACCACGCCCCGCTGGTCGAGGCCGCGCATGCGGTCGGGGCGTTGGTGACGGTGGCGGCGGACCTGTTGGCGTTGACGGTGCTGCGGCCGCCGGGGGAGATCGGTGCGGACATCGCCGCCGGCACCACCCAGCGGTTCGGGGTGCCGATGGGCTTCGGTGGGCCGCACGCCGGCTATCTGGCGGTGCGGGCGGGTCTGGAGCGGATGCTGCCGGGCCGGCTGGTCGGGGTGTCCCGGGACGCGGCCGGCGCGGCGGCGTACCGGTTGGCGTTGCAGACCCGTGAGCAGCACATCCGGCGGGAGAAGGCGACAAGCAACATCTGTACCGCGCAGGTGCTGCTGGCGGTGATGGCCGGCATGTACGCCGTCTACCACGGTCCGGACGGGCTGCGGGGGATCGCGGCTCGTACCCATCGGATGGCGGCGCGGCTGGCCGCCGGGTTGCGTGCCGGTGGGGTCGAGGTCGCCGACGTCGCGTTCTTCGACACGGTGACGGCGCGGGTGCCGGGTCGGGCCGGGCAGGTGGTCGCCGAGGCGCAGCGGCGCGGGGTGAATCTGCGGCTGGTCGACGCCGACCGGGTCGGTGTCTCCTGCGACGAGACCACCACGGACGCGCACCTGGCCGTGGTGTGGGCGGCGTTCGGTGTCGACGATGTCGACGGTGAGGTTCCTGAGGTGGTGCCGGCCGGGCTGGCCCGCACCACCGATTTCCTCACCCATCCGGTGTTCCGTACGCACCGGTCGGAGACGGCGATGCTGCGGTACCTGCGTCGGCTGGCGGATTTCGACTACGCCCTGGACCGGGGCATGATCCCGTTGGGGTCGTGCACGATGAAGCTGAACGCCACCACCGAGATGGAGCCGGTGAGCTGGGCCGAGTTCGCCAACATCCACCCGTTGGCGCCGGTGGAGCAGACCGCCGGCTACCGGGAACTGGTCGGCCAGTTGGCGGGGTGGCTGGCGGAGATCACCGGCTACGACGCGGTGAGTGTGCAGCCCAACGCCGGTTCGCAGGGCGAGCTGGCGGGGTTGTTGGCGATCCGCGCGTGGCATCGCAGCCGGGGTGAGCAGCACCGTGACGTGTGTCTGATCCCGTCGTCGGCGCACGGCACCAACGCGGCCAGCGCGGTGATGGCGGGGATGCGGGTGGTCGTGGTGGGCTGCGACGCCGACGGCAACGTCGACCTGGTCGACCTGGACACGAAGATCGACACGCATCGTGACACCCTCGCGGCGATCATGGTGACGTACCCGTCGACGCACGGGGTGTACGAGACGGGTATCGCGCAGTTGTGCGCGAAGGTGCACGACGCCGGTGGGCAGGTGTACGTCGACGGGGCGAACCTCAACGCGCTTGTCGGGTTCGCCCGGCCGGGCCGGTTCGGGGCGGACGTGTCGCACCTGAACCTGCACAAGACGTTCTGCATTCCGCACGGTGGGGGCGGGCCGGGGGTGGGTCCGGTGGCGGTGCGGGCGCATCTGGCGCCGTTCCTGCCGGGTGATCCGGCCGGTGCGCCGGTCGACGGGCGTCCGGCGATCGCGGCGGCCCGGTACGGGTCGGCGGGGATCCTGCCGATCCCGTGGGCGTACCTGCGGATGATGGGCGCCGACGGCCTGGCCCGGGCGACCGGGGTGGCGGTGTTGGCGGCCAACTATGTGGCGGCGCGACTGCGGGAGCATTTCCCGGTGCTGTACGCGGGCAACAAGGGCCTCGTCGCGCACGAGTGCATCCTGGATCTGCGGCCGGTGACGAAGGCGACCGGGGTGAGCGTCGACGATGTGGCCAAGCGGCTCATCGACTACGGGTTCCACGCGCCGACGATGTCGTTCCCGGTGGCGGGGACGTTGATGGTGGAGCCGACCGAGAGCGAGGACCTGGCCGAGCTGGACCGGTTCTGCGACGCGATGATCGCCATCCGGGCGGAGATCGACAAGGTGGGTTCGGGGGAGTGGCCGGCCGGGGACAATCCCCTCGCCAACGCGCCGCACACCGCGGCGATGGTCGGCGGCGACGACTGGCCGCACCCGTACCCGAGGTCGGTGGGCGCGTGGCCGGCCGGGGTGGACCGGGTGGGGAAGTACTGGCCGCCGGTGCGTCGGGTCGACGGCGGGTACGGCGACCGGAACCTGGTCTGCTCGTGCCCGTCACCGCAGGCGTACGAGAGCTGACCGGGTCCGGTACCGCGCCGACCTGGTCGTGGTGGTCCCTGACCGGGGGACTAGCCTGGGTCGGCGCGGGAAAGACGTCGTGACGGATCGTTATGTCGCCTCAGGCGGCGAGCGCGTGTCGGGCGGGGCCTCGGTGCGGTGCGATGCTGCTGCCGTCGGGCAGCAGCTCGCCGGTGTCCTCGAAGACGATGACTCCGTTGCAGAGCAGGCTCCAACCCTGTTCACGGAAGCAGGCGATGACCCTGGCGGCTTCCCGGTCGGTGGCTTCGGCGGAGGGACAGGTGGGTTGGTGCTGGCACATCGGGTTCTCCGGACTGTGGGGGCACTGTGTCATGGTTCACATGACCAGTGACGCACAGTACCAAGCGAAAGCGTGCCGCATCGAGCAGATGTGCGCGTGGTGCGCGGGAATCCGCTGAACGGATGAGCATGAACCGCCCAGACGTCGTGGAAGCGCTCCCACGGATGGTTGTCGATCCACCCGCGGTTCCCGCGGCCTGCCGCGGCCGGCTCGTCGAACGGGCCCGCTGGCAATGGCGCCCCGCCGACGGCGGCGACCCCGCCGCGTACGCCGAGCAGTTCCTCGCCGAACACGGCCTGGACCTGCGAGACCTGGCCCGCCCCACCCACCGCCACCAACACCGGCACGGAGTCTGCGGGGCCGCCCTCTACCTCTCCGCCGCCGCCGCGGCCCTGCTCACCGGCGGCCCACCCGGCGCACCCAACCCCGCCGACCTGCCCGAGGTGGCCGTCGTCGTCTACGCCCACACCGAGGCGAACACCACCCACCCCGGCCCGCCACCACCCTGGTGGCACGGCACCTGGACCGAAAGTTGGAGCCCCCACCAGCACGCCGACGCGGTCACCGCGATCCGCCGGGCCATCGGCCACGGCGAGGTCTACCAGGTCAACCTCGTCGGCCACGCCAGCGCCCCCTACACCGGCGACCCGCTGCCGGCCCTGACCCGCCTCGGCCACCTGCCCGGAGCCCGCTACGGCGGCGTGCTCACCGGCCCCGGCTGGGCCATCGGCTGCGCCAGCCCCGAAACCCTCATCGAGGTACGCGGCGGCACCCTCACCACCCGACCGATCAAAGGCACCCGCCCGGCCACCACCGCCGGCCGCGCCGACCTGCTCGCCTCGGCCAAGGAACGCGCCGAACACATCATGATCGTCGATCTGGAACGCAACGACCTGGCCCGCGTCGCCCGCACCGGCAGCGTCCGCGTCGACGACCTGTTCGCCGTACGCCGCTGGTGCGACCTGTGGCAGGCCGAGTCCACCATCCACGCCGACGTCGCCGACGGACTCGGCCTGGCCGACCTGCTACGCGCCGTCTGCCCCGGCGGCTCCGTCACCGGCGCACCGAAACTCGCCGCCCTCGACCACATCGCCGCCCTCGAACCCGTCGGCCGCGGCGCCAGCATGGGCGCCCTGGGCTGGGTCGGCCCCGACCACATCGACCTCGGCCTGACCATCCGCACCGCCGCCGTCGACGGCAACGCCGTACACGTCTGGGCCGGCGGCGGCATCACCTGGGACAGCGACCCCGCCGCCGAGGTCGCCGAAGCCGCAGCCAAGACCACCCCGGTACGGGCCGCCCTCACCGGACGGTGAACCGAGCCCCCACCCACCCGAGGCCACCGACCGATAACCTTGCCGACATGACGATGCGGGACATCCGAATCATCGGCGACCCGGTGCTCCGCACCCCCAGCGAACCGGTCACCAGCTTCGACGCCGAACTGCGCACCCTGGTCACCGACCTGATGGACACCCTGCTCGGCGCACCCGGCCGCGCCGGCGTCGCCGCACCCCAGATCGGCGTCAACGCCCAGGTCTTCGTCTACGACGCCGACGGCCACCGCGGCCACATGATCAACCCGACGCTGGAGCTGTCCACCGAACTCCAGGACGACGACGAGGGCTGCCTGTCCATCCCCGGGCTGTACTTCCCGACCCCCCGCGCCCTGCACGCCACCGCCCACGGCTACGACCAGCACGGCGAACCCCTCACCATCGCCGGCAGCGGCTTCCTCGCCCGCGCCCTGCAACACGAGACCGACCACCTCGCCGGCCGCCTCTACGTCGACACCCTGCGCGGCGAAACCCGCCGCCGCGCCCTACGCGAGATCCGCGCCGGCCGCTTCGACTCCTCCCACCGCAGCTGAACCCGCCACCCGCGGACGCACGAGCGCTCAGCCCGCCCGCGTCACAAGCGTTAACTCGCCGTAGTCGGCCACCCGGCTGAACCCCAACCGCTCGTTCAGCCGCACTGCCGCGCTGTTGGTGGCCGCCACGTTCAACGTCACATGGTCGACCTCGGTGGCCAGCAGGCCGCACAGGCGGGCCATCACCGCCGCCCCCAACCCCCGGCCCCGCCAGCCCGGCCGGGTGGTCACGTTGCCCACCGCCGCCACCCGCGTCCGATCCGTCAACGCCATCTTCAGATGCGGCCCCGTCGCGGTGACCCGGAACGCAACGTCCAACGCCGACTCCAGACCGGGGGACAGGTGCGCCTGCAACCGCGCCGGCAGCACCGGCGCCAGTTCACCCAGCAACGCCGCCATCGCACCGACCTCCGCCGGTCCCGCGAACGCCAGCAGCGTCGGCGGCGTCGCGCCGTGGTACAGCAACACCACCGAGTCACCACGCCGATACCACGACGTGTACGGCCAGAAGAAGTCGTCCAGATCGCCCAACTGGTAGGCGTGCAACACCGGATCCCGGCTCAGCAGCCCCGCCAGGACAGCCCGGTCGTGTTCCGCGCGCACCGACATCCGCCGATGATCACACGTACCGCGTCGGCACACTCACCCGGCCACCCACTGGTCGTAACCCAGCCTCGCCACCAACGCCAGCACCACCACCAGCAGCACCACCCGCACGAACCCAGAACCGCGCCGCAACGCCATCCGCGCCCCCACCGACGCCCCCGCGATGTTGCACACCGCCATCGCCGCACCCAGCAGCCACCACACGTGCCCGGTCACCGCGAACACCACAAGCGCACCGGCGTTCGTACCCGCGTTGACCACCTTCGCCATCGCCGAACCGTGCAGGAAATCCGCACCCACCAGCGCGGTGAACGCCAACACCAGAAACGTGCCCGTACCCGGACCGATCAACCCGTCATAGGCGGCGATGCCCACCCCGGCCACCAGCACCGCCACCACCACCCGCGCCCGGGTCCGCCGCTGCGGCACCGCCAGCACCCCCAACGCGGGACGCAGCACCACGAACAGCGCCACCGACACCAGCACCACAAGCAGCACCGGCCGGTACGCCGAGGGCGGTACCGCCCCGGCCAACGCCGCCCCCAGGCCCGCGCACACCACCGCCAGGGCCGCCGCCGGACCCGCCACCACCCAGTCGATCTTCGTACGGCGGGCGAACGTCACCGCCGCCGTCGACGTACCGGCGATCGCCGCCAACTTGTTCGTCCCCAGCGCGGTCGCCGGAGGGATCCCCGGAGCCGCCACCAGCAACGCCGGCAGCAACAGCAACCCACCACCACCCACCACCGCGTCCACCCAGCCCGCCAGGGCGGCGGCAGTCAGCAGCGTCACCACGGTCGCCGGGTCCAACTCCACGAGCCGCCATTCTTCCCACTGCCGAGCACGCCACACCGCCGGCTGTGGCCAGCCTCACCGGCCCCGACGACGCCGCAACCAAATCCCCACCCCGGCGACTGCCACAAACACCAGCACCGAACAGCACAAAGCCCGCAGCATCGGGCAACTGTCCCACGCCGTCGCTAAGGTGACAGCGTGCGCCTGGCCACGTTCAACCTGCTGCACGGCCGGTCCCTCACCGACGGCCTGGTCGACCCGGCCCGACTGACCGCCGCCGTCGCCGCCCTCGACGCCGACCTCCTCGCCCTACAGGAAGTCGACCGTGACCAGTCCCGCAGCGGCAACCTCGACCTCACCGCCATCGCCGCCCAGGCCCTCGGCGCACCCGAACACCGCTTCGCCGCCGCAGTCGTCGGCACCCCCGGCGAAGCGTTCCGCCCCCTCACCCACGACGACGACGGCCACGGCGAACCCTGCTACGGCGTCGGCCTGATCTCCCGCCACCCGGTCACCAGCTGGCGCGTCACCCGGCTGCACCCCGCCCCGGTACGCTCCCCGGTCTACGTGCCCGGCCCGGGCGGCGGCCTCATCCTGCTCCGCGACGAACCCCGCGTCGTCCTCGCCGCCGTACTGGACACCCCCCACGGCCCGCTCACCGTCGCCGCCACCCACCTGTCCTTCGTCGCCGGCTGGAACGTCCGCCAACTCCGCCAGGTCATCCGGGCCCTGCGCGCCCTACCCGCGCCACGCATCCTGCTCGGCGACCTGAACCTGCCCGCCTGGGCCACCCGTGCCGTCTCCGGTTGGCGCCTGCTGGCCCGCCGGCCCACCTACCCGGCCGCACAACCCCGCGTCCAACTCGACCACATCCTCGCCGACCGGCACGGCTTCGACCAGCTACCCCCGGTCACCGCCGTGCGCACCCCACTGTCCACCATCTCCGACCATCGGCCCCTCGTCGTCGACCTCGGCACGCGCCCCTGACCCGCGAACCCGCCGTCGACCCAGCAACATCAGGGTTGTTGCGGTGCCCGGCCCGCGGGAGGCGGCAACTACAGGGTTGCTGCTGCCTCCCTAATTCGGGGCGCGGTCACCGGGTAGTGCCTCAGCGCCACCGCCCTGGCAACGCACCGCCTGGTCAGCCGCTGACCGCGCCGCCCGCAACGCGTTGCGGGCGAACATCGCCACCGTCACCGGACCCACCCCACCGACCCTCGGCGTGATCGCCCCCGCCACCGCCGCACACGACTCATCCACGTCCGGCAGCAGCCGACGCCCCGCGTACCGCACCCCACCACCGACCACCACCGCACCCGGACGCACATGCTCCGGCCGCACGATGCCCGGCACCCCGACCGCCGCCACCAGAATCTCCGCCCGACGCGTGTACCTCGGCCAGTCCACCACCCCCGTGTGCACCACAGTCACCGCCGCGTTCGCCGTCGACCGCTTCTGTGCCAGCAGCATCGCCAACGGCCGCCCCAACGTCGCCCCACGACCCAGGATCACCACCTCACGGCCGGCCACCGGCACCCCGTGGTGGGCCAACAACGCCTCGACGGCCGCCGGCGTGCACGGCAGCGGCCCCGGCAACCCCAACGCCAGCCGCCCCATGTTCACCGGATGCATCCCGTCCACGTCCGAATCCGGATCGAGGGTCTGCAACGCCCGGTCGTAGTCCAGACCGCCGGGGACCGGATACTGCAACAACACCCCGTGCACTCCCGGATCGGAGTTGAAGTCGGCCAGCACCGCGTGCACGTCGGCCTGCGACGCCGACGCCGCCAACCGCACGTGCGGCGACGCGAAACCCAGCTCCGCCGCCTGCCGCTGCTTGATCCGGATGTAACCGGCGCTGGCCTCGTCGTCGCCCACCAGCACCGTCGCCAACGTCGGCGTCACCCCCACCGCCCGCAGCTCCGCCGCACCCTCGGCCACCTGGGCCAGAACCGCCTCCGCCACCGGCGCACCCGGCAGCAACCGCGCGCTCGTCATCGACATGGCTCACCTCGCCCGTGGCAGGCCCAGGCGGACGACCTCCACGACGAGCTTCCCGATGGTCGATCCCATCCCCGATGCCGCCAGTCGCGTCCCCGTCACCCTGCCACACCACCGGCCGCGCCAGCACCCTCACACGGCCACCCGGGACAGCTCAATCAGGAGCCGAGAACAGCCCCGCCAACGCCCGGTTCGTACGGTTGGCCCGTACCGCCTCCCGCTGCTGCCCCGACGTCACCTCGATGTACGTCTGCGACGACGCCAACGACGCGTGCCCCAACAGCCGCATGATCTCCGCAGCCCCGGCGCCGTCCTCGGCCAACCGGGTGGCGAACGTGTGCCGCAGCGCGTGCAACCGCGCCCCACGCGGCACCCGGTCACCGATCCCGGCCCGCCGGAAGCAGGACTCCACCAGGTACTGCAGACCGCCCCGGCGCAGCGGCGCACCCTGACGATCCACCAGCAGCGGCGACACCTGACGCACCGTACGCGCGCCGAAGCGGCGGGCACGGCTGTCCAGATAGCTCGCCAGCACCGCGTCCAGGTCCGGCTCGACCGGCAGCACCCGGGGACGCCCGCCCTTGCCGGCCACCTCCAGTCGCCGTTCACCGGGGCGGCCACCGAGCGAATCGACCCGTAACGCCAGCAGCTCCGACAGTCGCAGCCCCGCGCACAGGGCCAACGCCAGCACCGCCACATCCCGCTCCGGCCACGGGTCCCGCTGCCGTCCCTCGGCCCGTGCGACCGAGGTGAGCAGATGTTCCGGTGTGTCCTCACCGCGCAACGGCTTGGGCGTCGGCAGGGGAGTGCGGGGACGTCCCACGGCCGGCATCGGATTGCCGGGCACCACCTGCTCGGCGACCAGGAAGGAGAAGAAGCCGTTCCAGGTCGACCAGGCCCGACCGACGGAGCTGGCCGCCCGGCCGGCGGCGAACCGGGCGAACGCGGTCCGCATGAGCCTGGGGGAGAGCGCGTCGACCGGCAGCTCGGCCAGGGGGAGGGGAAGGGTGGACAGCTCCGCGGCGAGCGCGGCGACGGCGGTCAGATCCCGCCGGTAGGCCGCCTGGGTGTGCGGGGAGGGCTTGCGGGTGGCCCGGGCGGTCAGGAACTCCTCGATCAGCGTTGTTACCGATTCGTCCCGTTTGTCATGCATAAGGCATATTATGCATGATTTTCGTGTTCCGGGCCCGAGGGGAGGGGAGCGTTTCTGTCGGTGGTGGGGTCTACGGTGCGGTCATCGATCCCACCGGCACCGGAGGCGCACCATGACGACCCTGCCCGAGCGACCCAACACGGCGCTGCTCGTCATCGATGTGCAGAACGGGGTGGTGACGGGCGCCCACAACCGCGACGGCGTCATCGCCAACATCAACACGGTGTTGGGTAAGGCTCGCGCCGAGGGCGTGCCGGTCGTCTGGGTGCAGCACTCCGACGACGGCCTCCCGCAGGGCAGCGAAGCCTGGCAGTACGTGCCCGAGTTGGTCCGCGAGGACGGCGAGGCGCTGGTGCACAAGCGCTACGGCGACTCGTTCGAGGACACCGACCTGGAGACGGTGCTCGCCGAGCGCGGCGTGGGCCGGCTGATCGTCACGGGCGCGCAGACCGACGCCTGCATCCGGTCGACCCTGCACGGCGCGTTCGTGCGGGGCTACGACGCGACGCTTGTCGGCGACGCGCACACCACGGAAGATCTGACCGTCTACGGCGCACCGCCGCCGGAGCAGGTCATCGCCCACACCAACCTGTACTGGAGCTTCCACAGTGCGCCCGGTCGCCAGGCCGGGACCGTCGAGACCAGCGAGGTCAGCTTCGGTCCCACCGACTGACCGTCGAGCTTCGGTGGGGTGGGCCCCGACGCGGCGAGGGGCAGGGGCTCACCCACTTCAACTTTACATAATGTACATTATCGAACTTACCGGTCGTGGGTTGGATCGCCTGTCTACAGTCGACGCCAGTGCCGACGGGAGGATGTGTCGTGGACCAGAGCAACGGGCTGGTGTTCCGCACCTCCGCCCGCCTCATGTTCCTGTTCCTGCTGCTGGTCGGCTTGTTGGCCTGGGCCCTCGTCCGAGCCGTGCTGACACTCTTCCTCGGCAAGCCCACCGACCTGGCGGTCAGCGTCGGCTCGGGCGTCCTCTACGCCGTTCTCTTCAGCGGTTTCTCGCTCCTGCTGCACCGAGGTAACTGGTCAGCGGTCGAGGTTGCCGACTCGGCGCTGCGGCTCACCGAGCGGCAACGGACGGCCCTGCTCCCCTGGCAGATGATCGAGTCGGCGACGGTCCACCGCCCAGGCCCGTTCGCGGTCCTTCAGGTCACTCTGCTCCCTGCGGTGGTCGCACCCACCACCACACTTCGTGCCCGGATCCGCGCCGGCAAGCCTGTCTACACCGTCAACGTTGGCATGCTCCGGCCCGCGACGGACGTCCTGCGTGCCGAACTTGCCCGCCGCCTGCCCCCAGGTGGCTCGTCGGCCCACGATCCCGCCAGGTGACGCACCGAGTCATCACGACCGCGCCGACTGCGCACCGTGTTCGTTCACCGCCGTGCCGTCGGCCAGCGTGACCACGCGATAGTCGTCCTCCTGACGCTCGCTCGTGCAGGCTGAGAAGACGTGCACCTCCGAGCGCGTGTAGCGGTCCAGGAAGTCCCACCCCACGTCCGCCGTCACCGTCAGCTTCGCCTCGTGGTAAATGATTGCCATTCGTCCCACGTGCCTACTCGGTCCGGCTATCGGGCTCGCCGCCAACCCTCGCACCTGTGGCGCTGCCCCGGCAACGACGGCGCGGGACGCAGCATAGGCTTCTGGTCGTGCCCAGTCCTGCTGATGAGGACGGTTCGGTGGTGGTCGAGCGGGTGGCCGCCGCGTTGACCGCGTACGTCTGCGGTGACGCGTTGGGTCTGCCGTACGAAGGGAAACCAGCGACAGGCGACGGTGACGAGGAGATCGAACGGCCACGGGCCGGTGACCGTTGGGCGGCCGGTGAGACGTCGGACGACACGGCGCTAACCCTGCTGGCGGCACGGTGTCTGGTGGATGCCGGCGGCGAGGCCGACGCGGTGACATTCCTGTCCCGCTTGGCGGCCCTCGACCCGGTGAAGGGCGCGGGTCCGTCGACCAGGGCGGCGGTGGCGCATTTCCGGCGGTTCGGTGAGGTGCCCGACGACCGGGCGGGTGCCACGAACGGTGCGCCGATGCGGGCGTTGCCGGTGGGCTGGTCGACGCCGTCGACCCGGCCGGAGTTGCTGGTGGCCCGCACGGTGGAGCTGACCCGGGCGACGCACCGGTCACCGGAGGCGCTGGTGGCGGCGTGCGTGATGGCGGGCTGCGCGTCGTGGTCCGTGACGGGCCCGTGGGCGGCAGGTGGGTCGGCGGCGGCGCTGCTCGACGTGGCGGTGGAGACGCTGGAGGTGGCCCAGCGGTTGTGTGGTGCGGCACCGGGGCTGGCGGCGCTGCTCGGTGAGGTGGTCGAGGGTGGCTGGCGACCTCCGGCGACGGGCGTTTCGCTGGATCCCGGTGAGACGGTAGCCGCAGTGCTGCACTGCGTACGTCGGGCGGACTCGCTGCGCGGTGGGCTGCTCGCGGCGGTGCGGCTCGGTGGTGACGTCGACACGGTGGCCGCGTTGGTCGGTGGCCTGCTGGGGGCCCGGTCGTCGGTGCGGCAGGTGCGGGTGCAGCTGCCGTGGAGCGCGCGGATGCTGCTGCCCGACGAGGTGGAGGTCCGGCGGCTGGCGGCGGCTCTGGTGTCCGTGCGGGCGGCGGCGGCCGGTAGCCGCCGTGTGGCGGGCCGGCGGTTACGCTCCGGGTGGTAGGTGGTGCGGGGTCTCACGCTGGGCAGCGGGTGGCGCGGGGTCTCAGGTCGGGCGGTGCTCGACCTGCGGGTCGGTGCGTAGTCGGGCGTGGCGGTGGGTGTCGTGCCAGCCGTCGGTGTGGTGGCCTTCGCCTCGGGCGGTCCCCTCGGCCGGGTAGCCGGCGCGTCGGGCGACGGCGCAGGAGGCGGGGTTGGCCGTCGAGTGGTTGAGTTCGAGGCGGTGCAGGCCGATGTCGAACGACCAGGTGGTGAGGGCGGTCAGGGCGCGGCCGGCGACGTGCTGGCCACGGGCGTGCGGCAGGACCCAGTAGGAAATCTCGGCGATGCCGCTGGCGAGGTCGAGCCGGCGGAGGCTGATCTGGCCGAGGACACCGCGGGGGTCGGTGATGGCCCAGCCGGCGCCGCTTTCGGCCTGCCAGCGGTGTGGCCAGGAGACGAGCCAGGTGTGGGCTTCCTCGTCGGTCATGGTGCGGCAGTGCCAGCGTTGGATGGCGGGGTCGGCGTAGCCGGCGCGGACGGCGGGTCGGTCACCGGGTTGCCAGGGCCGCAGGCGTAGTCCGTCGCCGTCGATGGTGGGTTGCCGGTGACGGCGCAGGCTGCCCGGTGACCGGACCGGTGGTACGAGGGTGGGCATGGCGGGTCAGAGGCCGCCGCCGACGCGGAGGATGGCGCCGGTGGTGTAGGAGGCGTCGGGGCTGAGCAGCCAGGCGATGGCGGCGGCGACTTCGTCGGGTTCGCCGGGGCGGCCGAGTGGGATGCGGCCGGCGGCGCGTTCGGGGCGGTCGGGTTGGCCGGAGAGGGCGTGGATGTCGGTGCGGATGATGCCGGGGGCGACGGCGTTGACGCGGATGCCGCGGGGGGCGAGTTCCTTGGCCAGGCCGATGGTGAGCGCGTCGGTGGCGGCTTTGACGGCGGCGTAGTGGACGTACTCCCCTGGGCTGCCGAGGGTGGCGGCGACGGAGGAGAGGTTGACGATGGCGGCGCCGTCGCTCATCCGGCGGGCGGCCTGTTGGGCGCAGAGGACGTAGCCGATGAGGTTGACGTCGACGACGCGGCGCAGGTCGTCCGGGTCGAGGTCGGTGAAGGGGCCGATCGGGCTGGTGATGCCGGCGTTGTTTACCAGGCCGGTGAGGGTGCCGAGTTCGGCGGCGGCGTCGAACAGGGCGGTGACCTGGTCGGGGTCGCGCGTGTCGGCGGGGACGGCGATGGCGCGTACGCCGGTGGCGCGCAGCTCGGCCACGACGGTGTCGGCGGCGGTGTGGTCGCGGCGGTAGCCGAGTGCGATGTGCTGGCCGGTGTGGGCGAGGCGGCGGGCGGTGGCGGCGCCGATGCCGCGGCTACCGCCGGTGATGATGGTGACGTTGGTCAATGGACCTCTCCCCTGCGCCGAGCCGGTGTCGGGGACGTTACCGGCGTGGTCGCGGTGGCGGGTAGCGCGGTGTGGTCGAGCGCACGGCCGGTGGTGGTCGATGGCTTACGCTCGCGGCGACGGTCTCGGTGGGGAGGGCTTGTGGCGGGTGTGGGTGTCGGTGATCTGGTCGAGGATTTCGAGTTGCCGGACGAGACGGGTCGGCCGCGGCGGTTGACGGAGTTGCTGGCGTCGGGGCCGGCGGTCTTGTTCTTCTATCCGGCGGCGATGACGCGGGGGTGCACGGCGGAGAGTTGTCACTTCCGGGATCTGGCGGCGGAGTTCGCGGCGGTCGGGGCGCAGCGGGTGGGCATCAGCCGGGATTCGGTGCGGCGTCAGGCGGAGTTCTCGCGGTTGCACGGGTTCGACTATCCGTTGTTGTCGGATCCGGACGGTGTGGTGGCGGACCGGTTCGGGGTGCGGCGGCGGTTGCCGTTGGGGCCGTTGAGTACGCGGCGGATGACGTTCGTGATCGGTGTCGATCGGCGGGCGATCGAGGTGGTGCACAGTGAGTTGGGTATGAACGAGCACGCTGATCGGGCGTTGCGGGCGTTGCGGGCGTTGGGGGGCTGATCTTCGGGTTGTCGCTGGCGGCTGGTATCAAGGCAGGCGGCTGAACACGTGTACGAGGAATGAGGTTGGGCGATGGGTGCCGCTGGTCAGGGTTTGTCCGAGGACGAGGTGCGCGGCATCCGGGAGGCGTTGGCCGCGGGGCGTAAGCCGAAGGTGGTGTTCACGGCGGCGGCCGGTCAGATCGCCGGTCAGCTGGGTCAGGTGGTGGAGTTGACCGATCCGGCGACGTCCGACGAGTTCGTGGTGGTGCGGTTCGGGCGTGACGAGTTGCCCTTCTCCCCCACCGATGTGGCAGTGGCGCCTCGGGGTGCGGGGCGGCGGCCGGTGGAGTCGAAGCCGGAGCCGGAGCCGGCCGAGCCGGCGGTGGTGGAGCCGGAGTTCGTGTTGGACCGGGTGCCGCAGCAGCGCGGTGACGAGTTGCCGCGCCGGGAGGAGCAGCCGCGTGGAGAGGAGCCGAGGGTGGACGAGGCGGCGGGGTCGAAGGTGGAGGCGAAGCCGGCTCGGCGGGCGGTGAAGGCGGCGAAGCCGAAGGGGCCGGCGGGGTTGACTGTCACGTTGGCCTATGCCGAGGGTGAGTGGACGGTGGCGGCGCAGCAGGGTGGGAAGGTGTTGGCCAAGCCGTACGTGCTCAAGCCGGCGGAGGCGCTGCGGATGGTGGCGTTGGTGGATGTGCCGGGGGTGCATGAGGCGGTGGAGCAGATCCTGGCTGCGGAGCGGTCGGAGGCGGAGCGGCAGGCGGAGAAGTTGCGGGCGGAGTTGGCGGAGATCGAGGCCCGGTTGGCGGAGTTGCGCGAGGCGGGCTGAGGGGTTTCGTGGGTTCGATCCGACCGGTGGCCCGGTCCGGCACGTGGTTGCCGGGCCGGGCCACCGGCGTTTGTCAGAAGTAGTCGATGAGGTGGGCGGTGGGTCCGGCGGCGAGCAGGTCCAGGGCGCTCGGGTCGGGTGTGCGGTGGTGCAGCAGTCCGGTTTCGGCGAGGGTGCGGGCGGTGGCGGTGCCGGTGTAGAGGCGGGCGAAGCCGCGTACGGTCAGGTGCAGGTCGGTGTCGCTGGTGGTGCGGTGCAGGTCGGCTTGGCCGTCGGCGACGGTGAGTTGCCAGGTGCCGGTGTTCCAGTCGGCGAGGTCGTCGGTGAGGGTGAAGGTGACCTGGCCGCGGGTGTGGGTGGGCCAGCCGCGGGCCTGTACGGCGCGGACGAGGTCGACGGGTCGGTGCATCCAGGCGTCGCGTTCGTGTTCGCGGGCGCGTTCCAGGGGCAGGTGGCTGCTGATGGCGTCGCCGGGTAGCGGGGTCAGGCGCAGGGTCGGGGTGACGCTGTACCAGCTGGCGAGGGTGCCGACGAGGGCGCGGGCGGCGTCGGCGGTGGTGGCGAGGATGTCTTCGACGGTGAGTACGGCGTCGGGGCCGTAGCCGCGGCCACGGTCCCAGCCGGCGTATCCGAGCAGTTGTCCGTCGTGTTCGACGAGGGTGAGCCCGTCGTAGGGCAGTTCGTCGGTGGCGGTGAACCGTGGGTGGGTGCGGGTGAGCAGGCCGTTGCGGTGGTGGGCGACGCGTCGGTAGAGCTCGGCGGTGGCGGGCAGGTCGGTGGTGGTGCCGGCGCGGACGGTCAGGCGCGGGTCGGGGCGGTGCCGGGGCACGGTGGCGGTGGGCAGGTCGAGGGTGCGTAGTTGGCCGGTGATCTCCCAGCCGCAGGCGCGGTAGGGGGCGGCGGTGGTGGGGAACAGCGTGCTGACGGCGGCGCCGCGGTCGCGGGCGTCGCGGAGCAGGGTGGTCAGCAGGGCTCGGGCGATTCCGGTGCCGCGGGCCTCGGGGGCGACGGCGACGCCGGCGACGTCTGCGGCGGGTACGCGCTGTCCGGTCCACCACTGTTCGTCGTGCAGGTCGACGGCCTTGCCGATGAGTTTTCCGGTGGCGTCGAAGGCGCCGTAGAGGGTGCGGCCGGCGGTGGATGGCGGTGGGGGTGGTTGCGGGTCGGAGCCGAAGGCGAGCCGGCCGAGTTGCCAGGCGTCGTTCAGGTCGTCGGGGGTGAGTTCACGCACGTCGGGCACGGGCCGACGATAACGGCCGTGGTGGTGCTGTCGACCGAATTTGGGTGTCGGGTGTTCAGGTGGTGGTGACGGGGTCGTGGCGGACCGGGAAGTTGACCGAGTTGGCGATGAAGCAGGTGTGGTGGGCGTCGTCGTGCAGGGCGGTGGCGATGTCGGTGGTGGTGGGGTCGGCGACGGTGACGTGGGGTCGCAGGGTGACTTCGGTGAAGTGGCCGTTTCCGGTGTTGTCGGTGGTCATGGTGCCGGTGGCGTGGTCGACGTAGTGGGTGACGACGACGCCTTTGTCGGCGCACAGGTGCAGGTAGGCGAGCATGTGGCACTGGGACAGGGCGGCCAGGAGGAGTTGTTCGGGGTTCCAGCGGGTCCGGTCGCCGTGGAAGGTGGGGTCGGAGCTGCCGGGGATGGGTGGGCGGCCGTCGGTGGTGATGTCGTGTTCGCGTCGGTAGTCGCGGTAGCCGCTGGTGCCGGTGCCGAGGTTGCCGGTCCAGGTGACGGTGGTGGCGTAGTGGTGGGTGCGGGGCATGGTCAGCCTTTCGGTTCGTGGTGGTGGGTGAGCAGGAGGTCGAGGAGGCGGACGAGTTCGCGGCGGTCGGTGGGGTCGAGTGGTGCGAGCAGGGTGTCCTGGGCGGTGTCGAGGGCGTGTTGCAGGTGGGTGAGTTCGCGTCGGCCGGCGGGTGTGATGTGGACGATGTTGCGGCGTCGGTCGGTGGGGTCGGGTTGGCGGCGTACGAGGTGGCGGTCGGCGAGGTCGTTGAGGGTGGCGACGATGTCGCTGCGGTCGATGCCGCTGTGTCGGCCGAGGTCGGCCTGGCTGGCGGGGCCGGTTTCGGCGAGGGTCGCCAGCAGCCGGTAGTGGTAGCCGCGGGCGTGGTGGGCGCCGAGTGCGGTGGTGACGAGGCGTGCGGCGTGGGCGGCGGTCTGGGTGAGCAGCCAACTGGGGGTGGTGCGCAGTCGGCTGGGGGCGCTGGGGTGCTCCATGTGGTGACTGTACGCGGTTTCGTTGGTGGCACCCACGACCCGTGCTACGTTGGCCGGGCCAACGTTGGTGTAACCAATGAACAGGGGTTGACATGTCCACCACCCTCAACGGGCAGATCCTCGGCCGAACCCACTACGCCACCCGGGCGGTGCTGGAGCGGGAGTTGGGCCGGCTCGGGCTGACCTTCGCGCAGGCGTTGCTGCTCAACGCGCTGGCCGCCGCCGATACCCCGCTCCCCCGCGCCGAGGCGGCACGTCGGCTGGTCGACGCGGTGAAGGTGCCGACCGCGACGGCGCACGGCACGCTTGCCGAGCTGATCGCGGCGACGCTTGTGGCGCCGCTGGCCACCGACGCCTCCCAGGTGGCGCTGACCCCGACCGGGCGGCAGGCGCAGCGCCTGGTCGCTGCGGCCTCCGCCGAGATCGGGGCCCGGTTGTGGGCCGATCTCGCCGCCGACGACCTGGTCGTCGCGGCGCGGGTGCTGGACGTGGTGCGGCGGCGCGCCGAGCAGGCCCTGGCGGCGGTGTGACGGCGGGCGGGCCCGGTGACACCCGGGCCCGCCCGGCGGTCAGTGCTGTGGGATGTGGGCGACGCCGATGCGCTTGCGGAACACCCAGTACGTCCAGCCCTGGTAGGCCAGCACGATCGGGGTGAAGAAGACCGCCACCCAGGTCATGATCGTGAGGGTGTAGGGGGTGGAGGCGGCGTTGGTGGCGGTGAGCGTGCCGGCGGCGTCCAGGGTGGAGGGCAGCACGTTCGGGAACAGGGCGGCGAACAGGGTGGCCACGGCCAGACCGATCGCCGCGGCGGTGCCGGTGAACGCCCAACCCTCGCGACGTACCGTGGCGGCGGCCAGACCGCCGAGCAGGGCGAGCGCGGCGGCGACGGCGAGCACGACGGCGGCGGTGCTGGAGCGGATCGTCAGGGTCCAGCTCAGGAAGGCCACCGCGAGGACCGCCGCGGCCAGGCCCAGGCGCACGGCGAGCGCGGCGGCCCGGTCGCGGATGTCGCCGACGGTCTTGAGGGCGACGAAGACGGCGCCGTGGGTGGCGAACAGCGCCGCGGTGGTCGCGCCACCGAGCAGGCCGTACGGGTTGAGCAGGTTGAGCAGTCCGCCGACGTACTCGTGGTCGGCGTCCAGTGGTACGCCACGCAGGATGTTGGCGAACGCGACGCCCCACAGGATCGCCGGCACGAGTGAGCCGAAGAAGATGGCCTTGTCCCAGCGGCGTTTCCAGGACGCCTCGGGACGCTTGTGGCGGTACTCGAAGGCCACGCCGCGGGCGATCAGGGCCAGCAGGATGAGCAGCAGGGGTAGGTAGAAGCCGGAGAAGAGGGTGGCGTACCACTCGGGGAAGGCGGCGAACATGGCGCCTCCGGCGGTAATCAGCCAGACCTCGTTGCCGTCCCAGACCGGCCCGATCGTGTTGATCATGACGCGGCGTTCCTTGTCGTCGCGGCCGAGCACGGGCAGCAGCATGCCGACGCCGAAGTCGAAGCCTTCGAGGATGAAGTAGCCGGTGAACAGCACGGCGACGAGGAGAAACCAGATGGTGGTCAGTTCCACGGTGGGGCTCCGGGCTCAGTAGGCGAAGGCGAGCGGGCGCTCGGCGTCGTCGGTGTCGTCGGGTTCGGGGACCGGGGTGACGTCGGGTACGCCGGCCTTGGCGTAGCGGATCAGCAGCTTCACCTCGATGACGGCGAGGACGGCGTAGATGAGGGTGAAGGCGGTGAAGGAGGTGAGGACCTCGGTCAGGGAGACGCTGCGGGACACGCCGTCGCGGGTGAGCATCTCGCCGAAGACGATCCAGGGTTGGCGGCCCATCTCGGTGAAGATCCAGCCGAAGGAGTTGGCCAGCAGCGGCAGGATCGGCATGGCCAGGCCGGCGCGCAGCAGCCATTTGCTGGTGGGCGTACGGCCCTTGCGTTGGCTCCAGAGCACCAGCAGGGCGATGGCGGCGGCGGCCAGCCCGAAGCCGATCATCAGTCGGAAGCTCCAGTAGGTGACCGGGATGATCGGGGTGTAGCTGCCGGCGCCGTACTGGGCGCTGTAGAGGGCCTGCAGGTCGTTGATGCCCTGCACGGTGCCGTTGGGGTCGCCGGTGCCGAGGTAGGACAGCAGGTACGGGATCTTGAGGGCGAACAGTTCGCGGCTGCCGTCGAGGCTGCCGATGGTCAGTACGGAGAACGAGGCGGGGCTCTCGGTGGAGTAGAGCCCTTCGGCGGCGGCCATCTTCATCGGCTGCACCTGCGTCATGATCTTGCCTTGGATGTCGCCGGTGATGACGACGACGGTGGCGGCGACCAGGGTGACCCAGGAGCCGAAGCGGGCGGCGAAGCGGTAGGCCGGGGTGTCGGCGCTGTCGCGGTTGCGGATCAGGTGCCACAGGGCGACGGCCACCAGCAGCGACCCGGCGACCAGGAAGGCGCCAGCGATGGTGTGCGGGAAGGTGATCAGGGCGACCTTGTTGGTCAGCACGGCGACGAAGTCGGTCAGCTCGGCGCGGCCGGTCTCCGGGTTGTAGCGGTAGCCGACCGGGTTCTGCATGAACGAGTTCGCGGCGAGGATGAAGTACGCCGACAGGTTGGTGCCGATGGCGGCGGCCCAGATGCTGGCCAGGTGCAGGCGGGCGGGTAGTCGGTCCCAGCCGAAGATCCACAGGCCGATGAAGGTGGATTCGAGGAAGAACGCGACCAGGGCCTCGATGGCCAGGGGTGCGCCGAAGATGTCACCGACGAAGCGGGAGTAGTCGCTCCAGTTCATGCCGAACTGGAACTCCTGCACGATGCCGGTGACCACGCCCATGGCGAAGTTGATCAGGAAGAGTTTGCCGTAGAACTTGGTGAGCTTGAGGTACTTCTCGTCCCCCGTGCGGTGCCAGAGTGTCTGCAGGATGGCGACCAGAACGGACAGGCCGATAGTCAGCGGCACGAAGAGAAAGTGGTAGACGGTGGTGACACCGAACTGCCAGCGGGCGACGTCCAACGCGTCCACCTGCGACCCCCAGGCTATTCATACTACAAGACGTAGTAAATACTACAGCGCGTCGTACGGGGATCGGCAGAGGCGGGCGGCCCGGACCGGACCGGGACCAATGACCCTGCTCACGTCTGCCGTACGGCCCGCCCTGGCCGCCACGCTGCCCGCCCGCCGTGCCACCATGTCCCGCTGATGGAAGCAGCCCACTCCCCCTGGCAGCCGCCGCTGATCTGGCGCGTCGCGCTGCTGCTGGCCCGCGTCGTCGTCGGGATGCTGACCCGGCTGGAGGTCACCGGCGACATCCCGGCCCGGTTGCGCGGCGGGCCGCTGATCCTGGCCGCCAACCACATCAGCCCGTTCGACCCGATCGTGCTCGCCGCGGCCTGCCGGGCCCGCCGGGTGGCGCCCCGGATCATGGCCACCGGTGGGCTGTTCCGGGCACCGCTGATCGGCGCCGCGATGCGCAGCGCCGGGCACATCCGCGTCGACCGGGGCACCAGCGGCGTACACCGGGCCCTGGACGACGCCGCCGCCGCGGTCGCCGCCGCCGCGCCGATCCTGGTCTACCCCGAAGGACGCATCGGTCTCGACCCGGACATGTGGCCCGAACGCGGCAAGACCGGCGCCGCCCGGCTGGCCCTGGCCTGCGGCGCACCCGTCATTCCCGTCGCCCAGTGGGGATCCCACGAGGTGCTGCCCTACCAGGCCCCCCGAGGGATGCTGCGCGGCATCGCTCGGTCCCTGGTGCGTCGTCCCACCGTCCGGGTGCACTTCGGTGACCCGGTGGACCTGGCCGAGGTGCCCCGCGCCGTGCCCGGCGCGGCCCGGTTGGCCACCGACCGGATCATCGACGCGCTCACCGACACCCTCGGCCCGCTGCGGCCGGACGAACCCGCCCGACCCCGCCACGTCGACCCCAGCCGGCCGGTCGACACCAGCCGCGCACACCGGCGCCGCCCCGCCGCCGGCTGAGACCGTCGGGAACCCCGGACCGATCCTCGACGTCGCCGGGCGTCGACCGGGCCCGCCGCAGCCGACGCGAGGCCCCGACGTGGCGGCGCTCAGGTCGCCTGCTGCACCGCCCGCAACACCTCGGTCACGGCCGAGGCCACCGGCACCACCGGGGCGGCCAGCGCCGCCAGGCGCTGCAACAGCGCCGTCACCCGGGCCGGTTCCGGATCCGGGCGCGCCAGGTGGACCCGCAGTTCGGCGGCCACCGCCCGAGCCGGCTCCGGCAACTCGTCACGGTGCCGGTCGAGCGTCTGCACCAGGTGGGCCACCAGCGCCGGCACGTCCACCCCCGGCGCCGTGGCCCACAATCCCCCACCGACCGCGTGCGCTCCCGGACCCACCGCCTGGTTGCCGACCTGGCTCACCCCACCCGACTGCTGAATCCCGAAGTTGACCGAGTTGTCGGACGTGGTCATGACGGCCTCCCGGTGCCGGCTCGACGGCTCGTGCCCTGCGGCGACGGCTGCTCCGTGGTGCTCTGCTGCTCCGCTCGCGCCCCGGCACCCACCGCCTGGTTACCGACGACGCTGAGGCCGCCGGTCTGGATCACACCCTGGTTGAGGATCATGGTTTGCCGGGTGCGGAACTCGGCGGTGTCCACACCCTTGTCCTCCAGGAAGTCGACGATGGCGGCCAGCACGTGACGCTCGACCACCTTGAGATGCTTCGCGGCGTCGAGCACCTGGAAGTAGTTGTGGTAGGTGGTGCCGGTGGCCAACTCCCGCACCCCGGCCCGGGCACCGTAGTCGTAGCCGAGGTCCTCGCGGGCCATCCGGCGCGACCGGGCCTGCCGGATCTGGTGACGCACCACCCGGACGCCGTCTCGTACCAGGCGCACCGGCGCGCCGAAGGCGGTACGCACCAACTGCTCGGCGGCCGCGGTGAACAACTGGACGAACTGACGCACCGGGATCCACTCGGTCAACCGGTCCACGTCGTGGTACTCGATGCGGGGCGGCTCCAGCAACGTCCGGGCACACTCCAGGTAGAGCACCCGACCATCGGTGGAGAAGTGCAGGAACGTGCAGGCCACCACCTCGCCGCCCCAGGACGGCACCAGGGCGCCCAGGAAGTGCCGTGCGGCGCCCTGCGGCCGGCTCGCCACCGCCCGCAGCCGCTCGTCGGACCAGCGTTGCCGGGGCATCCGGGTGCGGTCGGGCAGCAGCTGCGGGTCGTCGGTCAGCAGACCGCCGTGCACGAAGACCCGATCCTCCAACACCAGCCCCGCGAGCCGTTCCGGATTCAGCTCCGGGTCGCCGGCCGGGTCGAGTCGGATCGCCGCCAGCCGCCGCCGCACGTGGTCGATCAGATCCACCACGGCGAACTGTACGGTGGCGTCCGCGTCGTCGTCGGTGACCGGGGGCGACGGTTCGGGCAGTTGCTGTTCGGCCCGGTGGATCGGCAGGGCGAACGACCAGCCGGCCACCGGTGCGCCGTGCCCGACGAACGGGGTGTAGCCGCTGTAGATCGTCACGTTGCCGTGCTGGGCCGTGTCGACCTGGGCCAGGCGTGTCGCGTAGCGCTGCGGCACCGGGCCGGTGTCGGCCGACGTGGGCTGGAAGTGACCGCGCCGCAGCCGCTCCACAAGCAGCTGCCGGGTGCCCAACAGGTGCAGCACGAGGATCAGGTACGCGAGCAGCCCGGCCACCAGCGCCAGCCACGGCAGGCCGATCATCCAGCTGAGCGTGCCGTCCTCGCCGTCGGTGTCGAGACCGGCGAACTGTGCCACCAGCCACAGCGACACCACGGCCGTCGCCGCCATTGCCGCCACCGAGGCCAGCGGGCCGTGCCGGTTGGCCCGGGCCACCGACATGCCGATCGCCAGCACCGCCGCAGCCAGCAGCGTCCACAGCGGTGCCAGCAGCAGGGCCATGCTGCCGGCGATCAGCAGGCCGGCGTCGCGGCGGATGCGTCGCTGGCGTGCCTCCAGGCAGTGCCGCAGCACGGTGGTCAGGTCGAAGCCGACCGAGGGTGCCACCGCCCGCAACTCGTCGTCGAAGACCTCGGACAGGGCCGAGTCGGCGAACGTGTCGTCGGTGTGGGCCGCCACGCACAGGTAGCGGGTCGCCTCACTCGTGGCGTCCGCCGGGCCCGCGGTCGAGACCTCGGGGGTGACCTGCCGGATCACCATGTCAGTTCCCTCCCAGGCCGGGGACGGTCGGTCGGGACCGGTGCCGTCGGGTCGGCACCGCCGCCAGCAGCAGCCCGACGACGAAGCCGCACAGCAGCGCCCGTACCAGTTCGTTGAGCAGTTCCGCACGCATCGCCGACCCGGCGTAGACACCGCTGTCGACGGCCAGGTGCAGCAGGGCGCCGCCAACCATGGCGAGGGCCGCCGCCACCACCGTTGCACCGAGCGTGCCAAAGAACCGGTACGCCCGAGGCGGGGCGGCCCCGGCGGCCAGCCTGCGCAGCAGCACCAGCACGATCAGGACGAACAGCGCCACCTGGGCGGTGCGGGCGAGCTGGTAGCTGGACAGCGTCTCGGGGCCGTCGGCGCTGCCCCAGCGCAGCCAGGACAGCCCGACCAGCATCGCGTCGACCACGGTCGTGAGGATCCCGGCCGGACCGTCGACCCGGGGCAGGTTGACGCTCAGCTCCCGCAGCACCTCGTATCCCCAGGGGCTGCCGGCGACAAGCGTCGTCACCAGCAGCGCCCCGAAACCGGTCGGGAGGTGACGGGTCGCCGGGCGGCGTGGCGGCGCAACGCGCCCGGGCAGCGGGTGCACCGTACGGATGGTCAACACCGCCGACGTCGAGGGCGGGTCGTCGCGTCGCGGTGCGGGATTCGTCCACGCCATCACCGGGGCATTCTCACCATCGCCGAGCGGGCGGGGAAGACTACTGTCCGGCATCTGGCAGTCACCGGCGGGTACGAGGTGGTGCGTGGACGACCGGACGAACCCGGCTCGCCGCCGGCCCGCCACCGGGCGGTCACCGGGGCCAGGCATACTGCGCCGCGTGCCAACGACCGCCCACCCCTACCTCGACGCACCCGCCCCACTGGCCTTCGCCCACCGCGGCGGCGCCGCCGACGGCGACGAGAACACCACCGCCGCCTTCGCCCGGGCGGTCGAGCTGGGCTACCGGTACGTGGAGACCGACGTGCACGGCACCGCCGACGGGGTGGCCGTGGTGTTCCACGACGACACCCTGGAACGGGTCACCGGGCAGCGTGGCCGGGTGGGCGCGATGCGCTGGGCCGACCTGGCCACGGTGCGCGTCGGCGGTTCCGCCGTGGTGCCGCGCCTCGACGAGGTGCTCGGCGCGTGGCCGCAGGTGCGGTTCAACATCGACGTCAAGTCCGACCAGGGGGTGGCCCCCACGGTGGCCACGGTCGACCGGGCCGGCGCCGGCGGGCGGGTGCTGCTGGCCTCGTTCAGTGACGCCCGGCTGACCCGGCTGCGGGCGTTGACCGGCGGGCGGGTCGCCACCAGCCTCGGGGTACGCGGGGTGGCCCGGCTGCGGTGGGCCTCGTGGACCGGGCGGCCGCTGCGGCTGCCGCCGTCGGTGGTGGCCGCGCAGGTGCCGGTGCGCTACGGGCGGGTGCCGGTGGTCGACAGTCGTTTCCTGCGCACGGCCCACCGGCTCGGCCTGCAGGTGCACGTCTGGACGATCGACGAACCTGCCGAGATGCACGAGTTACTTGATCTTGGGGTTGATGGCATCATGACCGACCACGTCGGCGTGCTGCGCGACGTCTACCGCAGCCGCGGCCACTGGGCCGCCTGAACACCTGGGCGGAGGACCCCCATGGCCGAGACGGTCACCCCGGCGGCGCAGGATATCCCACCACCGAGAAGCACCCGACGCGAGCGCACCGGCTGGTACTTCTACGACTGGGCGAACTCGGCCTTCCAGACCACCGTCATCACGGTCTTCCTCGGGCCGTACCTGACCAGCGTCGCCAAGCTCGCCGCCGGCTGCGAACCCGGTGCCGACAACTGCACCGGCTACGTCTATCCGCTGGGCATCAAGGTGGCCACCGGGTCGTTCTACCCGTACACGATCTCGCTGTCGGTGCTGCTGACCGTCTTCGTGCTGCCGGTGATCGGGGCCGTGGCCGACCGGTCGCTGCACAAGAAGCGGCTGCTGGCCGCCAGCGCGTTCACCGGCGCGTTCGCCACCACCGCGATGGTCTTCGTCACCGGCGACCGGTACCTGCTCGGCGGCGTGCTGCTGCTGATCGCCAACATCGCCTTCGGGGCGTCGATCGTGGTGTACAACTCGTTCCTACCGCAGCTCGGCGGGCCGGACGAACGCGACGGCATCTCCAGCAGAGGTTGGGCGCTGGGTTACCTCGGTGGCGGTCTGCTGCTGGGGTTGAACCTGGTCGTGGTGCAGTCGTTCGACAACGGCACCGCCGAACGCACCCTGGATATGGCCCGCTGGTCCATCGTCTCGGCCGGGCTGTGGTGGGCGGCGTTCACTCTGGTGCCGCTGCGCTGGCTGCGGGAGCACCCGACCGCCGCCGCGCTGGCCGCCGGTGGCCGCGGCAACGTGCTCACCGACGGGTTCCGGCAACTCGGGCGCACCCTGCGGGGGATGAAGGCGTACCCGCTGACGCTGTTCTTCCTGCTGGCGTTCCTGGTCTACAACGACGGCATCCAGACCGTCATCACGCTGGCCAGCGTGTACGGCACCGAGGAACTACGGCTGGGGCAGAGCACCTTGATCGTGACGATCCTGCTGGTCCAGTTCCTGGCCTTCGGCGGCGCGTTGGCCCTCGGCGCGCTGGCCGGTCGGATCGGGGCGTGGAAGACGGTGCTGCTGAGCCTGGTGCTGTGGACCGGGGTGATTGTCGCGGCGTTCCGGTTGCCCGCCGAGGCGCCGCTGCCGTTCATGGTGCTCGGCGCGGCCATCGGCCTGGTCCTGGGCGGCAGTCAGGCGCTGAGCCGGTCCCTGTTCAGCCAGCTGATTCCCGCCGGCAAGGAGGGCGAGTACTACGGCTTCTACGAGATCAGCGACAAGGGCACCAGCTGGCTCGGACCAGCGGCGTTCGGGCTGGTGTTCCAGCTCACCAACTCGTACCGGGTCGGCCTGGTCTCGCTGCTGATCTTCTTCGTGGTCGGCTTCCTGCTGCTGCTGGCGGTGCCCATCCGGCGGGCCATCGTCGCCGCCGGCAACACCCCGCCCCGGGTGCTCTGACCGGGCGACGGTGCGATGATCGACACCCCGGCCGGGTCGACCGCGCGGCCCGGCGACGCACCGCACTAGGCTGCCGGTCCGTGACGACCGACGACGCCGTACCGACCTGCCTGGCCCGCCCGACACTGCCCGGTACGGGCGACAACCCGGCCGGGTGTGTCGCCGCCCGTGGCGTCGACGGGCGACCGGCGCACGCCGCCGCGCTGCGGTTCTACTGGGGACCGATGGACTGCGGCAAGTCCACGATGGCGCTGCAGATGAACTACAACCATGCCCGGCAGGGCCGCCGGGGACTGGTCACCACCCGCATCGACCGCTCACTCGGCCCGCAGGTGACCACCCGCATCGGGCTGGCCCACGAGGCCATCGAGGTGACCGACTCGCTGGACCTGCGCACCCTGGTACGCGACGCCTGGGCCGACGGGGTGCGGGTGGACTACCTGATCTGCGACGAGGCCAGCTTCTACGCGGTCGAACACGTGGAGCAGATGGCCGACCTGGTCGACAGCTACGACGTCGACGTGTACGCCTTCGGCCTGGCCACCGACTTCCGCTCCAGCCTGTTCCCGGCGGCGCGGCGGCTGTTCGAGCTGGCCGACTCGGTGGCCCGGATCCAGGTCGAGGTGCTCTGCTGGTGCGGCCGCGAGGGCCTGCTCAACGCCCGCGTCGCCGACGGGCGGGTGGCCCGCGAGGGCGCGCAGGTCGTCATCGGCGACACCGTCGACACCGCCGACGTGCGGTACCAGGTGCTCTGCCGGCGGCATCACCGCGCCGGTGACCTGGGCCCCCGCAGCACCGCGCCCGGCACCTGAGCACACGCCCCTGGATAACGAAACGATCACCGCTGCGAACCTTTCCCGGGACCCGGCCCCTTCTGGTGCATGACGGGAGCATCCAGGGGGCCGCACCGGCCCGCGAACCGGCGGGGGTAAAGGACACATGAGGTTCGCGTTGCGGCGTGCCCGGGCCACGAAGGGCCTGCTGCTGGCCGCCGTCGGGGCGGCGCTGGTGGCCACCGTCGCGCTCACCGGCCTGGCCGCGTACAACCGGGACGTCGTCGACTCCGGCACCCGCAACGTGCTGGCGGCGGCCACCGCCGAGGAACGCTCGATCCTGGTACGCGCTTCCGCCGGACGCACCGATGCGGTGCTGCGGGACCGTGACGGCGCGTTGCGGGAGCGGGTCGCCGCCGACCTGGCCGGCCTGCCGGCCCGGGTGAGCACCGCCGGGTACGCGGCCGGTCGACAACTGCGCGGCGACACCGGTGACGCCGTCGCCGACCGTAGCGGGGCCACCTACGCGTCGGTGATGTTCCTCGACGATCTGCCCGCGCACGCCCGGTTGACCTCGGGGGCGTGGCCGCAGACCGGGGCCGATCCGGTGCAGACCGCGATCGCCGAGGTGGCGGCGACGACGTTGCGGGTGGGCGTCGGCGACCGCATCCCGATCACCGACGGGCTCAGCGGGCAGGTCACCGAGGTCGTCGTGACGGGCGTGTTCACCCCCGTCGATCCAGATGCCGCGTACTGGCGGCTGGCGCCGGAGACGGCGACCGGTTCGCTGCCGCAGGCGGCCACCTACGGGCCGATGACGGTGACCCGGGACGACTTCGTCACCCACTTCCTGGCCAACGCCTCCGCCGGCTGGCTGGTCGAGCCGGATCTGGCCGGGGTCGGCCCGACCGCCCTGGACCGGCTGGCCGAGGCAGCCACCCGGATCACCACGAGCAGCTCGGCGCAGGCCGGCCTCGGCGATTCGGCGGTGGTCACCGGTGACCTGGTGGACCTGGTGCACCGGCTGCGACAGGCCACCCTCGTCGGCCGGTCCGCCCTGGTGACCCCGATGCTGCTGGTGGTGGTGCTCGGCGGGTACGCGCTGCTGCTCGTGGCGATCCTGCTCACCGAGCACCGGCGGGGTGAGACCGCGCTGCTGCGGGCCCGGGGCGCCGCCCGCTGGCAGCTGGCCGGGCTGACCGCCCGGGAGGCCGCGCTGGTCGTCCTGCCGGCCGTGGTCCTGGCCCCACCGCTCGTCGTGGAGCTGCTGGGGCTGGCCGACCGGCTGCCCGGACTCGCCGCCGTCTCGCTACGGTCCGACCTGTGGGCCGACCCGACGGTGTGGCTGGTGGCCGGGCTCGCGGCAGCCGGCTGCGCGGCGGCGATGATCGGCCCGAGTCTGCGCCGGGGCGACAGTTACGTCGCCGACCTGGCCAGCCGCTCCCGTCCGAGCCGGCGGGGCATGGTGCAGCGGGCCGGGTTGGACGTCGTGCTCGTCGGCCTGGCCCTGCTCAGCTGGTACCAGCTGAGCAGGTACTCGTCCCCGCTGTCCCGGGCGCGCGGCGGTGAGCTGGGCGTCGATCCGCTGCTGGCGGCCGCGCCGACGCTCGGTGTGCTGGCCGGGGCGGTGCTCGCGCTGCGGCTGCTGCCGCCGCTGGTGCGGCTGACGGAACGCTGGGTGGACCGCCGGCCGTGGACCGGCGTCATGCTCGGCACCTGGCAGGCGGGCCGGCGTCCGCACGCCGGTCCGGTGCTGCTGCTCGCCCTCGCCGTGGCGGTCGGCACCCTGGCCTGGTCGCTCGCCGGGACGTCGCAACGTTCCCTCGACGACCAGGCCGCCCACCGGGTCGGTGCCGACCTGCGGTTGACCGAGGCCACCGGTGCCGCCCCCGACGGCCGCGCCGACCAGCTCGCCACCCTGCCGGGGACCCGGGCGGTCCTGCCGGCCTGGCGGGAGCCGGTGCGGCTCGGTGCCGGCGCCGAACCGGCCACCATGGTGGCGGTCGACGCCGGTGCCGCGGACGAAGTGCTGCGGCTGCGGTCCGACCTGGCCGGCGGATCCACCGACCGGCTGCTCGGTGGCCTCGCGGACGCGCGGGTGCAGGCACCGGAGACGGTGTTGCCGGTGGGCACCCGGCGGCTGACCGGCCAGCTGCGCACCTGGGGCGACGTCGACGACGGCCTGCGCATCCGCCACGAGGTGGTGCTCAGCGACACCCGGGGCGAACACCGCCGGGTGGCCCTGGGTTCCACCGGCCGGGGTGGTGAGCCGCTGCGGTTCTCCGTCGAGCTGCCGGCCGGCGACGGGCCGTGGCGGCTTGCCGGCTTCACCGCCGAGACCCTCGGCGGCCCACGGCTGAGCCTCGACTGGCGGTTGTCGAACCTGCGGGCCAGCCCGGACTCCACCACCGGCACACCGGTGGACCTGGCCGCGGACGGGCCGTGGCAGCTGGTCGACCGCGCCGGCACGGCCACCGCGTCGAGGGTTTCCGGCACCACCCTGGCCGGTCGCTACGAACGTGACATACCGGCGGGCTGGTTCGCCCGGAACACCCCGGTGCAGCTGGCCGTCACCCGTCCGACCGGTACGGACCGGGTGCCGGTGGTCGCCACCGGTGCGGCACTGGACATGCTGCACGTCGGCGTCGGTGCGCAGACCCGGCTGTTCCTGGGTGGTGCCGAGGTCGACGTCGTCCTGGTGGACCGGGTCGCGGCGCTGCCCGGTGACGTCGAGGACGCCGCGTTGCTTGTCGATCTGCCGTCGCTGCGTACCCGACTGTTCCACGAGCGTGGCATCGTCCGCGCGCCCCAGGAGTGGTGGGTCGCCGCCCGGACCGGTGCGGCGGCACAGGTCGCCGGGGCCGCCGCCGCGCTCGATGACCTGACCGTCCTGGATCGCCAGGACGTCGCCGACGAGCTGGCTCGCGACCCGTTCGGGGTGGGTGCCCGTGGTGCGCTGTTCGTCGCCGCCCTCGCCGCGGTGCTGCTGGCCGCGGTGGGGGCGGCCGTGGACGTCAGCGCCACGGCACGGCGCCGGGCCAGGGAACTGGCGGTGCTGCACACCCTCGGCGCGGGTCACCGGCTGGTGGCCCGGTCGCTGCTGGCCGAGCAGTCGTTCCTCGCCGGCATGGGTGTGCTGGTGGGGTTGGCCGTGGGCATCGGTGTGGCGGCGACGATGGCCCCGCTGGTCATCCTGACCCCGTCGGCGGACCGCCCCGATCCCCCGCCGCTGCTGAACGTCGACTGGCCACCGGTGCTGGGTACCGCCGTCGGACTGCTGGCGTTGGCCCTGGCGTTCAGCGCCGCGGTGTCGGTAAGCGTCCGACGCCGGCTCACCGCCGCGCACCTGCGCACCGGGGAGGACCAGTGAGAGTGAACCTGAGGCGGATCAGGGCGTACGGCGGGCAGGTGGGGCTGCTGGCGGTGCTGGGGTTGGTGGCGGCACTGCTGCTGACCGCCGCGCCCCGACTGACCGGGGAGTACGCCGATCGGGGGTTGCGCGCGGACGTGGCCCGGCTGCCGCACCTGGTTCGTGACGTGTCACTCGCCGGGCAGCGGCCGGCGCCCGTCGCCGATGGGCAGGCCGACCTGGACCGTTACGCCGCCGAGCTGCCGGCGCCGCTGCCGGACCTGGTGCACCGGCGGTGGTACGCGGCGTCGCTGGATGAGGAGCAACTGTTCGCCGTCGGCGACGAGCCGCCGATGGACGGCGGCGCCCGGAAGATGTTCGGGCTGCGCGCCCAGACCGACGTCGTGGAGGCGGCCGAGCTGACCGCGGGTCGCTGGCCCCGCACCCGCCCGGGCGGTCCGGCGGAGGTGGTGGTGTCGGGGTCGGTGGCCGAGACGCTGTCGTTGCGTGCCGGTCAGCGGCTGCGGTTCGCCGGGCGCGATGGTCAGGCGGACGCGCACATCGTCGGGGTGTTCGAGCCGCGCGACGCCGGTGACCCGGTCTGGGACGACCTGGGCTACGCCCTGGAGCCGGTGGTCCCGGTGCTGGACGGTGAGCCGTACGTCGTGGCGGGGGTGACCGACTGGGTCGGGGTGGACGTCGTCTCCGCCGGCAGTGGTGTCCCCGCAATCAGCGGTTGGCGGTATCGCCTCGACGAGCGGCGGCTGCACGCGCAGACGCTGGAGTCGGTGACGGCGGCGGTGGCCGAGGCCCGCCGCATGTCGTGGAGTTCGCAGGCGACCGTGCAGACGTCGTTGGACGGCGCGCTGTCGCGGTTCGCCGGTCAGTTGCGCGCCGTGCAGGCCCTGCTCGCGGTGGTGCAGGCGGGACTGGTCGCCAGCCTGCTCGGGTTGATCGTGCTGGCGGCGCGGTTGACGGTGCTGCGGCGACGTGACGAGTTCGCGTTGCTGCGGGCCCGGGGCGCCGCCCTGACCGCCATCGGGCTGCGTACCCTGGCCGAGTCCGCGCCGGTGCAGCCGCTGGCGGTGCTTGTCGGTTGGTTCGTCGGCAGCCGGGTGCCGGGTCGCGACGGGGCGTTTCCGTGGTTGGTGCTGGCGCTGGCGGTGCTCACCACCGCCGTGGTGCCGGTGTTGGCGATGCACTCGCAGCGGCGGGTCGCGGTGGTGACCGGACGCGCCGATGCCGCGTGGCGACGCCCGTCGGCCCGGCGGCTGACCGTCGAGGCGGCCGTGCTGCTGCTGGCCGTGCTCGGGGTGGTGTTGCTGCGCCGCCGTGGTCTCGATCCGGGTGCCGGTGTCGACGCGTACCTCAGTTCGGTGCCGGTGCTGGTCGCGGTCGCCGCGGCGCTGGTGGCGGTGCGGCTGTTGCCGTGGCCGCTGCGGGCGGCCGGTCGGCTGGCCGCGCGGGCCCGGGGCGCGGTGCTGTTCCTCGGTGTCGCCCGCGCCGGACGGGGTGCGCCGGTGGCGTTGGGTCCGTTGGCGGTGCTTATCGTCGCGGTCAGCACCGGAGTCTTCGGCGGGGTGGTCACCACCACCGTCGCGGCGGCCCGGGACCGGGCGGCCACGTTGACGGTGCCGGCGGACGCCTGGCTGACCGGGTACACCTTCTCCCCCGACGCCGGGGACGCGTTGACCGGGGTGTCCGGGGTGACGGCGGTGGCCCGGGTGTGGGTGGACTCGAATCGGCGGCTGGTGCCGGACGCGGGGTTGCCGTCGCGGCAGATCGGCACGGCCCGGGTGCTGGTGGTGGACGGCCCGGCCTTCGCGGAGGTGGTGGCGCACAGCGGTGTCGAGGTGGACGTGCCGGCCGCTCTGCGGGCTGCCGCCCGGGGTGACGGGCCGGTGCCGGCGGTGGTGTCGTCGGAGGTGGCCACGGAAATCGGTGACCGGGCCGCCGTCGACGTGCAGGGCCGGTTGTACGAGTTCCGGGTCGCCGAGGTGACCGACGCCTTCCCGGGCGTGGGGTTGGGCACCGAGCGGTTCGTGGTGCTGCCGTGGCAGGCGCTGCCCGAGTACGAGTACACGCCGATCATCCCGAACCGGTATCTGGTCGCCGGTGACGACATCGATGAGGCGCAGTTGTTGGGGGTGGCCGACGACGCGCAGCGGCGGCGGCAGTCGGCGGTGCTCGGTGCGGCGGTGACGCGTACGCAGATGCCGGCGGCCCTGGACACCTGGCGGGCGTACCGCGCGGACCTGGACCGGACCGGAGCCAACGACGTACTGACCCTGGCGTTCACCGCCGGCGCGGTCGGGGGCACCGCGCTGGCGGTGCTCGCCGTCGGGTTCTCGGTGGTGGCCGACGCGGCGGGGCGGGGGCGGATGCTGTCCCGGTTGCGCACCCTGGGCCTGTCCGTCGGCCGTGGCCGGCGGCTGCTGGTGTACGAGCTGGTGCCGTTGGTCCTGGTCGCGGCGTTGACCGGGGCGGCGGTGGGGGTGGCCCTGCCCCGGATCCTGGGGCCGACCCTCGGGCTGTCCGCGTTCGTGCCCGGCGTGCCGGTCCGCGATCACCTGGATCCGCTGGTCCTGGCCTCGGTGTTGGGGCTGGTGGTGCTGGGGCTGGTGACCGGGCTGGCGGTGGAGAACCTGTGGAACCGACGGATGCGCCTCGGTGAGGTGCTGCGTCTAGGAGAGGAGAACCCGTGACGGTGGTGTCGGAGGTTCCGGACCTGGCGACGTTGCAACGGCGTGCGGCGGAGCGGGCCGCCGCACGGGCCGGTGGCACGGATCGCCTGCGGGGGCACATCGTCTGCGACGGGCTGGTGCGCATCTTCACCAGCGAGGGGGTGGAGGTCGTCGCGTTGCAGGGCCTCGACCTGGTCGTGGACCGTGGTGAGCTGCTGGCCATCGTGGGCGCGTCGGGTTCCGGCAAGTCGACGGTGTTGAACATCCTGTCCGGGCTGGACACGCCGACCGCGGGGATCGCCCGGGTGGCCGGTTACGACCTGCTGACCATGTCGGCCGCCAAGCGGTTGCGGTACCGGCGGCACACTGTCGGGTTCGTGTGGCAGCAGACCGCACGCAACCTGCTGCCGTACCTGACCGCGCGGGAGAACGTGGAGCTGCCGATGCGGCTGGCGCGCCGGGGTGGCCGGGCCGCTCGGCGGCGGGCGGCGGAACTGCTGGAGATGGTCGGCGTCGGCTACTGCGCCGACCGTCGACCGGGGCAGATGAGCGGCGGCGAGCAGCAGCGCTGCGCCGTCGCGGTGGCGGTGGCCAACGACCCGGAGGTGCTCTTCGCCGACGAGCCGACCGGTGAGCTGGACGAGGCGACGGCCGGTGAGGTTTTCGCCGCGCTGCGCACCATCAATGCCGAACTGGGGGTGACCGTGGTGGTGGTGACCCATGACCCGCAGGTCGCCTCGCAGGTGCGACGTACCGTGTCGATCCGCGACGGCCGTACCGCCTCGGAGGTGCACCGCACCGCGCGGATCGGGGCCGACGGCGTCGAGGAGTTGGTGACCGAGGAGTACGCGGTGTTGGACCGGGCCGGGCGGATGCAGCTTCCGGCGGGTTTCGTCGACGCGTTGGCGCTGCGGGACCGGGTGCGGTTGACCCTGGAGCCGGACCACGTGCAGGTCCGTTCCGGCGACGAGAGGAGCGCGCGGTGAGCGAGCAGGATCTGATCCGGGTCGACGGGCTCAGCCGCGACTACGGCGGTGGTGACCGGGTGGTCCACGCGGTGCGGGACGTCTCGTTGCGCGCCGGCCGCGGTGAGCTGGTCGCGGTGCGGGGTCGTTCCGGGGCGGGCAAGACCACCCTGCTGAACCTGATCGGTGGGCTGGACCGGCCCACCTCGGGGCGGGTGTGGGTGGCCGGCCAGGAGGTCACCGCGGCCAGCGAGAAGGAGCTGCTGCGGTTGCGTCGGGACACCATCGGTTTCGTGTTCCAGTCCTTCGGGCTGATTCCGATCCTGTCCGCGGCGGAGAACGTGGGGGTGCCGATGCGGCTGGCGAAGGTACCGGCCGCGCAACGTGAAGAGCGGGTGTCGGTGCTGCTGGAACTGGTCGGGTTGGGTGGTCACGCGGCGCAGCGGCCGTACGAGATGTCCGGTGGGCAGCAGCAGCGGGTGGCGATCGCCCGGGCGTTGGCAAACGATCCGGCGCTGCTGATCGCCGACGAGCCGACCGGCCAGTTGGACTCGGAGACCGGCCGGGCGGTGATGGACCTGCTGCGGGCGCTGGTGCATGCCCGGGGCATGACCGCGCTGGTCGCCACGCACGACCCGACGCTTGTGGAGTTGGCCGACCGGGTGCTGGTGCTGCGCGACGGTCGGCTGGTCGAGGCGGCCGAGCCGGCCCGGGTGTGACCGCGCTGGACGGGGTGCCCGGTCAGTACGGGTCGCCGCAGACCCGCCATCCGCCGTCTTCCCGCACCACCGACAGGTCCCGCTGTTCGGTGCTGCCGCTGTCGCGGGTCAGCAGTACGGTGACCTTGCCGTGTGGTCGGCCGCCGCGGGTGGCCACGGACACGTCCACGATTTCGTAGTCGCGCACCACCGGCGGGGTGCGTACCCAGCTGGTGAAGCCGATTTCGCTCCACCGGGTGCGCGCGTCGGCGCAGAGCCGCTCGTACGCGCTGCCGGTGTCGCCCGCGGTGACCTCGCGCAGGAACCCCTCGGCGGTCTCCCGGACCGGGGCGGCGGCCTGGGTGACCAGTTGCAGGTTCCAGGCACCCAGACCGGCGACCCCGACGCAGCACAGCGCCACCCCCGCTCCGGCGACGGCGAGGCCGGTCCGCATCGGATGGCGTCGCCGGGCCGGTCTGCTCCACGGCTGCACAGCCCCCACACCACTCGACGGTAGAGAATCGGCCGCCGCGGCGGGCGGAAAGTGGGCGTGGCCGCACGGGACCGCGTCCCGTCCGGCCACGCCGGGGTAGGTCGGTGCTCAGGCCTTGATCTCCTTGCGGCCGTTGCCGGTCGCGCTGATGGTGACCCGGCGGGGCTTGGCCCGCTCGGCCACCGGGATCCGCAGCGTCAACACGCCGTTGTCGTAGCCGGCTTCGAGCTTGTCGGTGTCGAGGGTGTCGCCGAGGAAGAGTTGGCGGTTGAAGACGCCCATCGGACGCTCGGCGGCGACCAGTTCGACGTTGTCACCGGCGGGGCGGCGACGTTCGGCGCGGACGGTCAGCACGTTGCGCTGCACGGTGCATTCGATGCTCTCCGGGTCGACTCCGGGCAGGTCGAAGGCGGCGTAGAAGTGGTCGCCGTCGCGGTAGGCGTCCATGTGCATGACGGCCGGGCGGCTGGTGCTGCCGAAGAACTGCTCGGCGAGCCGGTCGATCTCACGGAACGGGTCGGTGCGCATCAACATCGGGTACCTCCTCGGTTCTCCTGGCCGAAGGTCCTTAGTTGAGTCTGTGCGACTCAACTTCCGCTTCCTTATTAGCGCGCCCGCACGCGTGTCGTCAAGTCGGCCGGTCGTGCCCTACCGACCTGGCGGGCACGGGCGACAATGTCACCGTGACAACGGCGACGCCGCGGGTCCGAACCGGTGCGACACAGCAGCCGCCAGCCCCCGAGCCCGGTCCCCGGACCACCGGGCCGTGGCTGGTCGCCACGACGGTCACCCTGGTCCTGTTGGCCCTGGCCCCACGCTACGGCTACCACCGTGACGAGCTGTACTTCCTCCTCGCCGGCAGGCACCTCGACTGGGGGTACGTCGACCAGGGGCCGCTGGTACCGGCGCTGGCCAGACTCGCCGACACGGTCGCCCCCGGCAGCCTGCTCGTCCTGCGGACGCCGTCGGCGCTGCTGGCTGGCGGCGCGGTGCTGCTGATCGCCGCGACCGCCCGGCAGTTCGGTGCGGACCGGCGCACCCAGACGTTCGCCGCCGTGCTCGGTGCCACGTCGGGGATCGTGCTGGCCACCGGTCATCTGCTCAGCACCAGCACCGTCGACCTGGTGGTCTGGTTGGCCGCCGCGCTGTGCACGGTGCGACTGCTAGGCACCGGGGACGGCCGCTGGGCCCTCGCCGTCGCGCTGCTGCTCGGCGTCGGCATGTTCAACAAGCTGCTGCCCGCGCTGCTCGCCGTGGGGTTGGTGGCCGGGCTGGCGCTAGGCGGGCCGCGCCGGCTGCTGCGTGACCGCTGGGTGCTGGCCGCCACCGCGTTGTTCGGGCTGCTCGCCGCCGCGAGCCTGACCTGGCAGGCGGTCAACGGGTTTCCGCAGCTGGGGGTCGCCGCGACGATCTCCGGGGGAGAGAGTTCCTACAGTGGCCGGCTCGACGCCCTGCTGCTGCACTTCGTGATCATCAGCCCGTTCGTGGTGCCGATCTGGGTGACCGGGCTGGAGGTGCTGCTACGCCGGTCCGGCTGGCGCAGCTACCGAGCGCTCGGCTGGGCCTGGCTGGTGGTAGCCGGCATCGTGCTGTTCGTCGGCGGCAAGGGCTACTACGACGCCCCGCTGCTGCTGGTACTCACCGCCGCCGGAGCGGTCGTCGCCGCCGGCTGGGCAGCGCGCAGTCGGGTACGCCGCGCCCTGCTGGCGGCGGTTGTTGTCCTCACCGCCGCCAGTAACGCGGTGCTGTTGCTGCCGGTTCTGCCGGCCGACCGGCTGCCCGGCTTCGTCGTGGCGGTCAACTACGACGCCGGGGAGACCATCGGCTGGCCGGCGTTCACCGACTCGCTGGCCGCCGTGTACCGCACCCTGCCGGCGCAGGAGCAGGCCCGGGCGGTCATCCTCACGGGCAACTACGGCGAGGCGGGTGCGGTGGCCCGCTTCGGTGCGCAGCGCGGGTTGCCCGCCGCGTACTCCGGGCACAACAGCATGGTCGACTTCGGTCGGCCGCCGGACGGCGCCGACGTGGTGATCGCCGTCGGGTGGTCGCGGCCGGACCGGTTGCGGTCCTGGTTCACCGACGTCACCCTCGCCGGGCGGGTGGACCTGGGGGTGGCGGTGGACAACGACGAGAACGGCGGACCGATCTGGTTGTGCCGTGGGCTACGGCGTCCATGGGCCGACATCTGGGACACCGAGGTACGTCACCGGGGGTGACCGGCCGCGGCGCGGACCGCCACGGCGAGCAGATCGGGCGGGTTAAGGTGCTGCGATGGGTACCCACTCCGCCGCGGTCGAGGCGCTCAAGACCGACCCGCGCACCGCCGCACTGCGCCGGTCGTTGGAGGTCTACTACGGCAACCCCGACCGGGACGCGGCGATGGACGCGTTCTACGCCCGCTTCGTCCGCCCCGGTGACCTGGTCTTCGACATCGGTTCGCACGTGGGAGACCACATCGGCAGCTTCCGCCGGCTGGGTGCCCGGGTCATCGCCGTCGAACCGCAACCCCTGTGCCTGCGGGCGTTGCGTGCCATCTACGCCGACGACGACCAGGTCACGCTGATCGAGGCGGCCTGCGGGGCCCAACCCGGTCGGATCGGCTTCCTGGTCAACTCGGCCAACCCCACCGTCTCCACCGCCTCCACCGACTTCGTCACGGCCGCCGCGGGCGCGGGCGGCTGGGAGGACCAGGTCTGGGACGGTCAGATCGAGGTACCGGTGACCACCGTCGACACGCTGATCGCCGAGCACGGCCCGCCGACCTTCGTCAAGATCGATGTGGAGGGCTTCGAGGACGCCGTGCTCGCCGGGCTGAGCCGTCCCCTGCCGGCCCTGTCGTTCGAGTTCACCACGATCGGACGGGCCGTCGCGCTGCGGTGCCTGGACCGGCTCGCCGTGCTCGGTTTCGACGGATTCGACGTGGCGCTCGGCGACGACAAGTCGCTGACCCTCGGGCGCTGGGTCGATGCCAAGGAGATGGCCGCGCACCTGCTCGCGCTGCCACACGAGGCCAACTCCGGCGACGTGTACTGCGTCCGCACGACGCGCGGTTGATCCGCCGGTCAGCCGCGGCGGCGGGCTCGGGCCGCCCAGATGGCGTACGCGGGATCCCGGTCCAGGTTGTGCCGGTCCCGGTCGTAACGGCGGGTGGTACGCGGATCGGCATGGCCCATCGCGTCCTGCACGTCCTCCAGCGGCACCCCCTCGGACCGTGCGGTGGTGGCGAAGGCATGTCGCAGCGAGTGCGGTGACAGCCGGGCCCACGCGGCGATCCCGGCGCTGCGGGCGAGCCGCCGGACCAACCGGAACACCGAGTGCCGGTCGAGGCGGGCGCCGCTGGCGGTGACCAGCAACGGGCCGGTCAACTCCGCCACCTCCACCCGCCGCGCGGCGGCCCGCTCGGCCAGGTACGCGTCGACGGCGTACGCCGTGCCCGGAGTCAACGCCCGGCGGCGCGACCGGCCGCCCTTGCCGACGAAGCGCACGCTGCGGTGTCCCCGCTCGGCGCCCAGGTCATCCAGGTTGAGCGAGACCAACTCCCCCACCCGCAGTCCCAGATCGGCGAGCAGCGCGACGGCGGCCCGGTTGCGGGCAGCGGTCGGCCCGGTCTCGGCCTCGGCCGCCGCGAGCAGCGCGTCCACCTCGTCGGGGGCCAGTCCGACAGTGGCCGAATGGTCCCGGTCGACCCGTGGTCGGTCGGCTCCGGCCACCGGGTTGAGTTCCACCGCCCGCAGTTTGATCAGGAAGTCGTACCAGCTCGACAGCGCGGATAGCTTCCGGGCCACCGTCGCCGGGGTCAGCGGGCGGCCGGTCCGGGCCGAGACGCTGTTCTCCAACGCCCGCCCGTACTCGTTGACATGCAGGAAGTTCGCGCGCAGCGGGTCCAGTTCCCGGGCGGCGCACCAGGCCAGCCAACCGGCGACGTCCCGGCGGTACGCATCGCGGGTGTGCTCGCTCAACCGTCGGTTACGCAACCATGCGTCGGTGACGGCCATCGGCCCGTCGGGCAGGGCCGGGTAGGCCGACGGGCGGTACTGCACCGAAGTGTCGTGCGGACGCATGTGAAAAATGCTCTCAGCCCTGCTGTGGGTTGACGATCAGGCGCGCCGAAACATCATGATCGGCTGCCGGGGTACGCGGGGACACCGCGTCGCACCCAGCCCCTACGCTGACCCGGTGCTGTCTCAGGTCAACGGTCTGTCCCGACACTTCACCGAGGACACCCTCCGGGCGTACCTGATGGGTCGGTCGGTGCGGTCCGACACCGGATGCCTCATCGTGCGCGGCTACGGCAGCCGGCGCGGCGTGCACCAGAAGCTCGCGGGCCGGGCGTGGGCACACATCGCCGCGTACGTGGTCTTCGTCGGCGGCTACGACCCCACCCTCGAAGTCCACCACGACTGCGGAGTGCCGGACTGCATCGAGCCGACCCACCTGCGCCAGCTCAGCCACGCGGACAACTGCCGGGCACGGACCCAGCGTCCACGCTGCCGCAACGGGCACGAGCGGGAGACCGAGCCGGCGACGGGTCGCCTGCGCCGGGTCTGCCGGACGTGCAACCGGCTGGCGCAGCAGCGTTGGCGTGAGCGCCAGGCGGCAGAGGTGGCGCAGGCCCGTGCGGCGTACGGTCGGACGTCCTCCTGACCGCCCCCGCCCCCGCCGCTTGCGGTGGCGGGGGCGGCTGCGCGTGGTTCCGTGGCCGGGCGGGCCGCAGGGAACCCGCCCGGCCGCCCCGATCAGTCCCCGGCCATCACGGTGAAGGTGAACCCGGTACTCCTCGGACGGCGCAACGGAATGTCGCACTTGATCCGGCGCAGTACCTCGCCCCGGCTGAGGCCGAGCCCGTGCGCGATGAGTCGTTCCGGACGCACCGGTACCGGATCGGCGAAGACGACCGCCACCTGGACCGGCCACGTCCCGTCGAGCCACTCCGACGGGGTGTCCAACCGCCACGCCCCCGTCCAGTCGAGGGCGAAGCGGTTGCGGTGGGCCAGCAGCGGATCCAACAGTCGGGACGCCACCAGCGACGGATCGTTGAGACGGTAACCGCGTAACTCGGCCGGATCGAAGGATCTGACCGGGGTGCGCTCGTGCACGGTGAGCTTGCTCGTCCGGTCACAGGACACGCAGCGGACCAGCAGCCACACGTCCAGCAGCTTGCCGTTGGCGTTGACGCGGAACCTGCCCTCGCCGGTGGTCGCCGACTCCGACCCGCAGTCCACGCACCGCCGCGACAGCAGCGGCAGCCTGGTCCGACGGACGACCCAGGGCAGCACGATATGAGGTTGTGCAGACACGATTGCTCCAGAGACCTGACACGAGGCCGATTGAGCGCGGCCTCAAGCGCGGTACGACCGGGCGCACAAGGGCAGCCCGGCAGAGCCGACGGGAGCGTCGGCTACCGGTGAGCGGAAGATGTCAGGTCTACAGAGCAGGCGGGGTCACGCGGTTTTGTCCTCTGCCTCACGGCCACGGGTCGCAGGCAACCTACGGGAACCACAAAACGGGACTCAACCGGTTTCGCCGGTCGGTGCGAGCCGGCGTCAGCCCGGGGCGAGGACGCAGAACTCGTTCCCCTCGGGGTCGGCGAGGCACCTCCACGACACGTCGCCCTGGCCGACGTCGACGACGGCCGCACCGAGCGACTCCAGCCGGGCCACCTCCGCCGCCTGATCATCACCGGCATACGGCTTGAGGTCGAGGTGGGCCCGGCTCCACCAGGTCCTCGCCCCGGGTGTGCGACGGAACAGCAGGTACGGCCCGACCCCCTTGGCCGAACGCAGCCGTGCATGGTCATCGCTCACCTCGTGCAGGGCCCAGTCCGTCGCCTCACTCCAGAAGCGGGCCATGGCACGCGGATCCGCACAGTCGACCACCACCGCGGCTATCGGCCCGGTGTCCCGGTAGATCTCCCGAGGCTCCAACACACAGAACACGTTGCCCTCCGGGTCGGCCAGCACCGTCCACCGGACATCGCCCTGACCCACGTCCACGCGCGTCGCACCGAGATCCATCAGGCGGCCGACCAACTCCGCCTGATGGGCTGCGGAGGTGGTGGCGAGGTCGAGGTGCACGCGGTACCGCACCGTCTCCGGATCCGGGACGACGACGACGTCGACGCAGACGGCGGTCGGATCCGGCCAGGTGAATCCCAGAGGCTCGACGTTTGTGACCCCGGGCTCCTCGCTGGCGACACCCCAGCCGAGGGCGTCCGCCCAGAATCGGCCGAGGGCCACCTCGTCCCGAGCCTTGAAGTTCACCTGAACAAGCCGCAGCGCCATGCCGCCACCCTATGCCCGGCCGGATCGGCTGGTGAACGACCCGCGTACACCAGGGCAACCGCTTACGCACATTAACAGTCATTATGATGTGCGTACGTTATGTCCGGTTGTAGAGGTCTAGTTATTGGATTGCCGTAACCGATAATCCGATAATGCGCGAGACGGTGGGTGTCTGTCGTCGGCGGCCAGCCGCTCGGCCAACCCAACCGGGTGCCCCGGCGCAGCGCTTTCGGACTTCGTCGCGGCCGTCCACGAGATGGTCACCAGCGCGGTACGCCACGGCGGTGCCACGGTCGGCTCGACCCGAGCCTGTCGGAGCGCACCCTGATCTGCCCGATCGGCGACCACGGCCGCGGCGCGAGCGGGTACCCGCCGGGCCCGCCGCCGAATGACCGGCTCGGCGCTACTGCCCTACCTGGCCCGTTGGTTGACCGGAGCCCTACTGATCGACAAGTGCGGCCACGGTGTCACCGCCACGGTTACCGGTGAACTCCCGGCCGCCGCCGCCGACCTCTCCCCCGCCGGACGCACACCGCTGCCGGCCGTCGGCACGTCCGGAAAGCCTTGGGCAGCCACCGAGAAAATCTGGTCTCCCGAGACTAGACATTCTCGGTGGGGCTGGGTAACGTTGCCCCCGTTGACGAGAGAGATCGGTTAAAGACGCTGACGAAACAGGCCGAGCGTCAAAGCAGGGCCCGGAACTTCTCGCGGCTCGCTCGGCAACCGCGGTGCACCACAGCACCGCACGCAACACGGCAAGTGCACGACAAGACCTTGACGTAACTCCAGGTCAGGGCAACAGGGGGAGCCGACGCAGGTTCCGGGCTCCGCCTGACGCAGCAAGGATCCGTCGCACGTGTGCGGGGCCATGAAGTCGCGTGAGGCTCCGACATCGGCGGACAGCACCGCAGGCAGTGGAAGAAGAGGAAAGGGAGGGCTGGACGCCGTTGGATCGCCCGCCGTCGGGACATAGTGCCAGTTCTGCGGTGGACGCCGTTGCCCCATCGAACGTGAGGTGGTCTCCGGTCACGCTTATGCGATCCTCGCACCGCATGCCTACAACGGCACGGTGCGGACACGAGAACCCGACGAACCTGTCGGTAGATGGTGTATTCAACCCGTAACCCTGGGCCCCGGCGCGTTCTATGCCGGGGCCCTCGTTCATGACGAGGAATGTATGGCCCAACCGGACGACATGCTCAACGACGACGACTACCCCGCCTACACCATGGGCCGTGCCGCCGAGATCGTGGGCGCCTCGCAGGACTTCCTGCGCCGCCTCGACGAGGCCAAGCTGATCATCCCGTTCCGTTCCGCCGGCGGACACCGCCGCTACTCCCGCTACCAGCTGCGCCTGGCCGCGCGAGCCCGGGAGATGGTCGACCACGGCACCGCTCTCGAAGCCGCCTGCCGGATCATCATTCTCGAAGACCAGCTCGAAGAAGCCCTCCAGCACAACCGGGACCACAAGTGCCGCCCGCAGCCCGGCGCTGCCTGACTCCACGCCGCACGGTCCTTCCCCACTACGGGAGGGACCGTCTGTCGTGTCCCGAAGAACCTGCGGACGCCGGGGTACCGCGCCGCTGAGACCAGGGATACAGCCAGGACATCGGGGCTGCTACGGGTCGCCTGTGCTAGAGTCTTTTCTGTTGCAGTTTTGATTTCCGTAGACGTTTCCGGCGCCTGATGGGTTATCTGAAACCTGTCCGGCGCTTTTTCGTTTGTCGTGTCGGTTCGGCGCGGGCGATCAACGCGGCGGCGTACGAGTCCGCACACCGCGGTCTCCACCAGCCTGCGAAGGAGCAGACATGGCTACAGGTACCGTGAAGTGGTTCAACGCCGACAAGGGCTTCGGCTTCATCGCCCAGGACGGCGGCGGCGCCGATGTCTTCGCCCACTTCTCCGCGATCTCGTCGAGCGGATTCCGCAGCCTCGACGAGAACCAGCGGGTGGAGTTCGACATCACCCAGGGCCAGAAGGGCCCGCAGGCGGAGAACATCCGCCCGCTCTGATCCCATTCTGCGAACGGCGGCCCGACTGGTTCAGCGGGCCGCCGTTCGGCATTTCCGTGCCACGTCACCGACAGGCCGGTCACCCCGTCCGCTCATGGCTCACGCCGGCCCGTCACGCGGTGCCGCGGCGGCGGAACCAGGAGTGGCGGCGGAACCAGGAGCGCCGTCGCGGCACCGACGGTGCCGCGGCGGGTGCGGGCGGGACCGCGTTCCGCCGCTCGTCCTGCCACCGCCGTACCACCGCGTCGGCGTCGGCCGGACGTACCGCGATCCGGGGGCCGGACGGGTTACGCAGCCAGGCCAGCACCTCCGCGTTCAGCTCGGCCACGACCGCCCGCACGGCCTGCTCGGTGGGCAGATCCCGGACCTCGTCGGGCAGTTGCTCGATGCGGCGACGCAGCAGCAGCGGAGCGGGCAGCAACAGGTTCGTCGGCAGCTGTTCGCGCTCCAGGAAACTCTTGATCCACCAGGACTCGTCGTAGGGCAGGCCCCGGCCGGCGATCGGCTTGCCCGCACCGGGCAGATTGTCGAACTCGCCGCGCTCCTGCGCCGCCCGGATCTGCGCCTCCACCGACGCTTCCCAACGCATCTCCACCCTCGCCACCTCCCCGGACAACCGTAACGTGACCACCGTCTCGCGATGGCGCAGCGTCACGGGCCCAGCCGGCATTCCCCGTGCCCTAGGCTCAGGCACAACGTGGGACGGGGGTCACAGGATGGTCGGTACGGCGGGAATTGTCGGCATCGCACTGGTCGCCTTGGGGATGGTGCTGACCCCGGGGCCGAACATGGTCTACCTGGTGTCGCGGTCGGTGACCCAGGGCCGACGGGCCGGGTTGATCTCGCTGCTCGGGGTCGCCGCCGGGTTCGCGGTCTACCTGGGTGCGGCGGTCGCCGGCATCGCCACCGTGTTCGTGCTGGTGCCGGCGCTGTACACGGCGGTCAAGCTGGCCGGCGCGGCGTACCTGCTCTGGTTGGCGTGGCAGGCGTTGCGCCCCGGCGGGCAGTCGCCGTTCAACCCGGCGCCGCTGCCACCGGATCCGGCCCGCCGGCTGTTCACCATGGGGCTGGTCACGAACCTGCTCAACCCGAAGATCGCCATCCTGTACGTGTCGCTGTTGCCGCAGTTCATCGACCCGGCGCGGGGCAACGTCGCCGGGCAGAGCCTGCTGCTGGGGCTGACCCAGATCGCCGTGGCGCTGACCGTGAACACGCTGATCGTGCTCACCGCCGGTGGCATCGCTGGTTTCCTCAGCCGGCGACCGCTGTGGCTGCGCGTACAGCGGATGCTGATGGGCACGGTGCTGGCGGCGATGGCGGTGCGGATCGCCGCCGACCGTTCCCGCGCCGCCGTCGCCACCGGCTGACCCCGACCGTTCCGCACCGCCACGGGCCGAGCCGATCGTTCCGCACCGCCACCGGCCGAGCAGAGCGGTCACGGTCAGCGGCGTGCCGCCCCGGTGGCCACGTCCAGCAGTTGTTCCAGGACCGCGCGGGTGGGCAGGTGCGACAGCAGGTGCGCAACGCTGCGGTCGGCGTACCGCCGCTCCTCGTCGTCGCGTGCCTCCAGGGCAGCGCCCACCTGTCCGGAGACGTAGTTGGCGAGGCTGGTGACCGCGCCACGGAACGCGGCCAGGTCCAGCGACGGCAGGGTGCCCGCCGTCGCGCGGTACCCGTCGAGCAACGCGCGTGCACCGGCCACGTTGACCGCCCCACCGGGGACCACGGCCCAGTCCAGCAGTGCGTTGGCCAGCTCCCAGCTCGGCGGTTGACCGCCGGCATGTTCCCAGCCGACGACGACGAGGCGACCGTTCGTGGCCAGCCGGGTGCTCGCCGGCCCCAGGGTGTTGTGGCAGAGCACAGGTTGCGGCGTCTCGGTGTCGCCGCCGATGCCGTCGAGCTCCGTCAGGGTGGCCACCGCGGCACCGAGCGCCCCAGCCCAGCTGGTCTGGCGGGCCGCAGCGCCGGCGGCGAGTTCGGACCAGCTCGCGGTGACCAGCCGGGTGCCGTGCCACGGGCTGACCCGGTCCACCGGCAGGCCGAGCCCGTGGATCGTGGCGAGTACCCCGCCGACCGCACCGGTGACCGACGAACGGGCCGGGGCCAGCAGTGGCGGTCCGGAGTGCAGCCCTTCGTAGACCCGCCAGCGGTGCCCACCGATGGTCTCCACGATCCGACCCGCGCGGCTGCGCACCGGCGCGGGCAGCAGGATGCCGGCGGCCGCGGCGGCCTGCTGCAACGCCACGTCGGTCTCGGCGTCGACGATGGGCCACCAGGTGTCCATCGTCCGCACCGCCCAGCGGCCCCGGTCCGTCACCAGCGACCAGCGACGCCCCATGTCGTCGGCGCGGGCGAGGGTGCGCATCTCGCCGACGACGTCACCGAGGCCGTAGCAGGCGGCGATCTCGCGCGCCAGGGACACCTGCGCGGTCTCGGCCCGGCCCCGCATCCGGGCGACCTCGGTCTTCAGGGCTGTCCAGGTGGGAAAGCCGTACTGCTCGGCCAGCCGCGCCTGAGCGGTGGTCAGCGTCGCTGCCGGGTCGATGTCGCGTAGGCCGGCGAGCAGGTTCTTGGCCTGCTGACGCAGGTGGTCGAGGCTGGGGTTGTCGGGCAGGTTCTTCACATGGCACCTCACTCCTCGCCCGGACTCGCACGGGCGGAAATGAGCTTCGGTGTCCGTCGCTCGACGGGTGGTGTGAGGGGTGGCTTCAAGCCTACCGGCGAGTCTCGGCGCGTTCCCGACGCGCTGGTGCGAGATTAGCCAGCTCCGGCCGACGGATCAACCCTTGTGTTCGCGGAGCACCGCGACACCGCCGGGTGCCAGGGTGATCGCCTGTTCGATCGGCGTCGCGGTGAGCAACTCCACCCCGCGTGCGGGTACGCGTTGCTCGTGGTCGGTGTGGTTGAGCAGGAAAAGCCAGCTCGCCTCGCCGTCGCGGCGGCGTACCGCCTCGACGCCCTCGGGTGCGTCGGGGCAGACGGTGGTGACGCCGGCCGCCCGGGCGGCGGTGTCGAGCAGCCGCCGGTAGGTGGTGTCGTCGGGGCGGGTGGACAGGTACCAGGCGGTGCCGGCGCCGACCCGGTGCCGGGTGACGGCGGGCATCGCGTCGAGTACGCCCCCGACGTAGGAGACGACGGTGTCGGCGCCGGTCAGGCGCAGCGTCTCGGCCCAGATCCGCCCGGTGCCGCCGCTGTCAAGAAGGACCTGGTCGTCCGCGGCCAGGGGGTGGAACTCCTCGGCGTACGCGCCCAGCAGCTCCCGGAGCGCGCCGGGGTAGCCGCCGAGGCGTACCCGGGCGTGTTCGTCGGCGACACCGCTGAGGTAGGTGACCAGCAGGTGGCCGCCGGTGTGCAGGTAGCCGCGCAGCCAGTCGGCGGTGGCCTCGTCGATCAGGTAGACGGCGGGCAGGACGAGCATCCGGTAGCCGTCGAGCGGGTCGCCCGGGGTGACGGTGTCGCAGGCGTACCCGCTGCGCCACAGGGCCCGGTGCACGGCGGCGAGTTCGTCGTGGTGGTCCGGCAGGGCCGACGGCAGGCCCGGGTGGCGCAGCGCCCAGCCGCTGGCCGCGTCGACGACGAGCGCCACCGATGCCTCGACGCTGCCCCGGACCTCGCTGAGCTGCCGCAGCGCGGCACCGAGTGCGACGGTTTCCCGGAACACCCGGCTGTCCGGGCCGACGTGCGGCACCAGGGCGGAGTGGAAACGTTCAGCGCCACCGACCGGTGCCCGCCACTGGAAGAACATCGCGCCGTGTGAGCCGCGGGCCACATGGGCGAGGCTGTGCCGCAGCATCCGCCCCGGTTCCTTGGTGTGCATCCGTCCGGCGGTGTGGATCTGGTTGGGTGCGCTCTCCATCAGCAGCCAGGTGGCGGCGGGCACGGTGGTGCCGGCCGACGGTGGGGTGGGGTGCCGGCGGGCGGCGGCGTGCCGGGCCCAGCCACGGGCCAGGTCGGCGGCGAGCGCGGTCTGTTCCTCGGCGCCGCCGTCGACGGCGGACGGGTAGTGGTCGACGGCGACCAGGTCGACCTCGGTGGCCCAGCGGGCGTGGTCGACCGGCACCCAGTCACCGAGCACGTAGTTGGTGGTGATGGTGAGCGCCGGGTTCGCGGCCCGCAGCAGGTCGCGTTGCTCGGTGTACGCGGCGAGCAGGGTGTCCGACCAGAAGCGACGGAAGTCGAGCAGTTGTCCGGGGTTGGGCAGGTACTGGGTGGCCCGGGGGGAGCTGATCTGCGCCCAGTCGGAGTAGTGCTGGCTCCAGAAGCTGGTGACCCAGGCGTCGTTGAGGGCGGCCAGGTCACCGTGGCGGGCGGCCAGCCAGCACCGGAAGGCGCGGGCGACATGCTCGCAGTGGCAGGTGGTGCCGTACTCGTTGTGCACGTGCCAGCCGGCCAGCGCCGGGTGGTCGGCGTACCGGTCGGCCAGGGCGGCGGTGATGCGCAGCGCGGCCTCGCGGTAGGCGGGGGTGGCGGCGCAGTAGGTGTCCCGGCTGCCGTGGTGCAGCCGGATCCCGTCGGCGGTGACGGGCAGCGCGCCGGGGTGGGCCAGGGAGAACCAGGGTGGTGGCGAGGCGGTGGGGGTGGCCAGGGCGACCCGTACGCCACCGGCGTGCAGCAGGTCGAGCACCTGATCGAGCCAGTCGAAGGTGTACCGGCCGGGTGCCGGTTCGAGCCGGGACCAGGCGAACACCCCCACGGTGACGAGGTTGACCCCGGCCTGGCGCATCAGCGCGACGTCCTCGGACCAGACCTGCGCCGGCCACTGCTCCGGGTTGTAGTCGCCGCCGTAGCAGAGCGGGCCGTCGGTCCACATCACCATCACCAGCCCGCGTTTAGTTGAGGATGCATCCAAACTATGGATCATCACTGCCCATGTCAACAGGTAGACGCCGGATCATATTTACCATCGTCGTTGACAGTTCGTTGGATAGTTAAAGAAACTGTCGGCACCGCCCCGAACGCCGCTGAGGAGAGCTGATGCCGTACCGACCGCCGTTGGTGCCCTACGAGACCTTCGTCGCCGACCCGCCCGACCTACCGGTGCGCACCCCCGGTGAGGGCGGCCCGGCCATGGTGAGCCGGGCCGAGCTCGCCGGCACCGACGCACACGGAGCCACCGTCAAGGCGGTGCTGGCCGACGGGGTGACGGCGGTGGTACGCGTCGACGCGGCCGGCGACGGAATGATCCGGGTACGGCTCGCCGAGGATCCCCAGGCGCGCAGCCGGTCGGCCCGGCTGATGCCGCTTGTGCACCCCCGTGTACACCCGGCCACCGTCACCGTCGACGACCGGCAGGTACGGATCGACGCCGGCGCGCTGATCGCCGAGATCCGGCTCGACCCGTGGCACATCCGGTTCCTGCGCCCCGACGGCTCGCTGCTGCTGGAGCAGGATCCGGGCACTGTCGACATCAGCGGCCGGCAACGCACCCTCCCGTTCGGATACTCCACCACCGACGGGGTCCGCGTCGCCTGGCACGAGAGCTTCGTCGCCCCCGGCGACGAGCGGTTCGTCGGCTTCGGCGAGAAGTTCACCCCACTGGACAAACGCGGCCAGCGGGCGCTGATGTGGAACTTCGACGCCTTCGGCAGCGAATCCGACCGGGCGCACAAGAACGTGCCGTTCTACCTGTCCAACCGGGGCTACGGGGTCCTGGTCGACAGCGGGCTGCCGGTGCAGTTCGACGTCTGCCAGTCCACCCACAGCGCGGTGCAGATCCTGGTCCCCGACGACCTGCTCGACTACTACGTGCTGGCCGGACCGACCCCCGCCGAGGTGCTCGACCGGTTGCGCCAGTTGACCGGGCAGCCGTACCTGCCGCCGCGCTGGGCCTTCGGCACCTGGGTCTCCTCGGGCTTCTACCCCGACAGCCAGGAACGGGTGCTGGAGCGGGCCCGCCGCCTGCGCGAGCGCGACATCCCCTGCGACGTGCTGCACCTGGACTGCTACTGGCAGGTCGCCGGCAACTGGTCGGACCTGCGGTGGGACAGCGAGGCGTTTCCCGACCCGGCCGGGATGCTGCGGACCCTGTCCGAGCAGGGCTTCCGGGTCTGCCTCTGGATGAACCCCTACCTGATGACGGCCAGCCCGCTCTACGCCGAGGCCGACGCGGCCGGATACTTCCTGCGTCGACCCGACGGCAGCACGTACGTCGCCGACGTATGGCACGGCAGCTACCCGGCCTCGGCCATCGTGGACCTGACCAACCCGGCGGCGGTCGACTGGTTCACCGGGCTGCTCCGGCCTTTGCTGCGACAGGGCGTGGCGGTGTTCAAGACCGACTTCGCCGAGGGGGTGCCCGCCGACGCGGTGGCCCACAACGGGATGAGCGGCGTCGACCTGCACAACGTGTACGCCCTGCTGTTCAACGACGTGGTCGCCGATGTCACCGAGGAGGTGGCCGGTCACCGGGCGGTGTGGGCACGCTCGTCGTACCTGGGCGGGCAGCGGCACAGCGCGCAGTGGAGCGGCGACGTCAACGCCACCTGGCCGGCACTGGCCAGCACGCTGCGCGGGGGCCTGTCGCACGGCCTGTCGGGGGTGCCGTTCTGGAGCCACGACACCGGCGGCTTCCACGGCACCCCCGAACCCGACCTGTACGTACGCTGGTCGCAGTTCGGTGCGCTGTCGCCGTTGGTGCGGCTGCACGGCACCACCAGCCGGCTGCCGTGGGAGTTCCCGGCCGAGGCGGAACGACTCGCGGTGGCCGCGTTGCGGCTACGCTACCGGTTGATGCCGTACCTCTGGTCGGCGGCCGTCCAGGCGGCCCGCACCGGCGTACCGATGATGCGGGCCCTGCTTGTCGACACCCCGCAGGATCCGACGGCCTGGACGACGGACCTGCAGTACCGCCTCGGGACGGACCTGCTGGTCGCGCCGGTCACCGACGCGGCCGGGGTACGGGACGTCTACCTGCCCGTCGGCGAGGACTGGTTCGACGCCACCACCGGCGAACTGCATCCGGGTGGCCGGCATCTGCGGGTTCGGGTGCCGCTGTCCCGGATGCCGTTGTACGTACGCCGGGGCACGCTGTTGCCGCTGGTCGCGGCGGGGGCCACGGTCGGCGACGGGCCCTTCCGGGACGTCACCCTGGTCTGCTGGGGCGCCGTGGACGGACGCACCGTCGTGCACGACGTGGACGGAGACACAATCATTGAGGCGGTCCGCGACGGCGACGAGTTGCGGATCCGGACCCGGGGGCCGCTGCTGGTGGGGCAGCTGGCGCTCGCGGGGGTCGGCGACGCCGACCGACCGGCCCGGTCACTGCTCAACGGTGCGGCGGTGACCGTCGTGCCCTTCGCGGGGCTCTTCCCCGAGGAGGGCTGACCGTTCCGCGCGGCGCCTGACTGGACGGAGTCGGGCGCCGCGCGGAACGGGGCCGCGGTGCGCGCGGGGTCAGCCCTTCACCGCGCCGGTGATCACGCCCTTGGTGAAGTGACGCTGCACGAACGGGTAGATGATCACCGCCGGGATGACCGTCACCACCACGACCGCCATCTTGACCGCGAGCGTCGGCGGGTACGCGGTCACCCCGGGCAGGCTCACCGACGCGCCCGAGACGTTCGGCGACTGCCCGGCCAGGATGTAGCTCTGCAACACCCGCTGGATCGGGAACTTGTCGTTGGAGTCGATGTAGAGCACCGCGTTGAAGTACACGTTCCAGTAGCCGACCGCGTAGAAGAGCCCGACCACGGCGATCACCGCCCTGGACAGCGGCAGCACGATCCGGGTGAGGATGCGCAACTCCCCCGCGCCGTCGATACGGGCGCTGTCGAGCAGTTCCGCCGGTACGTTCATGAAGAACGCCCGGATAACCACCAGGTTGAACACGCTTATCGCGCTGGGCAGGATCAGCGACCAGAGGCTGTCCTTGAGGCCCAGCCCGGTCACCACCAGGTAGCTCGGCACCAGCCCCGGGAAGATCAGGAACGTCAACAGGAAGTAGAACAGCAGCCCACGGTGGGCCACCGAGCCCGGCCGGGACAGCCCGTACGCGGCCAGCACGGTGAGCACCAGGCTGACCGTGGTGCCGAACACGGTGACCAGGGTGCTGACCCACACCGCCCGGGTGACGTCGCCGCCGCTGAAGATGGTGATGTACGCCGACGGGTCGAACTCCCGAGGGATCATCACCATGCCGCCGGCGTCGTCGATGGTGCCGCGTGAGGCGAGGCTGGTGACAAGCACCGCCCAGAGCGGCACCAGCACCGCCGCTACCAGCAGCGTGAGCACGACCCCCTTGCCGATGGTCAGGGACGTCGACGGGCGGCCCGCCCACACCGGACGACCGGGGTGGCGTCGCCGCGGCGGTGGCGCGGGTGGGCCCGCCGTGGTCGGTGCCGCGGGCACCGGCCCGGCACCACTGAGCTGTGCGGTCATGATTTCGCGTACACCCCCTGCTCACCGAGCCGATGCGCGATCTTGTTCGCGGTGAGGATCAGCGCCAGCCCGACCACCGCCTTGAACAGGCCCGCCGCGGCACCGAGCCCCCACTGCTGGGTACTGATCGCCTGGTAGTAGACGAACGTGTCGAGCACCTCGGCGGCCTCCCGGCCGACCGCCTCCCGTTGCAGGATGAACTGCTCGAACCCGACCGAGAGCGCGTCGCCGAGCCGCATGATGAGCAGCAGCACGATCACCGGCCGCAGGCCGGGCAGGGTGATGTGCCACAACCGCCGCCACCGGCCGGCCCCGTCGGCGGCCGCCGCCTCGTACAGGTTCTGGTCGATGGCCGACAGCGCGGCCAGGAAGACGATCGCGCCCCACCCCAGGTCCTTCCAGACCGCCTCGGCGGTGACCAGCACGATGAACGTGTCCGGGTTGGTCATGATCCCCCAGGGCTCCAGACCGGCCTGGCGCATCTCCTGGGCCAGCAGTCCGGCCCCGCCGAACATCTGCACGAAGAACGTCACCACCAGCACCCAGCTGAAGAAGTGCGGCAGGTAGACGACGCTCTGCACGAAGCCGCGCAGCCGCCCGGAGACGACGCTGTTGAGGATGAGCGCCAGCAGGATCGGCAGCGGGAAGAAGAACACCAACTGGAAGGCGGTGATGCTCAGCGTGTTGCGGACCGCGTCCCAGAACAGCGGGTCGCGGAAGAGGGCCTCGAAATTGCCGAAGCCGATCCACTCGCTGTTGAGGAACGCGTCGAGCGGGTCGTCGCCGACGAACGGGTTGTAGTCCTGGAAGGCGATGATGTTGCCCAGCGTGGGCAGATAGTGGAAGACCAGCAGCAGCACTGCCGCCGGTGCGGCCATCGCCAGCAGCGGCCAGTCGCGGCGCAGCCGGACCCGCAGGCTGCGCCGCCCACCCCGACGGGGACGCCGCGGTGACGGCGTACGCCCGGCGGGTGGTCGCGTGTCGACGGTGCCGGGGGCGCTCACGGCCGCACCCCGGCACCGGTCGGCGGCACGCTCACCTGCCCGCTCATCGGCCGTTGTCGGCGAGCGCCTTCTCGTGGAACGCGCGGCCCTCCTCGCCACCGGTGTCCAGGAACTCCTTGCGTACCTGGGCCAGGTCGCTGACCGGGCGACGGCCACGCAGGATGTCGCGGAGCTTGTCCTCGGTCGGCTGGATGATCTTCGACCAGTTCGCCGGCAGCTCCAGCTTGATCCCGGCGAACAGGTCCTGCTCCATCTGGCCGATGTGGTTGCGGTAGTACCCGATGTAGTCCTGCACGTAGTTCGGGGTGTCGCCGCTGCGCACCTTGACCGGCACCCGACCGCCGATGTGGGTGTACTGCGCGCCGAGTTCCTTACGGCCCAGCTCGGTGAGCGCCGGCGTGCCGTCGGCGCCCCGGCTGAAGTGCTGTCCCTCCACGCCGTACTCGCGCAACTCGAACTCCCGGCTGCCGAACGGGGCGGCACACCAGTTGAGCACCCGCAGCATCTCGTCGACCCGCTCGGCGGGCAGGTCCTTCTTGAGGAAGGTGTAGAAGATCGGCTTCTCGCTGCCCCAGATGACCGGCTGGGCGCCCTGTGCGCCGAAGACCGGCAGCGGCTGCATGTCGAAGGTGGGCAGCTCCTTGGCCCGTTCGCTCTGCATGCCCTGCCAGGCACCGAGGCCGTCGCGGTACATGAGAATCTTGCCGGAGTTGAACAGTTGCTTCTCGTCCTCGCCCTTGCTGGCCACCGTGTCCGGGTGCACCAGGCCCTCGGCGAACAGCCGGGCGGTGAACGCCAGCGCCGCCTCGAACGCCGGGTCCTCGAACTTGTGCTGTAGACCGCCGTCAGGCTTCTTGCGCCAGGTCTGGTTGCAGCCGAAGTACTGCTGGATCATCTCGAAGACGCTGCCGAAGGCCCACACGCCCTTGGCCGGGTCGGTGGCCTTCTTGCCGAACTCGTACAGCTCGTCGGGGCTGGTGGGGGTGGCCAGGCCGGCGGCGCCGAGCAGATCCTTACGGTAGAACATGGCCCACGCGAACGGACCGTCGGTGGGGAACGGCACGGCGTAGAGCCGCCCGGCCCAGACCGAGTACTCCCAGGCGCCGCTGGGCAGCGCCGCCAGGTACGGGTACTTCGCCGCGTTGTCGCCCTGGAGGTGGTCGGTCAGGTCGGTGAACAACGCCTTGACCGCGTCGGAGAACCGGGCGACCTTGTCCACCTCCCAGTTCGGCGCGGACAGCAGCTCCGGCACGTCGCGGGCGCCGAGCATGGCGTTGAGTTTGTCGGCGTAGGTCAGGCCGTCCTGCAGGCTCGGATTGACCTCCACGCCGAGCTTGCCGTTCACCGCGCTCAGGTAGGAGTTGCGGCCCAGCGGCGGCGGCGTCGGGCCCCACCAGGGGCTCATCGTCTGGATCGGCGGGCCACCCCGGCCGGGCGGCTCGGTGACCGCGTCGACGAGTTCGCGAGGGTAGCTGAGGTAACCGTCCGGGATCGGGCCCTCGCCGGGGATGTCCGGCTTGAGCAGCTCGACCCGCTTGTAGGTGGGCAGCACCGCCTTGATGGCGTCGGCGTTCGTGGCGCTGCCCTGGCTGCCGGCTTCCTTGCTGCAACCGGCCAGGGCACCACCGCCCACGGTCGCGGCGGCGCCGAGGCCGATCAGCCGCAGCATGGTCCGGCGGTCGGTGGATGTGCGCGCAGAAGGCGTCACGGCGCACTCCCTTCGTCGTCGATAACGGTTTGCGGAGCGGAAGACTCCGGCTAGGATTAGTTGGGGTTCTAGCCGAACAAACTAATCGACGGCAATCCGTCCCACAAGACAAGCGCGGGCGGCCTGGTCGGTCCCGCCAACGCGGTACGCGATGATGGACGCGCGCCGCGACACCGGCGCAGGGAGCGGGCAGATCGTGATCAGCATCCACAACGAACCGCAGCCGACCGACCTCGGTGACGTACGCGTCGCCAACCGGGCGGTGGTGCTGCGGCACGTACGTCTGCACGCCCCCTGCTCCCGCGCCGACATCGCCGCCCGCACCGGCCTGAACAAGGCCACCGTCTCCAGCCTGGTGACCGAGCTGATCGACAAGCGACTGGTCCGCGAGACCGGGCTCACCGAGAACCGGGTCGGCCGACCCGCCACCATGCTGGTCCTCGACGGTGAGCCGTACGCCGCGCTGGGCCTGCAGATCGGCCCCGACGAACTGGTGGCCGTCGCCGTCGACCTCGGCGGCAACCGCCTGCTGACCTGGCGGCGGGCCTTCGCGGCGACCACCGTGCCCCCCACCGAGACGCTGCGTGCCCTGGCTGCGCTCGCCCGGCGGGCGGTCGGGCGGGTCACCGCCCAGGGCCGCACCGTGCTGGGCCTCACCGTCGGCGTACCCGGACTGGTCGACCCGTCCGGCGCGGTGCCGCTGGCCAGCGCCCTGGGCTGGCGGGACGTGCCGGTCGCGGCAGAGCTGCGCGCCATCCTGCGGGATCCGGAGTTCGCCGTCGGGGTCGACAGCGTCGCCAACCTCGCCGCCCTCGCCGAGCAGCGGCACGGCGCCTACGCCGGCAGCACCGACCTGGTCCACCTGACCGGCGGGCTCACCGTCGGCGCCGGCATCATCGCCGCCGGACGATTGCTGCGCGGCGGACGCGGCTTCGCCGGTGGCATCGGACACCTGTCGCTGGACCCGGCCGGGCCGACGTGCACCTGCGGCACCCGCGGCTGCCTGACCGCCCTGGTCGGCCTGCCCGCCGTGGTACGCCGGCTGCTGCCCGACGTCGAGGCCGACGGCCCGGTGATCGACTATCTGCCGGAACTGACCCGGATCGTGACGCTCGCCCGGCAGGACGACCCGGGCGTGTGCAGCGGCCTGGCCGAGACCGGCCGGCACCTCGGCCGCGGCGTCGCCGTCCTGGCCGACCTGCTGAACCCGGAGACCGTCGTGCTCGGCGACCACTTCGCCACCCTGGCGCCCTGGCTGCTGCCGGCAGCCCGGTCGGAGCTGGCCGCCCGGGCCCACGCCCCGGGCGCCGGCGGGTGCCGACTGGAAGCCTCCACCCTGGACACGGCCGCCGCGCTCGGCGGCGCCACCGCCGCCCTGGCCACCGTCGAGGCCGGACGGCTACCCGCCCGCTGATCCGACCGGCAACGTTCCCGGTCGATGCCCGCTCGGCCGGTCGGAGTCTTGACCCGACCCGCCGCAGGTGCCAACCTCGAAGCGAGCCGCTCCGCTACGGGCACCCGGGGCGGCTTGCTTTCCACGGTTTGTCGAAGCGCTTCGCCAGCGTCCGGGCCGACGACCGTCACCCCACCATGACCTGCGAGGCCGCTCGGCCATCCGCCGTCGAAGCGCTTCGACCTCCGGCGCGCCGGGCACTGGAAGGCGATCCACCATGACCGACCGCACCACGCCCGCGATCCGGGACCGGATCGACGACCTGCTGGCCCGGCTCACCCTGCCGGAGAAGATCGGGCTGCTGCACCAGTGGCAGGCCCCCGTACCCCGGCTCGGCCTGCCCGGCTTCCGCACCGGCACCGAGGCGCTGCACGGCGTCGCCTGGCTCGGCCCGGCGACCGTCTTCCCCCAGGCCGTCGGCCTGGCCAGCAGTTGGAACCCCGACCTGGTACGCGCCGTCGGCGACGCCGTCGGCGACGAGGTGCGGGCCAAGCACCACGACGACCCGCAGCGCGTCGGCCTCAACGTGTGGGCGCCGGTGGTCAACCCGCTGCGCGACCCCCGCTGGGGACGCAACGAGGAAGGCTGGTCGGAGGACCCGTGGCTGACCGGCCGGCTCGCCACCGCCTACGCCCAGGGTCTGCGCGGCGGGCATCCCGAGCGGCTGCGGACCGCCCCCACGGTCAAGCACTTCCTCGGCTACAACAACGAGACCGACCGGGCCACCACCTCAAGCGACCTGCCACCCCGGGTGCTGCACGAGTACGAACTGCCGGCGTTCCGCGCCCCCCTCGCCGCCGACGCGGCGGTCGCCGCGATGGCCGCGTACAACCTGGTCGACGGGGTGCCGGCGCACCTGAGCCCGCTCATCGACAGCGAACTACGCCGGTGGGCCCCCGGCGAGGTCCTGGTCGTCGGCGACGCCGGAGCGGTGAGCAACATCGCCGGCATGCAGGGCCACCTGCCCGACCACGTCCGCGGGTTCGCCGCGGCGCTGCGCGCCGGAATCGACAGCTTCACCGAGGACGACGCCGACAGCGGGCCGACCCGGCGACACCTGACCGAGGCACTGGACCGTGGACTGATCACCGAGTCCGACGTGGACCGGGCGGTCCGTCGGGTGCTCACCGTCCGGCTGCGGCTGGGTGACCTCGATCCACCGCACACCGACCCGTACGCCGCGACCGGCCCGGAGGTGATCGACTGCCCGGTGCACCGCAACCTGGCCCGGGAGGCCGCCCGGCAGTCCATCGTGCTGCTGCGCAACCGTGGGCTGCTGCCGCTCGCGCCCAACCTGCGGGTCGCCGTGCTCGGTCCGCTAGCCGACACCCTGCACACCGACTGGTACAGCGGCACCCTGCCGTACGCGATCAGCACCCTCGAGGGGCTGGCCGAGCGGCTGCCGACGGTCACCACCCACCCCGGCACCGACCGGATCACGTTGCGGGTCGGCGACCGTTACGTGGGCTGCACCGACCAGGCCGAGGGCGGGCCACTGACCGTCGGTGTCGACCCGGCCTCGTTCGACGTGTTCGACTGGGGTCGGGACAGCGTCGCGTTACGGGCCGTCGGCAACGGCCGCCACGTCGGCGTCGACGACGACGGCGCACTTGTCAACGACCGGTCCGGTCCCGGCGGCTGGGTGGTCCGGGAAACCTTCCAGTTCGACCCGCTGCCCGACGGCACCGTGCTGCTGCGCCACCTGGCCACCGACCGCTACGTCACGGTCGACGACAACGGCCGGCTGCGGGTCGACGGCGACGACCGGCGGGCCGGCACCGGCTTCGGCATCGACGTGGTCACCGACGGCGCGGCCCGGGCCGCCGAGCTGGCCGCCGCCGCCGACGTGGCGGTGGTGACGTTGGGCAACCATCCGATGGTCAACGGACGCGAGACCGAGGACCGCCTCGACCTGTCCCTGCCGGCCCGGCAGGAGGCGATGCTGCGCGCCGTGCACGCCGCCAACCCACGCACCGTGCTGGTGGTGACAAGCAGCTACCCGTACGCGCTGGGCTGGGCACAGGAGCACCTGCCGGCGGTGCTCTGGTCGGCGCACGGCGGGCAGGAGCACGGCCATGCCCTGGCCGAGGTGCTCCTCGGCGACACCGACCCCGGTGGCCGGCTCACCCAGACCTGGTACGCCGACACCGCCGACCTGCCCGACCTGCTCGACTACGACGTGATCGGCGCGGACTCCACCTACCTGTACTACCGGGGCGAGCCGCTGTACCCGTTCGGGCACGGACTGTCCTACGCCGAGTTCGACTACCGCGACCTACGACTGAGCGCCACTTCGGTGAGCGTCGGCGAGGAGGTGGAGGTGAGCGTGGACGTCACCAACACCAGCGACCGTCCCGGAGTGGAGGTGGTGCAGCTCTACACCCGGCAACGGCGCTCCCGGGTGAAGCAGCCACTGCGGCAACTGCGCGACTTCACCCGGATCGTCCTCGCCCCCGGTGAACGGCGTACCGTCACGCTGCGGCTGCGCAGCGCCGAGCTGAGCTGGTGGGACGCCGACGCGGGCACCTTCGTGGTGGAGGACGCCACCCACACCGTGCTGGTCGGGCGTTCCGCGACCGACGTGCGGCTGGTCGGCGCCGTGGCCGTACGCGGTGAGCCGCTCACCCGCCCGGCCCGGCCGCACGCCACGAGCGGGGTCCGGTGAGCGGGCGGGGCCGGGTGCCGTCCGGTCAGCCCACCATCGCCGACGTCGCCCGGCACGCCGGTGTCGCGGTGAGCACCGTGTCGTACGTGCTCAGTGGCAAGCGGGCCATCTCGGAGCTGACCCGCAACCGGGTGCTGGCCAGCGTCCGGCTGCTCGGCTACCACCCGAACGCGGGCGCGCGGGCCCTGGCCAGCCGACGCGCCAACGTGATCGCGCTGGTGCTGCCGCTGCGCTCGGGCATCCAGGTGCCGGTGGTGATGCAGTTCGCCACGGCGGTGGTGACCTCCGCCCGCCGCCACGACCACGACGTGCTGCTGCTGACCTCCGACGAGGGCCCGCAGGGGTTGCACCGCATCGCCGCCGGTGCCCTGGTCGACGGGGTGCTGGTGATGGACGTGGAGCTGCACGACGTGCGGGTGCCGCTGCTGCGCGGGCTGGGTCGGCCCAGTGTGCTGATCGGGCTGCCCGCCGACACCGACGGGCTGACCTGTGTGGACCTGGACTTCCACCGGGCCGGGCAGGTCTGCGTGGAGCACCTGGCGGGGCTCGGGCACCGCCGCATCGCGCTGCTCGGCGCACCCGCCGCCGTCTACGACCGGGGCACCGGGTTCGCCCACCGCACCCGCGCGGGCGTGGTCGAGGCGGCGACCCGGCACGGCGTCGAGGCGGTGACGCTGCCCTGCGAGGAGAACGCCGCCGAGGTGCGCGCCCGGGTGGTGGAGCTGTTCGCCCGGCAACCGGAGCTGTCCGGTCTGGTGGTGCAGAACGAGGCGGCGGTGGGTCCGGTGCAGGCGACGCTGGCCGCGCTGGGCCGGCGGGTGCCCGACGACGTGTCGGTGGTTGCCGTCTGCCCGGACCAGTTCGCCGAGCACGCCAGCCCGCGCCTGACCTCGGTGCCGGTGCCCGCCGAGGAGATCGGCCGGCAGGCCGTGTCGTTGCTCATGCGTAAGCTGCACGACGAGCCGACACCGCAGGTGACGCTGCTGGAGCCCCGGCTGACCGTCCGGGACAGCACGGCCGCGGCGACCGGCACCCCGGCGGCGTACGACGGCCGGGCGGCGGCCCGGTGACCGGTGCGGCGCACCGGATCTGGGACACCGCACCGGCGACCGACTGGCAGGACGCGTTCCTCGCCGGCAACGGCGAGTACGGGATCATGGTGCACGGCCGGCCGTGGGCCGAACGCATCGTGGTCAACCACCACCGGTTCGTGCTGCCCAACGGCACCCACGACGCCCGTGCCCCGCAGCTGGCCGCGCTGCTGCCCCGGATCCGGCGGTTGATCCTGGCCGACCGGCGCGCGCAGGCCAGCCGGCTGCTGGCCGGTGACGGCGTGCTGCGCTGGACCCAGTCGTTCCATCCCGGCTTCGCCCTCACCGTCGACGCCGACGGCGGACCGGTCGGCGACTACCGTCGGTACACCGATTTCGACACCGGCGAGGTCGTCGTGCGGTGGGCCGGCGGGAGCCGCCGTTCGTTCGTCTCGCGTACCGATCGGCTGATCGTCACCCGGCTGGACATGGGGGCCTGCCGGGTGGGTGTGACCGGCGACCTGCCGGGCCGCCCCGCCGGGCTGCGTTACGCGGTGGCGGCGTACCGCCGCGACGGGCTGGTCTTCCTGCGGGTGCGGGCCCGCTATCCGACGGCCGGTGCCGCGTACGGCTTCGAGGGGTTGACCCTGTTGTGCGGCGCGGTGGAGCTCGACGGCGACGGAGTGCAGGTCGACGGGCCGGCCCTGCTGTTGACGGTGCTCGACCGCCCGCAGGCCCGGTGGCGTACCGGAGGGCTGGTGCGTCGACTGACCCGTTACCGGGACGCCCGCTACGGTGACCTGCTCGCCCGGCACACGGCCCGGCACACCCCGGCGTACCGGCGGGTCGAGCTGGACCTGGCGGTGCCGACCGCGCAGCGGGCGGTGCCCGTCGGTGAGCTGCTGGCCCGGCAGGCCGCCGACCCGCACACGCTGGACGCGGCCCTGCTGGAGCGGCTGTTCCACGCCGGACGTCACCTGTTGCTGAGCGCCAGCGGCGTGCTGCCGCCCCGGCTGACCGGGCTGTGGCTCGGTTCGTGGGACGCCGCCTGGGCCGGCGACTTCACCACCGACGCCAACCTGAACCTTCAGCTGGCCTCGGCGAACGTGGCCGCCCTGCCGGAGGTCACCGCGGCACACGCCCGGCTGGTACGGACACAGGTCGAGCACTGGCGACGCAACGCCCGGGTGATCTACGGGGCGCGCGGCCTGCTGGCGCCCAGCCGCACCGACGGCGAGCACGGCCACCTGTTCCACCTGCATCCGGACTGGCCGTTCGCGGCGTGGCTGCCGGGTGCGCACTGGCTGCTGTTCCCCCTCTACGAGCGGCATCTGGTGACCGGGGAGCCGCTGGGTGAGGTGGCGGGTTGGCTGGTGGAGGTGGCCGAGTTCTTCGCCGACGTGCTGACCACCACCGCAGGCGAGGGGACGTGGGGGTTCGTGCCGTCGTACTCGGCGGAGACCGGGCCGCTGGACGCCTCGGGCACGGCGGTGCATGTGGCGGTCAACGCCACCATGGACATCGCCGCGGCGCGGCACGCGTTCACCGTGGCCGCCGTGCTGACCGGCCAGCAGCGGTGGGCGCGGTTGGCGGCGCGGCTGCCGCCGTACCGGGTCGACGCCGACGGGGCGTTGGCCGAGTGGGCCTGGCCCGGCTATCGGGCCGACGAGAACCACCGCCACGTCAGTCACCTGTATCCGGTGTGGCCACTGGACGAGATCAACCCCGAGGACACTCCGGAGCTGGCCGGCGCCGCGCACCGGGCGCTGCGCCGCCGGGGTGACGAGAACCTGTCCGCGCACGGCAGCCTGCACCGGGCGCTGGCCGCCGCCCGGCTGCACGACGGGCCGCTGGTCGAGGCGAACCTACTCAAGATCGTCGGCAACGACATGTTCTTCCGGTCGCTGATGAGCGCGCACAACCCGGGTCGGGTCACCTACAACGCCGACGCCGTACACACCCTGCCGGCGGTGCTGATCGAGGCGCTGGTGCAGGGGCGACCCGGTCGGCTGCGGCTGCTACCGGCGCCGCTGCCGGGACTGCCGCGCGGGACACTGCGTGGGGTGAGCTGCCCCGGTCGGGTCACCGTCGAGGAGTTGGCCTGGCGCCCGGGTGCGGTGCGGGCCCGGCTGGTCTCGGCGGTCGCCCAACGACTGCGGATCCGCAGCCCGTACGGCGAGTCGGTACGGCAGGTGACAGCCGGTGAGCCGATCGAGGTGTCGTTCACCCGCTGACCGGCCGGGCCTGTCCGCGACCTCGTCGGCGGTGCCGGACGGCGCACTAGACTCCGCGTTCGATGGACGTTGAGTCGACTGCCGCCGCCGATACCCGCCCCTGCGCCCACTGTGGGCGTGACGTGCCGCAGCGGGCCGGTGCGGGCCGCCCGTTCCGGTACTGCCGGGACAACGACGGTGCCTGCCAGCGGGCCTCCCGTAACAGCCGCATGCGGCACCGCAACGCCCCGGGCCTGCCCGGGCAGGTGGCCCGGACCTGGGAGGCGGTCGACCGGCTCGACCAGATCGTGGTCACCCTGACCGAGGCGCTGCACGCCGAGTTGTCCCCGGCCGGGGTGCAGCGGCAACTGTCCCAGCTACGCGCGGAGACCGCCGGGGAGATCGCGGCGGCGCAGGCCGAACGCGACGAGGCGCTACGGGCCGCCGAGGACGCCGCGGCCCACGCCGAGCGGCAGCGTCGGCAGGCCCAGGCGGCGACCGTCGAGCGTGACGCCGCCCGCGACGAGGCCGCACGCGCGACCGAGCAGGCCGCCTCGGCCGCACACCGGGCGCAGGACGCGCAGACCGCCCGGGACGAGGCGCGGCGGGAGACCGCCGCCGCGCAGGCGTTGCGGGCGCAGGCCGAGGCGGACCGGGACGCCGCCCGCGCCCAGTTGACCTCGGTGCGGGCCGACCTGGCCACCGAACGCCGTCGCAGCGCCGACCTGGTCGCCGAACGCGACGCTGCCCGTATCGAGGCGGAGCGGGCCGCCAACGCCGCCGCCGTGGCGCTCGCCGAGGCCGACCGGCTGCAGGGCGAGGTGGACCGGACGCAGGCCGCAGCCGAGCAGGCCAGGGCGGAGGCTGCGCGGGCCCGTGCCGAGGCGGAGCAGGCCCGTGCGGAGTCGGCCTCGGCCCGCGCCGAGGCCGAGCGGGCGGAGCAGGCGCGGGCGCAGGCCGACGCCGACCGTGAGCAGGCGCGGGCGCAGGCCCGTCAGGCCGGAGAGCAGCAGGCCGCGCTCACCGCCCGCGCCGACCGGTTGGGCGAGGAACTGGCCGGCCTGCGGGCAACGCTCGGCGGCGCGGAGGCTCGGGTGAGCGAGCTGACCGTACGCCTACGCGCCACCGAGGCCGACCGCGACGACGCCCGTGAGCGGGTGGCGCAACTCGCCGCGAAGGTCGCCGACCTGGCCACCGCCCTCACCCGCCCCACCGCCTGACCGTCCCGCTCCCCCTGCCGGGCGTCGATCATGCAGTTGTGGCACCCCAGAAAGCGCGCCATCCGGACAAATCGACTGCCATAACTGCATGAGCGGCGGGCGCGGGTGAGGGAGGATGGCGGCATGGGTAAGATGTATGAGCGCATCGAGGGGCGGCTGCGGGAGTTCATCGAGACACAACCGATGTTCTTCACCGCGACCGCGCCGCTGGCCGGCGACGGCACCGTCAACCTCTCCCCGAAGGGCCTGCGCGGCTGCCTCGCGGTGCTCGACGAGCAGACGGTGGCCTATCTGGACTTCGCCGGCAGCAACGCCGAGACCATCGCCCACCTGCGGGAGAACGGCCGGATCACGCTGATGTGGTGCGCCTTCACCGGCCCGCCGAACATCGTGCGGGTACACGGTCGGGGCGAGCCGGTGTTCCGGGACGATCCCCGCTTTCCCGACCTGCTGGCGCACTTCCCGGACATCGACACCACTCTGCACGGGCTACGGGCGATCATCGTGGTGCACGCCCGGCTGATCCGCGACACCTGCGGCTACGCGGTACCACTGATGACCTACGACACCGACCGGGACCTGCACGGCCGCCGTTTCGCCCGGGAGGACGACACGTCGCTGGACGCCTACTTCGCCGGCAAGGACGACATCGCCACCAGCATCGACGGCCTGCCGGGGCTACCGTTGCCGCTGCCACCGACGCCGCGGACCGGCTGACCGGGCCGCCCGGACCACCCCACCACCGGATGCCCGACCGGCGCGTCAGCCCACCGCGGCGCCCCAGGAAGGCCCCGGCCGGTTACCATTCCCGCTGGCGGTGACGGTCCGCCGAGACGACCCGGCCGGGACGACCCCCGCCGGGCGTACGTCATGGCCGGCTACCCTGGACTGCGCACCCGGGTGTACGGGGTTGTCGAGGCGTGGCCGTGGGAATGGCCCGGCGGAGACGGACCGTTACACCGATAGGACCTGCACCACCGAAGAGGGGAAGTCGATCATGGGCGAGCGTATGCTGCGCGGAAGCCGGCTGGGCGCGGTCAGCTACGAATCCGACCGCAACACGGAGCTCGCGCCGCGGCAGACCCGCGAGTACCTGTGCGCCAAGGGTCACCAGTTCGAGGTGCCGTTCGCCGTCGACGCCGAGGTGCCGACCACCTGGGAGTGCAAGTTCGACGGCAGCGTGGCCCGACTGGTCGACGGCAGCGAGCCGGAGCAGAAGAAGGCCAAGCCGCCGCGTACCCACTGGGACATGCTGCTGGAGCGGCGTTCGATCGCCGAACTGGAGGACATCCTGGCCGAGCGGCTGCAGGAGGTTCGCACCCGTCGCGGTCGCGCCTGACCCGATACGTCAAACGGTGCCCCCGGGAGGATCCCGGGGGCACCGTTTCGCGTCTGTCAGCGCGGTTCCACGATCTCACCCTCGATGGCTTCCCCCTCGACCACCGGAGGCACCGCGGAGGCGGACGTCTGCGGCGTCGTCGTCGGGCTCTGCGGCGGCGGAGCCTGCCCCGGCTGCTGCGGCCCGCCCCGGTACACCCGCACCCGACGGGGACCGAACAGGTCACCGGCGGTCATCGACGACACCCGGCGTTCGGCGGCCCGCTGCACCCCACCCCGGGTCAACCGCCGCACCGGCGGCACCAGCAGCAACAACCCCACCAGGCCGCTGACCAGCCCCGGAGTCGCCAACAGCAGCGCACCGAGCAGCCCCACCAGCCCGTCGGTCACCTGCCGACCGGGCGGCCGACCCGACTGCGCCGCCTCCCGGAAACCCCGCCACGCCCGCACGCCCTCCCGGCGCAGCAACACCAGACCCAGCAGCGAGGCCGCGAACACCAGCAGCGTCGCCACACCGAACCCGAGCGCCCGACCCACCACCACGAACACGGCGATTTCCACGGCCACGGACACCAGCAGAGCCAACGGTACGAACCTCAGTGCTCGGCGCATATCACCCCATCCGCCTCACGGCGCCTCATCGTGTCGGCCCCGCCCCGGCAGCGCAGCCGTCCCGTCCGTCCAGCATGACACGCCGCCCGCTCAGGGCCACCGCGCCTGCGCGGCGGTGGCCGCGTGCAGCCCACGCCGCACCGCCGTACGCCGGTCGCGTACCGCCCAGCCGGTGATGCGCCACAGCGCCTCGACGACGATCAACGGGCTCATCTTGCTGGCACCGCGTTCCCGCTCGGCGAAGGTGATCGGCACCTCCACGATCCGCGCACCCGCACGGTGGGCCAGCCGGGACAACTCCACCTGGAACGAGTACCCCTGCGAGCACACCGAATCCAGGTCCAGGGCGTCCAGCACCCCGGCCCGGTAGACCCGGTAGCCGCCGGTGGCGTCGGCGACCGGCATACCCAACGCCAGGCGCGCGTACAGGTTGCCGCACCGCGACAGCAGCAGCCGCCGCAGCGGCCAGTTCACCACCCGGGCACCCCGGGTCCACCGCGACCCGATCACCACGTCGGCGTCGCGGGCCGCGGCCAGCAACGCCGGCAGGTCCTCCGGGGCGTGTGAACCGTCGGCGTCCATCTCCACCACCGCGTCGAAGCCACGCCGCCGCGCCCACGCGAACCCCGCCAGGTACGCCGCGCCGAGCCCCTGCTTGCCCTCCCGGTGCAACACGTGCACCCGCCGGTCCCTGCCGGCGATGCCCTCGGCGATCACACCCGTGCCGTCCGGGCTGTTGTCGTCGGCGACCAGAATCTCCACCTGCGGTGCGGCCCGGCGGACCCGCCGCACGATCTCGGTGACGTTGTCGGCCTCGTTGTAGGTGGGGATGACCACCAGCACCCGACCCACGCCGGGCACCCCGGTCATCACCGGACGGATGTCGGTTCCGCGTACCACCGCTGCCCCCTTCACCCCGGGTGGGCGGCCCCCGGTACGGATCGGCCGTCCCGCCGGCGCCGCAGCACCGCCGCGCCGACAAGCGCGGCCACCGCCAACCCGGCCAGCGCCACCTCCGGCAGCACCCCGACCCGGGTGGCCAGCGTGCGCCCCTCGGTCAGCCGCAGCTGCCGAACCACGACCGCGCGGGTGTTGAACCCGGTGGCGTCGCTTACCCGCCCGTCCGGGGAGACGAACCCGGACACCCCGACCGTGGAGGCCATCAACGCCGCACGCCCGTGCTCGACGGCCCGCAGCCGCACCATGGCCAACTGCTGACGCGCCTCGGCCTCGTCGAAGGTGGCGTTGTTTGTCTGCACCACCAGCAGCTGCGCCCCACCGATGACGGTGTCGCGGACCAGCCCGTCGTAGGCGACCTCGAAGCAGATCACGTCTCCGAGCACCACCGGACCGCTGTCGACCACCCCCGCCTCGGTGCCGGCCACGAAGTCGGCCCGTACCCGGTCGACCTGGTCGCTGACCATCCGGGCGATCCGGCGCAGCGGCACGTACTCGGCGAACGGCACCGGATGCCGCTTGATGTACAGCTGCTCCAGGTCGGGTCCGCTGCCCGGCCGCCACAGCAGCCCGGCGTTGCGCACCTGCCCCCGCTCCGGCCCGTACAACACCGCACCGACCAGGATCGGCACCCCGACGGCGTCCGCGGCGGCGGAGATCCGCGCCCCGGCCGAAGCGTTGCGCAGCGGGTCGATGTCGCTGGAGTTCTCCGGCCACACCACCAGGTCCGGTCGGGGCCGGGTGCCGGCGGTGACCTCACCGGCCAGCGCGATTGTGGCCTCGACGTGGTTGTCGAGCACGGCCTGCCGTTGGGCGTTGAAGTCCAACCCGAGTCGCGGCACGTTGCCCTGCACGATGGCCACCGTCACACTCGCCGCCGCACGGGTCGTGGCCACCGGCACCAGCAGCCCACCGGCGAGCAGCAGCAGCACCGCCGCGGCGCACCCCGCCGCGGGCACCCACCACCGGACGTCGGCGCCACGGCGGGCCCGTGCCGTCCACCACGCCCCGGCGACAAGCAGCCCACCGGCCAGCGCCACCGCGAACGTCACAAGCGGCGCACCACCGAGCGCGGCCAGCCGCAGCAGCGGCGAGTCGTCCTGCCCGAACGCCAGCCGCCCCCACGGAAACCCGCCGAACGGCGTCCGGTCGCGCAGCGCCTCCTGCCCCACCCACAGCACGCCGGTCAGCGCCGGCCACGCCACCGGGAACCGGTCGGCCAGCGGCGACACCCACGCCGTGGCCATCCCCAGCACCGCCAGGTAGCCGGCCTGCAACAACGACAGCAGCACCCACGGCAGGTAGCCGGTGTGCAGGTTCGTCCAGGCCAGCAACGGCGCGAACAGGGTCAGACCGGTCAAAAAGCCCAGACCGGCACCGGCCCGCAGCCGCCGCCGGTGGGTCGCGGCGGCCAGCAGGGCCACCCCGACCGGCGCCAGCGGCCACCACCCGTACGGCGGGAAGGCCAGCAGCAACGCCAGGCCGGCGGCCACCGCCATGGCGACGGCCACCGGCAGGCGCACCGGACCCGCCGTCACCGGGGCAGGTGGCGGCGGGTCGGACCCGGCGGTGCGGTCCACGGTCGTCACGGGCGGGTCGGGCGCGATCACGCGCCGAAGGCTACCTGCCTGCCGTGATCGGCGGCAGGGGACCGTCAGCGGCGGCGGGCCAGCAGCACCGCGTCGTGGTGGACGACCTCACGCCCGTCCGGGCCGGTCACGGTGCGGCGCCGGGCCTGCGCGGTGAGCACCTCGAAGCGCGCCGGGTCCAGCTCCGCGACGACCTGCTCGGCGGTGTACATCATCTCCGGGAAGTGCTGACGGTGTCCGAAGGTGTGCAGGTCCGCCGGGTGATGCCCGACGATCAGCAGCCGGCCGCCGGGCGCGACCGCGTCGGACAGCCGGGCGAAGACCTCCCGCCGCTGCGGCGGTGGCAGCTGCATGAACTGCGCGGACACCAGGTCGTACGCGCCGGACGGCGGTGACCACTCGAACAGGTCGGCGTGGCTCCACTCGATCCGGGCGGCCACCTCGGTACCGGCGGCCCGGGCGTGGCCGGCGGCCCGCTCCAACGCGACGGTGGAGATGTCCACCGCGTGGACCTGCCAGCCGCGCTCGGCCAGCCACACCGCGTCGGCGCCCTCACCGCTGCCCACGTCCAGCGCCCGACCGGGCGCCACCTCACTGACCTCGGTGACCAGCTGCGGGTTGGGTCGGCCGCTCCACACCGCCGGCTTGGACCGGTAGCGCTCCTCCCACGCCGCCTCGGTGAACATGGTCTCCCGCTGCCGCCGGTGCTCGGCCACCGCGTCGCGGGTGTCCTCCTCCACCAGATCCATGTTGATCATCGCCCCGGCGGTGAGGCCAGCCCCGGCGGCCCGGATCACCTGACCGGTCACGTCGGTCACGTTGCCGGCCACCCACACCCCCGGCACGTCGGTGGCGCCGTTGGCGTCGGCCGGGATCCGCCTGCCGATGACGTGCCCGGAATGCTCCACGTCGACCGGGGTCAACCCGAGCGACTCCAGCAGCGCCGAGCGGGCCGTCATCCGGGAGGCCACCACCACCGCGTCGAGTTCCACCAGGTCCCCGGAGTCCAGCCGCACCCCGGCCAGCCGGTCCCCGGCGGTCTCCACCCCGACGACCCGCCCGGGCACCACGGCCACGCCGCGGGCCGCCAACTCTTCGGCCTCCTGCGGCTGCGGCGGCGCGCTGTCGTGCAGCAGCAGCCGCACATGCGGGCTCCACTGCCGCCACAGCTTCGCCGCGTGCACCGCCAGCGGCCCAGTGGCCAGCACCCCGATCACCTGGTCCCGGACCTCCCAGCCGTGGCAGTACGGGCAGTGCAGCACGTCACGCCCCCACCGCTGCGTCAACCCGGGGACCTCGGGCAACTCGTCGACCAACCCGGTGGTGACCAGCAACCGCCGGGCCCGCACCGTACGCCCGCCGTCGACGGTGACCACGAAGCCGCTGTCGTCGCGGGTGACCGCGTCGACCCGCCCGGCCACGACCTGCCCGCCGTACGCGGTGACCTCCGCCCGGCCCACGGCCACCAACTCCCCCGGCGGGGTGCCCTCCCGCCCCAGATAGTTGTGCACCCCATTTGCCGGGGCGTTACGTGGCTCCCCCGCGTCCACCACCAGCACACTGCGCCGCGCCCGGGCCAACGCCAGCGCCCCCGCCAACCCGGCCGCCCCGCCGCCGACCACCACCACGTCATACCTGTCGTCCATGTCCGCCCCCTCGTCGGTGATGCCTCACACCCTGCAACCAACACCGCCGATCGACAAGTAATCTTGCTGCTATGGCAAACGAGGAGGCGGCGGTGCTGGCAGCGGTCGGACCCCGACTGCGAGCCCTACGCAAACAACGCGGCACCACCCTGAACGAACTCTCCGACACCACCGGCATCTCGGTGAGCACCCTGTCCCGGCTCGAATCCGGCCAGCGCCGCCCCACCCTGGAACTGCTGCTGCCACTGGCCCGCGCCCACCAGGTGCCCCTGGACGAACTGGTCGGCGCACCCGCCGTCGGCGACCCCCGGGTCCGCCCCCGCCCCATCGTCCGCCACGGCATGACGTTCCTGCCGCTGACCCGCCGCCCCGGCGGCCTACAGGCGTTCAAACAGATCCTGCCCCCACACACCCCCGCCGAGGCGCAGCAACAGTCCCACGAGGGCTACGAGTGGCTGTACGTGCTCTCCGGCCAGCTCCGGCTACGCCTCGGCGACCACGACCTGCTCCTCGCCCCCGGCGAGGTCGCCGAGTTCGACACCCGGATACCGCACTGCGTCACCAACCCCGGCCCCGAAACCACCGAGGTGCTCAACCTGTTCGGCCCGCAGGGCGAACGCCTGCACGTACGCGCCCGCCCCACCAGCTGAACCACACCGGCGGACACAGACGAAGTCGGGGCGCGGCATACGCCGCGCCCCGATGCTCCCAGGCCCCTCCCGGCCGGTGCGGCGGAATGTGGCACGCCGACCTTCGGACCGACCCGACGGTGACTGGCTGTCCCCGCCTGGCCGTTGTCTACTGGCCGTGCACCCCATCCTGCCCGTACACCGGTAACCGCGGCCGGTTCGCGCCGCCCCGCCGACCCCCGCCCGCTGGACCTGGCCGCCGCGACTGAACATGCACCGTGTCGCTCGGCCAGCGGACGAAGGGACGAAGCGAACAACAGCCGCTTCCCGTGGTAGGACTCAAAGACGGTACGTGGCCCACCCCCAACCTTGTCAACCCACCCCCGACGAGTCGTCGCCTCATCCCCGGCGTGTCGTGGCGGCCACCACCGGTGGCGGCACCCCGGGCCGCCACCACCACCGGCCGCCGACAGCAGCCGTCCACCCTGGTCAACCCAACAGCGGCCGCAGCAGCGCCCGAGCCGCCACCGGATGCTCCTCGGCGAGCAACCCCGCCGCGGCCAGCACATAATCGGTGTCCACCACCGGTCGGGCCGCACGCGGCAACGCCCACCCACCGGCATGGTCGGTCAACACCGCGTCCAGCACTCCGGCCGCGTCGTTGTCCGGGGCGTGCCGCAGCACCCCACCGGAACCGACCAGCAGCCGCACGTCCCGCAGATCCCGGCCGGCCCGCTCACCGGTGCCCACCCCACGGGCGTGCCGACGCAACGCCACCGTCGCCGCCAACGCCGCGATCCGCGCGTCGACGGCCCGCCCGGCCGCATCAGCCGGCAGGAACCCGGGATCGGCGGCCCGCACCGCAGCCTCGGCAGCCAACCCGTCGACCGCCCCCGCCGCGACGAGACGTTCCTCGACGGCCGCCCGCAGCACCCCGGGGGCGCTCCACCGCACACCCAGGTCCCCCTCGACCGTCCGAGCCCGCCACAGCTCACCGGCCACCTCCCGGCCCGGCCCGCTGGCCCGCTCGTCCGGGGTGAGCACCGAATACACGTCCGTCGTCGCGCCACCCACGTCGACGACCACCAGGTCACCGCCGGCCACGTCGGCGAGCACCTCCACCCCCGACAGCACCGCATCCGGCGTCGCCGCCCGCACCAGCCGGGCGAACCGACCACCCCGCGACAACCCCTTACCACCGATCACATGCCGCAGGAACACCTGCCGGATCGCCGACCGCGCCGACGACGGCGCCAACACCCCGATGCGAGGCAACACATTGTCGGCCACCGTCACCGGCACCCCCGCCCCGGCCAACAACCCGTGCAGGTCGTCACGGACGTCGACGTTGCCCGCCAACACCACCGGCACCCGCCAGCGGGCCCGCGCCAACCGTGTCGCGTTGTGCGTGAGCGTCTCCGCGTCCCCGCCGTCGGTGCCACCCACCAGCAGCACCACGTCCGGGCGGGCCGCCCGCAACGCCGTCACCTCCGCGCGACCCAGCCGCCCGGCCGCCACGTGCACCACGTCCGCCCCCGCCGACAGGCCGACCCGGCGACCCGCCTGCGCGGTCACCAACGGCTCGTAGCCGACCACCGCCAGCCGCAACCCACCACCCGCCGACGAACACACCAACCACGGCACCTCACCCGACCCGAGGCCGACGGTGGCCGCGCCCACCGCCACGTCCAGACCGCGCAGCACATCCGAACCCACAGTGGTCGGCACCGCCGCCGCCGACACCAGCCCACCACCGTCGAGGTCGACCACCGCCACCTTCGTGTACGTCGAACCGACGTCGGCGCAGACCGCGACGTTCACACCGCAGCGGGCACGACCACCGTGCCGGTCGCCGTCACCGCCACCAACGGCTCCGCCAACACCTCCGCCGCCGACGAACCCCGATCCGGCCGACCCCGACACACCACCCGGGCCTCGAAGTCGATGGTGCGACTACGGGTACCCACCCGGGTCACCGTCGCCACCACCTCCAACACGTCACCGGCCCGCATCGGCGCCTTGAACTGCACATCCGAATACGACGCGAACAACCCCTCGTCACCGTCGGTCCGAATACACACCTCGGTCGCCACATCCCCGAACAGACCCAACGCGTACGCCCCGTCGACGAGATCACCCGCGTAGTGCGCATGCGCGTACGGCACATACCGCCGATGCGTCACCGTCACACCCAACCGCCGGTCCGTCATGCCACCCTCGCCTTCCTACCCGTGATCAACGCGTGGACCAGATAGGACGCCACCTCACCCGGGGTCGTACCCCGACCGAAGATCCGATCCACCCCCAGCTCAGCGGCCTGCGACTCGTCGAACCGCGGCCCACCCACGATCAGCAACGGTCGCCGACCCGCCGGCATCGCCTCCCGGAACGCCGCCGACATCTCCCGCGTGTTGTGCAGATGCGCATCCCGCTGCGTCACCACCTGCGACACCAGCACCGCATCGGCCCGCGCCACCCGCGCCGCCTCCACCAACTCCGGCACACTCACCTGCGCACCCAGGTTCGTCACCGCCAACTCGCGGTAGTACTCCAGGCCCTTCTCCCCCGCGATCCCCTTCACATTCAAAATCGCGTCGATGCCCACCGTGTGCGCATCCGTGCCGATACACGCCCCCACCACCGACAACTTCCGCCGCAACCGCCGCTTGACGACCGCGTTGACCTCCTTGGCGCTCAGCAACGGAAAGTCCCGCTCCACCACCCGCACCGCCGACAGGTCCACCAGGTGGTTAACCCGCCCGTACACCACGAAGAACGTGAACCCGTCACCGATCGGCTTCGCGTGCACCAGCAACGCCGGATCGACACCCATCCTGTTCGCCAACTGCACCGCTGCACCCTCGGCCCGCTTGTCATGCGGCACCGGCAACGTGAACGACACCTGCACCATGCCGTCACCGGTGGTGTCCCCGTACGGCCGCACGACACTGCCGCCCGTCATTGCCGGACCTCCTCGGGTCGCGACTGCGGGACCCGCTCGCCGCGCTCGCTCATTCCTCGCGCTCCCGGCTGCTCCAGGATCTCCGTGGCCGGGTTGTAGTAACCCGCCTCGTGCCGCGCCACCCCGTCCAGACCCTTACCCCGGTCCGCCGGCCGCTTCATGATCCCGAACGTGCCCTCGGCGATCGCCGTCAACAACGACTGATCCCCGATCCGCTCCAGCAGATCCACCGCCTCACCCAGCACCCGGTTCGCCCGCTGCTGAATGAACCCACCCGGCACCGGCACGAAATCCTCAGCCAACCCACCCGCCGCACCGAGCACATACCGCACGTTCTGCAACGCGATGTCCCGGTCCGACAACCACGGCGTCACCACCGCCTCCGTCATCATCCCCACCAGCAGGATGCCCTGCCCGGTCACCGTGCCCACCAGGTTGAAGAACCCGTCCAGCAGATTCCCCCGAAACACGTCCCCGGTCATGTGCTTCGTCGGCGGCATCCACTTCAACGGCGCATCCGGAAACAACTCCCGCGCCAACAACGCGTGCGCCAACTCCAGGCGCAACGACTCCGACACATCAGGGTTGATCTCGAAAGCGTGCCCCAGCCCCAACTGCCAGTCCGCCAACCCCGCCTCATGCGCGAAATACTCGTTGAGCAACTGCGACACCGTCACCGTGTGCGCCTCGTCCACCGCGTCCGCGGTGGTCAGGTAGTTGTCCTCACCGGTGTTGATGATGATCCCCGCCCGCGCGTGCACCTGCCGCGAAAACCGCTGATCCACGAACGTCCGCACCGGATTGATGTCCCGGAACAAAATCCCGTACATCGAATCGTTGAGCATCATGTCCAACCGCTCCAGGCCCGCGAGGGTCGCCATCTCCGGCATGCACAACCCCGACGCGTAATTCGTCAGCCGCACATAACGACCCAACTCCTTCGACGACTCATCCAACGCCGCCCGCATCAACCGGAAGTTCTCCTGCGTCGCGTACGTCCCCGCGAACCCCTCCCGCGTCGCCCCCTCCGGCACGTAGTCCAGCAGCGACTGCCCCGTCGACCGGATCACCGCGATCACATCCGCACCAGCCCGCGCCGCCGCCTGCGCCTGCGGAATGTCCTCGTAGATGTCCCCCGTCGCCACGATCAGATAGATCCACGGCCGCCGCGGCGGATCCCCGAACCGCTTCACCAACCGGTCCCGCTCGGCCCGCCGCCGATCGATCCGCCGGATCCCCGCCGCGACCGCCTTCCGGGCAGCCCGCCGCGCCACCGTCGCCGCCCGACCCGACGGCACCTGGAACCGCACCGACCCCGCCGCCGCCTGCTGCGCCAGCAACGTCACATCGGTGATCTGCTCCCGCGCCAGGGCGTCGAACACCGGCACCGCCACCCCGTGCCCCAGACCGACATCCGCCACCACCGCGTCCACCAGCCGGTTCACCCACGGAATACCGTCCGGATCCGCACCGACCACCCCGGCCAGCCGCAGCACCGCCCGCTCCACCGACACCGTGGTATGACCACGCGCCAACTCCACCACCGGCCGCCCGGCCCGCCGCGCCAACTCCCGCGCCCGCGCCACCAGCACCGGATCCAGATCAAGCTTCCCCGTCACGCGGACCCTTCCTCATAGATCACCTCGCCGCGCAACACCGTGCGCCGGCACACCGGCAACGGCGTCGGATCATCCGCACCCCGCGCCTCCGGATCCACGGCCTGCAACACCGGCAACCCCCGCTCCACCCCCGCAGGCGTCGACCACACCACGAACGTCGCCGGCGCACCCAACGCCAGCACCCCCTCGTTGTCCAGATGCACCGCCCGCCAACCACCCCGCGTGTGCGCCGCGAACGCCGCCCGCACACTCATCCGCTGCACCGGGTTGTGATGCGCCACCGCCGCCCGCACCGAACCCCACGGATCCAACGGCGTCACCGGCGAATCCGAACCGAACGCCAACGCCACCCCGACCCCGTGCATCGCCCCCATCGGATTCGACGCCAACGACCGCGCCAACCCCAACCGCGACTCATACATCCGGCCCGCGCCACCCCACAACCGGTCGAACGCCGGCTGCATCGACGCCACCACCCCGAACTCCACGAACCCGGCGATCAACCGCCGATCCACGATCTCCGCGTGCTCCACCCGATGCCGCGCCGCCCGCAACCGGTCCGTACCCAACCGCCGCGCCGCCCCCGCGAAACCCTCAAGCACCGTCGACACCGCCGCGTCACCGATCGCATGGAACCCGCCCTGCATCCCGTGCGCCGCACAATCCAACAAATGATCACGAACCTGGTCCGCGCTCAGATAACCGTGACCACACCCGTCACCATCGACATACGGCTGCGACAGATGCGCCGTACGCGAACCCAACGCACCATCGGCGAACAGATCACCACCGGCACCGACCGCACCCAACTCCCGCGCCCGAGCCGCACCACCCAACTCACCCCAGTACCCGTACACCTCCGGCACCCCCGCACCGGAAATCGCCAACAGGCCGGTGAAATCCTCCTCGTCGGAAATCTCCGGCCCACCACACTCGTGCACCGCCGCGATCCCCACCGACGCCGCATACCCCAACGCCACCCGCTGCGCCGCCACCCGCTGCGCCCGCGTCACCGACGCCCGCGCCACCGCCCGCACCACATGATGCGCGTCCCGACGCAACCAACCCGACTCGTCGTACCCCGACCCGGCCACCGCCTCCGGACACGCCGCCAACAACGCCTCCGACACCAACGCCGAATGGATCGACGCCTGCGACAGGTACACCCGCCGACCATCGGCCGCCCGACCCAACTGCGCCGCCGACGGCGGCTGCGCCACCGGCCACGTCGACTCGTCCCACCCGTGCCCCAGCACCACCGCGTCCGCCGGCAGCCCCGCCGCGTACGCCGACACCGCGTCCAACAACTCACCGGCCGACCGCACCCCGGACAGATCCAGCCCGGACAACACCAGACCCGTGTCGCTGACATGCACATGCGCGTCCACGAAAGCCGGCGTCACCAACGCACCGTCCAGCTCCACCACCCGGTCCGCCGACGGGGCGTCGGCATCCGAACCCAGCCACACGATCCGCCCGTCACGGACCAACAGCGCCGTCGCGGACGGATCCGCCGGGCAGTGCAGCACACCAGCGCGGTACAACGTCGAGGGGTTGTTCGTCATGACCTCAGTCTGCCGCCAGCCGTGCCTCGAACAGCCCACGCACCCCCGGCTCACTCCGCAACAGACCCAACGCCAACTCCGCGTGCCCCGGCACGTACCCGTTGCCGACAAGCATCGTCACGTCCGCCGCCAGACCCTCCGCACCCAACGCCGCCGCCGCGAAGCTCGTCGCCATCGAGAAAAAGATCACCGTGCCGCCGTCCGCGGTCGCCAGCACCGCACCGTGCTCACAACCCGGCACATCCACGCACACCACCGTCACGTCCGCCGGAACCCCGAGCGCCGAGGTCACCGCCGTCGACAACGCCACTGGATCACGGGCGTCGGCCAACGCCACCGCGTCGGCCAGCCGCGCCGCCGCCAGCGCGTCGCGCTCCGCGACCACCGGCACCACGCCGACCGTACGATTCGCGCCCGCCCGCCGCGCCGCCGCAAGCGACAACGAACCACTCTTACCCGCGCCGCCGACCACCGCCACCGTCACCGGCCGGGCATCCCCCTCAGCCGCCCGCTCCGCCACGTACCGGGACACCACCCGCGACGTCAACGCCGGCGCACCGCACACGTCCAACACCGCCAGGGACAACTGCGGATCCAGATCCGCCGGCAGCACCGCCGCGACCGACCGGGCGAACAGAATCGCCCACCCCGCACACGGCACCTGCTCGCTACGGCCGTCCCAGCCGGCCAATCCGTCGGTCACCACCAGCGGAGTCAACGTCAACGACACCAGCGTGGCCACCCGCTCGCCCGCCTTCAGCCCCAACGGCGAACGTCGACCCGCCTCCTCGACCGTGCCGATCAGCATGCCACCCGACCCCGTCACCGGGTTCTGCATCTTGCCCCGGGTCGCGATGATGTCGAGCACCTCGGCCCGGATCGCGTCGCCGTCCCCACCGTGCTTGACGGACAACTGCCGGAAACTCGCCGCGTCCAGGTTCAGCCGCTCCACCCGGATCCGCACCTCGTTCGGCGCGATCTCCGGACGCGTGTCGAGCCGCCAGGCGGCCTGTGGCAGCACGCCCCCGGGTTCCACGACGCGGTGCAGACCCACCGGTGACGTCACACCGACCTCCCCTGTCCGGCCGCCTGAAGCCTCGCCTTGGACTCGCATGGCGGGAAAACTTACGGCAGAATAATTTCTCAACCGAAATTTTTCCAGTAGCCTTCGGTTCGTTGATCACCCAGGAAGACCAGAGGAGGGGCCGTGACCCAGACCCGACCGCCGGTGCAGACCATCCCGGCAACCCCGCCGGCCCCCACCACCGCCCGCACCGGCCAGCCCTACGAATACCGCCGCAGCCCACTCGTCGAACCCGACTGGACCCGCTTCCCCGGCTGGCGCCACGTCACCCGCGACCAGTGGGAGAGCGCCCAGTGGCAACGCGTCAACTGCGTCAAGAACATCAAGCAACTGCGCACCGTGCTCGGTGACACCGTCGACGACACCTTCTACGCCGACCTCGAAGCCGACCAGCGCGCCCTGGCCACCATGTCCATGCTGGTGACCCCACAGATGATCAACACTATGGCGCCGTACGCCGCACCAACCACCGAGGCGCTGCTCGCCGACCCGATCCGGCGCTACATGATCCCGGTCGCCTCCGACCGGCGCACCGACTGGCCGTCACACCCCTACGCCACCCGCGACTCCCTGCACGAACACGACATGTGGGTCGCCGAGGGCCTCACCCACCGCTACCCCACCAAGGTCCTCGCCGAACTGCTCTCCACCTGCCCGCAGTACTGCGGGCACTGCACCCGCATGGACCTGGTCGGCAACTCCACCCCCACGGTGGACAAGCTCAAGCTCACCCTGAAGCCCGTCGACCGCTACGACGCCCACATCAGCTACCTCAAGGCCCACCCGGGTGTTCGCGACGTCGTGGTCTCCGGCGGCGACGTGGCCAACGTGCCCTGGCGCAACCTTGAGTCGTACCTGATGCGCCTGCTGGAGATCGAAACCATCCGGGACATCCGGCTCGCCACCAAGGCCCTCATGGGCCTACCCCAGCACTGGCTGCAACCCGACGTCGTCGAGGGTCTGGAACGAGTCGCCCGCACCGCCGCCCGCCGCGGCGTCAACCTCGCCATCCACACGCACGTCAACCACGCCCAGTCGCTCACCCCACTGGTCGCCCGGGCCGCCCAGACCGCCCTCGACATCGGCGTCCGCGACGTACGCAACCAGGGCGTGCTGATGCGCGGAGTCAACGCAACAAGCACCGACCTGCTCGACCTCTGCTTCGCGCTACAGGGCGAGGCGGGCATCCTGCCCTACTACTTCTACATGTGCGACATGATCCCCAACGCGGAGCACTGGCGCGTCCCGGTCTGGCACGCCCAGCAACTCCAGCACGACATCATGGGCTACCTGCCCGGATACGCCACCCCGCGGATCGTCTGCGACGTGCCCTTCGTCGGAAAGCGCTGGGTGCACATGGTCACCGAGTACGACCGGGAACGCGGAATCTCCTACTGGACGAAGAACTACCGCACCTCCATCGAATCAGCCGACCTGGAGGCACTCAGCAAGCGCTACGCCTACTACGACCCGATCGACACCCTCCCGGAGGCCGGTCAGCAGTGGTGGCGCGTACACCGCGACGACTGACCCGGGCCGGTCTCCTCCGCACCGCGAAGCGGGCCGCCGGATCATCCGGCGGCCCGCTTCCGTGCCCGGCGGTCACCTGGTGAAGGTGTCCTTCGCCTTGCGCCCGGCATCCTTGATCTTCTCGCCGGCCTGACGGCCGTGGGCACTGCTCTGCTCGCTGCCACCCTCGCCCCGCATGCGCTCGTTGTCGGCCATGTTGCCGATGCGCTCCTTGGCGGCGCCGCTCAGTTCCTCGACCTTGTTCTTCGCCTTGTCGGTGAAGCTCATGTCGCCTCCCTGCCTGCTTCGGCGGTCCGCGGAGCGATCCGCTCCGCTTTCTGTGGTGTCCCCCTGTGCTGTGGCGTGAAACGGGCTGGTCAGCCTGTGGTGGCGGGCACAAACGCTAAGGCATCCTAGGACACTAGGGGTATAGCGTGAGTGTGGTCGGTCCCAGGAGACCAGGCGGGATCGGGCGACGACGGCGAGCACGACCTGACCGCCCGATCCCGCCCCAAAGCAGCAGGGCGATCGGCGGCCGGTTCCGGCCCAGGACGATCCCGTCGCCGACCGGCATGGGGCGCGGTGTCCTGGTTGACTAAGGGCATGGGCCAACGAATCCCCCCAATCGGCGCGCTGAGGTCGCACCGTGGTGGGCAGCGACGCGGTGCGACGGCATGAACGAGATCCTGCTCGTCCGCCACGGCGAGACCACGTGGAGCGCGAGCCGCCGCCACACCTCGTACACCGACCTGGCGCTCACCCCCGACGGCGAGCGGCAGGCCCGCGCGCTCGGACCGGCCCTCGCCGGTCGCCGGTTCGTCGCGGTGCTGACCAGCCCACGGATCCGGGCACTGCGCACCGCGCAGCTGGCCGGGCTGGCCGTCACCGGCTCCGACGACGACCTCACCGAATGGCACTACGGCGACTACGAGGGCCGCACCACAGCGGAGATCCAGGACGAACGGCCCGGGTGGAGCGTCTGGACCGACGGATGCCCGGGCGGCGAGTCGCCCAGCGAGGTCGGCGAACGCCTGGACCGGCTGCTCGCCAGGCTGCACCCCCTGCTCGACCGAGGCCCCGTCGCGTTGGTCGGACACGCGCACGCACTACGCGTGCTGGGCGCCCGGTGGGTCGGGCTGCCACCGTCCGCAGGCGGGCTGCTCCGCCTGGACACCGCCACCCTCAGCCTGCTCGGCCACGAACACGGCCGACGGGTGATCCTCAGGTGGAACCAAGCCGTCGCCCAGCCCACCGGGCCGGCGACCGGGTCGACCGGTCGGCACTGACCCGTCCGAAGACCGGTTCCGGCAAGCACGCCAATTCGGTGCCCGAACGGTACCGGCTCCGGCCGGGCACGAAGCCGGGCCGGAGCCGGTACGAGAACCGCTGTCGAACTCAGAGGTAGCGCGACGCCTCGTCCAGGAAATGCTGGGCGTAGCGCTCCGGCGGGATGTCGCCGAGGTAGTACTTCTTGATGTCCTGTCGGGTGGAGGCCAGCGGGTCGGCGCCGAGGAAGTCGTCGAGGATCGCGTCGAGCCCCTTGACCCGGCCGCCGTGGGCGTCGATGACGTAGCTGGCCCGCCCCAGCGGGAACTCGTCGGTGAACGTGTCCGCCGGCGTCGAGACAGCCACCATCGCGAAGGGCTTCTCCGAGTACAGGTAGTCGGCCACCACACTCGACACGTCCGACACCATCGCGTCCGACGCGTTGAAGCAGTCCATCACCGACATCTTCACCTCGGCCTGCTTGCCGAACACGTGCGGCCGCCCGTTGGCCTTGCGGTCCTCGGCCAGCAGCGCCTGGATCCGCTCACACTCACGGCCCAGCGCTGGATTCCGGTTGCTGTACGGGTGCGGCCGGAAGACGATGCTGCAACCGCGCTCGACCAGCGCCTTGACGATGTCGTAACCGACGTGCAGTGACGAGTAGTTGGAGTCGGCGTAGAAACCCGCCCACGTCGGCGCGTAGAGCACCCGGGGGTTGGCGATCGAGGCGATCGGCTTGGCCGCCACCGCCACGTTCTCCACCTGGGGTCGCCCGACGACGCTGAACATCTCGATCGGCATCTTCACGCCGTTGGCCGCGAAGCGGTCGATCGCGGCCTGGCCGGCGACGAAGTTCTTGTCGTACATCCGGAAGACCGGGTTGTGACTCGGCACCTTGTCGCTGTCGCCGTGGTTGAGCTGGATGTGCGTCAGGTTCGTGTACCGCAGAAGGTGGTTGTTCTTCGTCGCGGTGTTCACGTAGAAGGCGGCCCGCATGGACTGGGTGACCACGGCATCCATGTCCTCCAGGGCGGTGCGCAGTACCACCGGGGCCTTGGTCAGCGCCGCCACCTCGCTGAAGTTGGCCTCACCGCGCACCAGCACGAAGAATTTACGACCGAGCCGCTCCAGGTAGGGCAGCCACATCGCGACCTGGTACGCGGTGCCGGCAGGTGCGGTCCAGTGCACCACGAACGCCGGTTCGTAGGCGGTAAGCGCCTTGGTGAGGTTCCGCTCGCTGGTCCGCCGCGCCCGAACCCGGCCCAGCCCCTGCCACAAGGTGAACAACGACAGGCCGAGCGCGGCCGCCGACACCGCCGCGGCGACCACCCCGAGGCTGCCGACGAAGGCGCAGCCGAGCGCCACCAGCACCGCGGCTCCGTTGACCAGCACCGCGCGGCTCGTGTTCGGGCGCCGATAGGGCCGCGCGCCGATTCCCGGCAGATTGGCCGTCACCGGGTACGCGGCACGGGAGATGAACCCCATCGGTGTCTCGCTGAGCACCGCCAAGCCGGCCAGGGCCACGCCGACGGCGAGCGCGAGATCGACGCCGCTGTGCACCGCGCCGAGCAGGTACGCGCTGGCCAGCAGAAGGACGCGCGGTACGGCGCCCTTCGAGGTGGACACCGCTCCCGCGCGCCACGTCCAGGCCAGCAACCCGGCCGCCAGCACGGCCGGCGGCAACGCCCAGAGCCGGGAACCGCCCACCGCCGCCAGCAGCAGCGCGGCGAGCGCCGACACGTCGATCGCCGTGGAGGTGATGCGCCCTCCCGTCTTCGACGCCACCCATGCCCCTGGTCGGGACGTGTTCGGAGCCGCAGTCGTCACCGCCGGCCCCCCGTGGACAACGGGTTGATCCGCAGCACCCGGCCCATCCGACCCCGCCAGCTCGCCAGCGACTCCTGCTGCACCTTGAGTTCCTTCTCCAACTCGGTTACCCGCTCCTCAAGCGTCCTCGTTCCGCGCGGCTCGCGGAACGGTGGTTCGAATTCGTAGGCGCGGCGCTCCAGATCGCCGTCGTGCCCCTGCCGCAGCCAGCGCAGCCGGGACATCACCTGGCGCCGCCCGACCACGTCCGAGGCCATCAGCGTGTGCACCGGGCCGGGGAACGGGGCGGCGGCGAGCGCCTCGTCATAGGCCGGGTTTTCCTTGCCCGGCTGGAACACGTGCTCAAGGTCGTTGTGCTCGAGGAACCGCACGTAGGTCTCGAAGGTCTCGGCCTGACGCGGACCGAAGGCGTCGAAATCGGCTTCCTCGTAGAGCCGCTGCGCGTCGACATCCGGCGGCAGTTCCGAGTAGAGGCGGTACGGGATGCCGTGGTACTCGGAGAGTTCGACGGTGCGGGAGTCGTGCGCCAACACCACCGACGGCGTGCCGGCCAGCACGCCCGCCACGTTGCCGTGGATGCGCGTGCCGAAGGCAAAGTGCTGCTCGGCCATGAAGTCGACCCAGGTCGAGGCATCGACGAAGAAACGCATCCGGTCGTTCTCGTACAGCGGATGGTCGGTGTGGATGGGCATCCGCTTGTTGGGGACCTTGGCCGGATTCTCGCCCCACAACATGAGCGCCAGCCGGTGATGCTGCTGCGGCACGATGACGCTGTTGGGGTAGCGGTCGGTGTTCGCCTCGACCAGCCGGTCGACCCCCTTGACCTTCGGCGTGTACGAGATGGCAATCGGGCTGTCGTAGGCCAGCCGGTCCACCTTGCGTACCAACGGTCCCAGCGGCCCGTTGCCGAACATCGACGGGCAGCCGATCACCCGTACGTGCTCGTCGCCGAAGCCGAGATACTTCAGCATGCGCGCCGTGTACTCACCGCGCACACCGATGGAGGCCGACCGGTTGAGAACGGCCCGGGTGAACCGCGTGACGATCTTCTTGTAGTTGTCGGGGAGCGAGTCGAACTCGGTGCCGTACGGCAGCTGCGCGCCGATGCCGACCACCGTGACCGGGATCTTCAGCCGCTCGATGACCTTGGCCAGACGCTCCAGGTGCGGCAGGAAGGTGTCCCGGTACGAGTTCGCCATCGGCAGGACGAACCGGTCGAACTCTTCGTTGGTCCGGTTGATGTAGGTGCCCAGGTGCACCGGACGCTCATGCACGTAGGAGTTGGCGACCACCTCGGCGCCGGGCACGCTCAGGACCCGGAACACCGCGCTGTAAAACAGCATGTTCCCAGAGTTCGACCCGAAGACACCCAACCGAGAGGTGGACAGGCTTTGCTCATGGGACAGTACGGTCAACGGGCTCTTGCCGGCGCGGATGAGAATGCGTGTCATGAGCGGACTCCGGCCGCCGGCTGGCTGGAACGCGATCGCATCGATCGGTACATCTCATCCTCCCCTTCGAGACACGCGAGGCGACCCGGACACGGACGGCACGAACCGCCCCCCCGGCGTCCCGGTCATGATTCGGGTCTCACCTTCCGCCGAATCAGGGATGGATCCTAGCCCCGTCTCCTGGGTCGCAGCGGCACCGGGTGTTCCGGGTCAGTCCGCCTGTGCGCCCGCTGCGGCGGGCGGTACGCCCCGGGTGCGAGGTAGCGCTGCCGGGTCGAGGGCGATCTTGGGCGGTCGGTGCTCGTACGGGGTGGACAGCACCACCGTCGTCCGGGTGGTGACGTTGGCCGCCGTCCTGATCTCCTGGAGCACCCGCTCCAGGTCGACCGGACCGGCCACCCGGACCAGCAGCAGGTAGAAGTCCTCCCCTGCCACCGAGTAGCACGAGTCGATCTCCGGCAGGTGAGCCAGCCGTTCCGGCGCGTCGTCCGGCTGGGACGGATCGAACGGCCGGATCGCCACGAACGCCGTCAAGGGCAGGTCCAGCGCCTCGAAGGAGACCCGCGCGGCGTAGCCCTTGATCACCCCACGCTGCTCCAGCCGACGCACCCGCTGATGCACCGCCGAGACCGACAGGCCGACCTTCTCCGCCAGGTCCGTGTACGACAGTCGGCCGTCCGCGGTCAGCGCCACCACGATGGCGCGGTCGATCTCCTCCACGGCGTGCAACCTACCGGGTACGACCGGTCGACGCGACTGACAAACCCGCCCGCCGTCGCGTTCGGCGGGCGGACGGTCGCGTTCGCCTCAGCCCTTCGCCAGCGCCCGGGAGATCACCAACCGCTGGATCTGGTTGGTCCCCTCCACGATCTGCAGCACCTTCGCCTCCCGCAGGTACCGCTCGAGCGGATGGTCGGCGACGTATCCCGCGCCGCCGAGAACCTGCACCGCGTCAATGGTCACCCGCATCGCCACATCCGTGGCGAACAGCTTCGCCTTGGCCGCCTCGATCGAGTACGGCCGGCCGGCGTCGCGCAGCCGGGCCGCGGCCAGGGTCAGCGCCCGCGCGGCGGAGATCTGGGTGGCGAGGTCGGCCAGGGTGAACCCGAGCCCCTGGAAGTCGATGATCGACCGGCCGAACTGCTCGCGTTGCCGGGCGTAGTCCACCGCATAGTCCAGCGCCGCCTGGGCCAGCCCGACCGCGCAGGCCGCAATGCCCAACCGCCCGGAGTCCAGGGCCGACATGGCGATGGTGAACCCCGCCCCCTCGCCGCCGATCAGCCGGTCGGCCGGCACCCGGGCCTCGTCAAAGACGAGCTGCGCCACCGGGGAGGAGCGCAGCCCCATGGTGCGCTCGGCGGCCTGCGGGTGGATACCCGGCGTGGCTCGGTCGGCGAGCAGGCAGGAGATGCCCTTCGGGCCGGGACCGCCGGTACGGCAGAAGATGTTGTAGAAGTCGGCCACCTGCGCGTGGGTGATCCACGCCTTGGTGCCGGTGACGACATAGCCGTCGCCGTCGCGCACCGCCCTGGTGGTCAGCGCCGCGGCGTCCGAACCGCCCTGCGGCTCCGACAGGCAGTACGCCCCGAGCAACTCGCCGCCGATCATGTCGGGCAGCAGCTTGCGCTGTTCCTCGCTGCCGAAGGCGGCGACCGGGTAGCAGGACAGGGTGTGCACGCTGACCGCCTCGGCGACGGCCAGCCAGCGGCCGGCCAGGATCTCCAGCACCTGCAGGTAGACCTCGTACGGTTGGGCGGCACCGCCGTACTCCTCCGGGTACGGCAGGCCGAGCAGGCCCGCCCGGCCCAGCGTGCGCAGCACCTCCCGGGGAAACTCGGCCCGCTGCTCGTACTCGTCCACCTTCGGCGCGAGTTCCCGGTCGGCCAACTCGGTGGTCAACTCCAACAGGTCGCGAGCCTCGTCGGTGGGCAGGATCCGGTCGACAGTCATAGCGCGATGAGCTCCGTGGGGGTGGTGTTGAGCCGTCGTACGCCGTCCGTCGTGCAGACGACGATGTCCTCGATCCGGGCGCCATGCCGCCCGGCCAGGTAGATACCCGGTTCGACGGAGAAGGTCATCCCCGCCGCCAGCGGGCGGTCGTTGCCGGCCACCACGTACGGCTCCTCGTGGCCGTCCAGGCCGATGCCGTGACCGGTGCGGTGCAGGAAGGCGTCGCCGTAGCCGGCCGCGGTGATCGGCTCGCGGGCGGCGGCGTCGACCGCGGCGGCGCTCACGCCGGGACGGACCGCCGCGACGGCGGCGCGCTGCGCCTCGTGCAACACCGCGTAGTAGTCGACGAACTCGGCCGGCGCCGGCCCTCCGGTGGAGTAGGTGCGGGTGCAGTCGGAGCGGTAGCCCGAGGGCATGGTCCCGCCGATGTCCACCACGACCGGCTCACCGGCACCGATCGGCCGGTCGGAGGTGCCGTGGTGCGGGCTGGCGGCGTTCGGGCCGGCGGCCACGATGACGAAGTCGACCGTGACATGGCCGGCCGCCCTGATCGCGGCGGCGATGTCGGTGGCCACCGCCGCCTCGGTCCGCCCCGGTCGCAGCCACTCCCCCATCCGGGCGTGCACCGCGTCGATCGCCGCGCCGGCCTCGGCCAGCGCCTCGACCTCCGCGGCGGACTTGTGGATGCGCAACTCCCGCAGGACCGCCGAGGCGAGCCGCTGCCGGGCATCGGGGAGCACCGCCCGCAGCGCCAGCACCTGCTCGGCCCACATCCGGTCGGCCAGCCCGACCGCGCCGACCGGCCCGCCCAGGGCGGCGGTCACCAGTGGGTACGGGTCGGTGCCGTCGGGATGGTCGACGATGCGTACCCCGGTGGCCGGCGCCGGAGACGCCTCGGCCGCCGGCCGTTCCAGGGTCGGCACGATAAGCGTCGGCTCGCCCTCGGCGGGCAGCACCAGCAGGGTCAGCCGCTCACCGGCGTGCGCGTCGTAGCCGGTCAGGTAGCGCAGGTCGGAGCCGGGGCTCAGCAGCAGCGCGTCCATCCCGGCGACGGCGACGGCACGCTGCGCGGCGGCCAGTCGCTCCGGCGGATACAGCTCATCGAACCCCACCCCGCAAGCTTAACGGTCGTTTGGGCCCCCCGGGGCGACCGGTGTCCGACCCGACCTCCCGTTATCGTTATCGATAGTGATAACGTGGCCGAGTGACAGAGTCGAGGGAGCGCTGGGCCGAGCTGGCGCTGCATCCGGTCCGGATCCGGATCCTGCGGGCCGTCGCGGGAGCCAAGCTGACCACCCGCGACCTGGTCGACCTGCTGCCGGACATTCCGCAGGCCACGCTGTACCGACATCTCGCGGCACTGGTCAGGGCCGGGCTGCTGGAGGTGGTGACGGAACGCAAGGTCCGCGGCGCGACCGAGCGGGTGTACGCGCTACCCAGGCACGGCGCGACGCTGGACCCTTCGGCCCTGGCCACAGCGACCGCCGACGAGCACGCGCGTTACTTCACCGCGTTCATGTCCAGCCTGCTGTCGGAGTTCTCCAGGTACCTGGCGCGGGAGCGGATCGACTTCGTCGCCGACGGCGTGGGATACCACCAGTTCGTCCTGCACCTCACCGACGCCGAGCTGAGCGAGTTCGCCGCTGGGTTCAACGCGCTCGTCGGCCCGCTGCTCGCCCACCAGCCGGGCCACGGGCGAACCCCACGGCTGCTGGCCACCGTCCTGATGCCGGCCGACCAGCCGACACCCACCGACAGCACGCCGGAGTCCACCGAGGACACCGGACCGACGAAAGGGCACGACTGATGGCATCCGTCATGCTTTCCGGCGACGTGATCGACATCCGGTTCACCGGATGGGAGCGGCTCTGGACCGGACGGGACCGGCTGGCGGTGGCCGTCGGCGCGGTGCGGCAGGTCGCCCGGGTGGACAACCCGCTGCGCCTGGCCCGTGGTGCCCGGAGCGGGTACGTGGTGTCCGGTTTCGTCAAGATCGGCGTGTGGGGTCTGTTCGGCGGCCCCCGACAACTCGTGGCCGCCCGCCGCGGTGAGCCCGGGCTGCACCTGGTGTTGGACCGGGCCGGCACCGGCGGCCAGTTCGACGAGGTCGTGCTCTCCGGCCCGGACGCCCCCGGCCTCGCCGAAGCGATCAGCCGGGCGATGGCGGCCCGCGCATGAGCATCGACGGGCTGACAATCGAGGTCTCGCAGCTGACCAAGCGGTACGGCGAGATCACCGCCGTCCGCGATCTCAGTTTCACTGTGGAACCGGGTGTGATCACCGGATTCCTCGGCCCGAACGGCGCCGGCAAGACCACCACGATGCGGATGCTCACCGGTCTGGTGTCACCCACCCGCGGCACCGCCACGATCGGCGGGAGGCCGTACCGGCAGCTGGCCCGGCCGTCGGCCACCGTCGGGGCGATGTTCGACGCCAACGCGTTCCACCCCGGCCACACCGCGCGCGACCACCTGCGGGTCTACGCCGCAATGGGTGGTCATCCCGACAGCCGGGTCACCGAGCTGCTGCACCAGCTCGGCCTCGCCGCGGCCGCCGACCGCCGTACCCGCGGGTTCTCCACCGGCATGCGGCAACGACTCAACCTCGCCACCGCGCTGCTCGGCGACCCGGGCGTCGTGCTGCTGGACGAACCCGGCAACGGCCTGGACCCTGAGGGCATGTCCTGGCTGCGTGGCCTGCTGCGCGGTCTCGCCGACAAGGGTCGCACCGTCCTGATCTCCAGTCATGTGCTCAGTGAGGTTCAGCAACTCGTCGACGACGTGGTGGTGATCCGGCGCGGCGAACTCGTCGCCGCCGGACCGTGGTCCCGGCTCGCCGGCCCGCCAACCGTGCTTGTCACCTCACCCGACGCCGACACCCTCGCCATGACCCTGGCGACCAGTCCCGTCGACGCGGGCACCCCACCTCGCGTCGACATCGTCCGGCCCGGCCAGCTGCGGGTGCACGGTCTGAACGCGGCGGGCGTCGCCGACCTCGCGGCCGCGCACCGCCTACGCGTACACGAACTGGTCACCGAAAACACGAGTCTCGAACAGCTCTTCCTCGACCTGACCACCGACCCGTTCACCACCTCCAGGGCAGGCACACCATGACCAACCTGATCCGAGCGGAGTTCCGCCGCCTGCTGGCCACCCGGATGTGGGGCGGTCTCCTGGTCGCCGCAGCCGTGATCGGTGGCGGCATGATCGGCGTCATGGCACTTGTCGGCCCGGAGAACTTCGAGCCGCCGCTGCCCGGTCTGGACACCGACTCAGGCGTCCGCTCGCTCCTCGGCATTCTCGGCTACACGGCGCTCGTCCCGGCCGTCGCCGGCACCGTCGCGGTCACCGCCGAGTACCGCCACCGTACCGCTGCCGTCACGTTCCTGTTCGCACCGCGCCGATGGCAGGTACTGGCGGCCAAACTCGCCACCTACGCGGTCGTCGGCCTCGGCTACGGTTTCGTCCTCGCCGGCACCGCCGCCGTGGCCCTGTTCACCGTCGCCGCCGCCCGCGGCGTCAGCCTCGGTATGCCCGCCCCCACCGTGCTGGCGCTGCTCGGCCGCATCGGTGTGGCGATGATGGTGTATCTGCTCATCGGGGTGGGCATGGGTGCCCTCATCCGCAACCAGGTCGCCGCCCTCTGCGTCGTGATCGGCTACCTGTACCTGGGCGAAACGCTGCTCATGATGATTCCTGGCGTCAACCTGCTCTACCCGATCCTGCCGGGCGGCGCGACCGCCGCCCTGACCGACTTCACCTACGTCGCCGACGCCATGTCCGAACAGCTCGGCAGCACGACCATCCACCTCCTGCCCCCTGCTGTCGGCGCCCTCGTGCTCACCATGTACGCGGTGACCGCCGCCGCCATCGGCGTCATCGTCCCGATGCGCCGCGACATCACCTGACAGCCGACCAGCCAGCTACCCGACTGCCGTTCGCACGGCGGGCGGACGGTGCCGAGCTGCCGCGCCAGACCGGTCAGGAATCGAGAAGCAGTCGGCACCTCACCTCACTAGCTTGACCAGCGAGGTCATACCCGGCCGGGCGACCGCCCGGCCGGTGCCGCTACTCGGCTGGGAGGTTCCGATGAGGTGGAACAACTGGATCCGGCAGATCCATCGGTGGCTGGCGATCGCGTTCACGGTGACAGTCATCGTCACCTTCGTCGCGCTCGCGCAGGAGGAACCGATCGTGTGGATCTCCTACGTACCGCTGCTGCCACTGGCCCTGCTGCTGATCACCGGCCTGTACCTGTTCGTGCTGCCGTACGTCGTCAAGCGGCGCGGCGGGCGAGGTACGGCCGGTGCGAGCTGACGGCACGACGGGTCAATCCGTCAGCCAGAGACAGAACGGGTGGCCGTCCGGGTCCAGGCAGACCCGGACGTCCTCCTGGGGCTGGCAGGCGGCAAGCGTCGCGCCGCAGGCCAGCGCGTGCTCCAACGCGGCCGGCAGGTCCTGCACCCCGATCTCCAGATGCATCATCATCTGCTGCCGGCCCGCCTCCGCCGGCCAGCTCGGACGCACGTACGCCCGCTCCCGCTGAAAGGACAGCCCGACCCCACCCTCGGGGGCACGCAGGATCACGTCGTCGGCCTCCTCGACCGCGATGTCCCAGCCGAGCAGGCGCGCGTAGAAGCGGGCCAGGGCCGCCGGGTCGGGCGTGTCGAGGTTGACCGTGGTCAGCGCCAGCCGGGTCGGTACGGTCATCGGCTCCTCCTTCGTCGTGCCACCGGATCGCACCGTCGGCCCGCCGTGCGCCGTGAACGTCGGTGCGGTGTGCCAGGCTGTCGGGCGTGACAGCGCAGACCCCGATCATGCTCATCGACGCGCCCAGTCTCTACTTCCGGGCGTACTTCGGCATTCCCGAATCCGCCGCGAGGACCGCCGACGGTCAGCCGGTGAACGCGGTGCGCGGGTTCCTCGACATGCTCGCCCAGTTGGTGCGCACCCGGCGGCCGGGGCGGATGGTGTGCGCGATGGACCACGACTGGCGGCCGGACTGGCGGGTCGCGCTGCTGCCGTCGTACAAGGCGCACCGGGTGGCTCCCGAGGGGGGCGAGGTGGTGCCGGACACCCTCTCCCCCCAGGTGCCGATGATCCTGGACGTGCTCGACGCGCTGGGGGTGACAGTCGTCGGCGCGACCGGCTACGAGGCCGACGACGTGCTGGGCACCCTCTCGGTCACCCAGCCCGGTCCGGTCGAGGTGGTCTCCGGTGACCGGGACCTGTTCCAGTTGATCGATGACGCCCGGGGCGTGCGACTGCTCTACGTCGGGCGGGGGGTAGCCAAGCTGGAGGACTGCGACGACGCCGCCGTGCGGGCCCGCTACGGCGTGCCGGCCGACCGGTACGCCGAGTTCGCCGCGCTGCGCGGCGACCCGTCCGACGGGCTGCCCGGGGTGGCCGGGGTCGGCGAGAAGACCGCCGCCCGGCTGGTCGACCGGTACGGCGACATCGCCGGCATCCTCGCCGCCCTGGACGATCCGGCCGCTGGCTTCGCACCCGGGCTGCGCACCAAGCTCGACGCGGCACGGGACTACCTGGCGGTGGCGCCGAAGGTCGTCAAGGTCGCCCTGGACGTGCCGCTGCCGCCGCTGGCCACCGAGCTGCCGGTATCGCCGGCCGACCCGGAACGGCTGCTCGACCTGGCCGAGCGGTGGAACCTCGCCGGTTCCACCCGACGCCTGGTCGACGCCCTCGCCACCCGTTAGATCCGGGTGAACCGGGCCGCCATCAGCCGGCTGGGATCCCGCTCGGGCACCGAGTCCTCCGCCACATCACCGTCCAGGGTGACGCCGGGCCGACGCGCCTCCTCGGGCAGACCGTTGCGGAATCCGGCCACTTCCTCTGGACCCTCCTCGTACGGCGGCTCTGCATAAACGATGCCGTACAGGTTGGCGAGGGCCTGGACTGATACAGGCGTTATCGACGTGTGGAGGCTGTAGGTCATGCGCCGACGATGGCAGTCAGGTTCCCGTACGCGGGCCGCCGGCACTCACTCCCTGGAACGGCGCCTACTAGAGGATCAGCCAGCCCGACGGTCCATCGCACTACTGACAAAGGTTGTCCAAGCAGGACAATCGAAGATCAGGGCTGGACCGCTGGGGTTTTTAGAGTCGCGTACGGCCACAGCTCGATCCACTACGGCCACCTCGACGCAGGCGTTCTGTCCGTTGCTTCTGGCGCTCTTGCGCCAGACGGCGTTCGTCAGATCGGGGCTCATCCTGCGTCTTCCTTCCGGCTCGCTACAGGCTGTTTGCCACCTGTTCGATGAGCGCGGCCGACGCGTGATCGGGTAGCGCGTTCGCACGAAGGTGATTGAAACCCACGATACTCGAACGGGGCGTCCGATCACTGGACAAGGTATCCACGATCGCAGAGGTTGCCGCAGTGCTCCGGATCGACCAGTCGACACTGCTCGGTCGTGACCGTCAGCGCTCCGCCGTCGACGTCCGGACAGAGGGTGTGGAGCGAATTCGGGCGGCACTGTCGACGTACGACATGACTCTCGGTCGTCGGGCGGCGGCCCGGGAAGCACCCTCGGCAGCTCACGTGGCCCGCAGCATCGGGCATGCGTGGACCACCTACCAGCACGCGCGGTACCCGCAGTTGATCAGTGGGCTGCCGGAGTTGGTGGTCGGGGCGCAGTGTTGCTACACCCTCGATCCGGGAGCGGGGCGGGTGGCACTGGTGGAGGCATACCGGATAACGGCCGCATTGCTCGTCAAGCTCGGTGAAGCCGAGCTGGGCTGGCTGGCCGTCGACCGGGCGATGACCATCGCCACCGATGATGCGGAGTTGGTCGCCTCTGCGGCGGTTCAGCTCGGACAGGTGCTACGAGCCACCGGCCGGTCGGGCTCGGCGGTGGCGGCCATGCGCACAGCCGCGTACCGCATCGTCCGGGCCGACCTCGACGGCGGCCAGGCAACGCAACTGTCGCTGTGCGGCACGCTGCTCGTGCAGGCCGCCCTCGCAGCGGCTCGGCAGGGGGACGAGCGCGCCACGGCAAGCCTGCTGGACGAGGCCGCCGACCTGGCTGCCCGGGTGGGCGACGGCCACGACCATCATCACACCGCTTTCGGACCTACCCAGATGAGCCGACACCCGGACGCTCCGATGCCGATCATTCAGCTCGCCACCACCCTCGGGGTGAGTTGAGCATGAACGCGCCGTTCATGTCCCTGGCCCAGATTCTCAACCGACTCGCCATCACTGCCCGGCGGACCCTCCGCGACCACCACCCCACGCCCAACGGCACCTGCCCGATCTGCCGTGTGCCGCCGGACTGCCCGGCAGCCACCGCTGCCCGCAGCATCCTCGACACCATCAGCCAGATGCGCTGGCGTGATCGAGGCGATCCGGGCCGTCAGACCACCTCGCGCAGGTAGCCGTCGATCGAGGCGGCCAGGACGTCCGCGCCGGGACGTGCCCATATTTCGGCGTTGAAGACCTCCACCTCGATCGGGCCGGTGTAGCCGGCCGCGTCGACCTCCTCGCGCAGTCGACGTAGCTCGATGCAGCCGTCGCCGGGCAGCGCCCGGCCGAGCAGCACCCCCTCCGGCAGCGGAGTGATCCAGTCGCAGACCTGGAACGCGGCGATCCACTCCCCCGCGCGGGCGATCTGGTCGTGGACGGTGTCGTCCCACCACACGTGGTACGCGTCCACCACCACACCGACCACGCCCGGGTCGAACCGCTCGGCGATGTCCAGCGCCTGACCGAGGGTGGCGATGACGCACCGGTCGGCGGCGAACATCGGGTGCAACGGTTCGATGGCCAGGGTCACCCCGGCGGCGTCGGCGTGCGGGGCCAGTTCGGCGATCGCGTCGGCCACCCGGGCGCGGGCACCGTCGATGTCCCGGCTGCCGACGGGCAGGCCGCCGGAGACCAGGACCAGCACCGGTGCGCCGAGCGTGGCGGCCTCGTCGATGGCGCGCAGGTTCTCCGCCCGCCAGTCGTCGGCGGTGAAGAACCCGCCCCGGCACAGGGTGGTGACCGCCAGCCCGGCGTCGCGGACCAACTTCGCGGCACGGCCGAGACCGTACTCGGCGACCGGTTCCCGCCACAGACCGATGCCTGGCACCCCGGCGGCGGCACAACCGGCGACCATGTCGGGCAGCGGCCAGTGCTGGGCGGTGGCCTGGTTGAACGAGAACCGGCGCAGGGCCGTCCGGCTCGCCGACCCGGCCGCGCGCCCACCCCCGTGGGCCGGCCCGGTCACTGGGTCACCCCGGCCACGGTGAAGAAGGCCCGGGCGCGGGCCGCGGCCAGCTCGGCGTCGGGCAGCAGACCGGCGGCGTCGGCGAGGGTGAGCAGGGTGCCCAGGTGCTCCGGTGAGCGGCCGGACTGCAACCCGCCGACCATCGTGAAGTGCTCCTGGTGCCCGGCCAGCCAGGCGAGGAAGACGATGCCGGTCTTGTAGTACCAGGTTGGTGCGGCGAACAGGTGCCGGGCCAGCGGCACGGTCGGGGCGAAGATCTCGTCGTACCGGGTCAGGTCGCCACGGTCGAGAGCGGCCAACGCGGCTGACGCGGCGGGCGCGATGGCGGCGAAGACCCCGAGCAGCGCGTCGGAATGGCCGGCCCCATCGCCCCGGATCAGTTCCGGGTAGTGGAAGTCGTCGCCGGTGTAGAGGCGTACGCCCGCCGGCAGCCGGCGGCGCAACGCCACCTCACGCCCGGCGTCGAGCAGCGACACCTTGATCCCGTCCACCCGGGACGCGTGGGCCTTGAGCAGCTCGACGACGGTGTCGGCGGCCAGGTCCAGGTCGGCCGTGCCCCAGTAACCGGTAAGCGCCGGGTCGAACATCGGACCGAGCCAGTGCAGCACCACCGGCCGGTCGGCGGCGTGCAGCAGTTCGTCGTACACCCGCAGGTAGTCCTCGGCGCCGCGGGCGGCGGCGGCCAGGTGCCGGCTGCACATCAGTACCGGCACCGCCCCGGCGGCCTGCACGTCGTCGAGCTGCTCACGGTAGGCCGCAGTGACCTCGGTGAGCGTCGCCGGGCCGGGCGGCAACTGGTCGGTGGTGGCCCCGGCGACGATCCGCCCACCGGCGGACCGGGCCTCCGCCGCGCTGCGGCGGATCAGCTCCCGGGTGGCCGGGTAGTCCAAGCCCATGCCGCGCTGCGCGGTGTCCATCGCCTCGGCCACCCCCAGGCCGTAGGACCACAGGTGCCGGCGGAAGGCGAGGGTACGGTCCCAGGCCAGAGCCGCCGGGGTGCCCGGCGTGTTGTCGGCGGCGGGGTCGGCCACCACGTGCGCGGCGGCGTACGCGATGCGGCAGTTCGGCGGGCCGTCGGGGCGGGGATGTCCGGTGCCGCCGGACAGCCGTAGCCGCCGGCCGCCGGGCAGGGCCACCTCGGTGCCGCTCACGCCGCCGCCTCGCTCCGCGCGCCGACGGCGCGAGGCGCCGCGCTACCGAGCCTGCTGGTTCGCTCGCTTCGCTCGCTCACAGGGCCAGCTCCGGCACCTCGACGCGGCGCCCCGCACGGGCCGACAGCAGGCCTAGCTCGGCCAGTTGCACGCCACGGGCGCCGGCCAGGAAGTCCCACGGGAACGGCTCACCGGTGGCGACGTGCCGCAGGAACGCCTCCCACTGCACCTTGAATCCGTTGTCGAAGTCCTCGTTGTCCGGCACCTCCGTCCACTGCGAACGGAAGTCCTCGGTGGCGGGCAGGTCAGGGTTCCACACCGGCTTCGGGGTGACCGCCCGGTGCTGCACCCGGCAGCGCCGCAGCCCGGCCACCGCGCTGCCCTCGGTGCCGTCGACCTGGAACTCGACCAGTTCGTCGCGGTGCACCCGGACGCACCAGGACGAGTTGAGCTGGGCGACGACGCCGCCCTCCAGCTCGAAGATGCCGTAGGCGGCGTCGTCGGCGGTGGCCTCGTAGGGCCGCCCGGCCTCGTCGACCCGACGGGGGATGTGGGTGGCGATGGTGGCGGAGACGGCGCGTACCTCACCGAACAGCTCCGCGAGCACGTAGTGCCAGTGCGGGAACATGTCCACCACGATGCCGCCGCCGTCGGCGGCCCGGTAGTTCCACGACGGGCGTTGCGCGGGCTGCCAGTCGCCCTCGAAGACCCAGTAGCCGAACTCGCCGCGTACCGACAGCACCTGGCCGAAGAAGCCGCCGTCGAGCAGTCGCTTGAGCTTGCGTAGCCCCGGTAGGAAGAGCTTGTCCTGCACCACACCGGTGCGTACGCCGGCCGCCCGGGCGGCGCGGGCCAGGTCCAGGGCGGCGGCGGTGTCCTCCGCGAGGGGCTTCTCGGTGTAGACGTGCTTGCCGGCCTCGATGGCCTGCCGGATGGCCTTCTCCCGCTGCTGGGTCACCTGTGCGTCGAAGTAGATCTGGATGTCGTCGCGAGTCAGGGCGGCGGTCAGGTCGGTGGTCCAGTCGTCCAGGCCGTGTCGTTCGGCGATCTCGCGCAGTTTGGCCTCGCTGCGGCCGACGAGGACGAGATGCGGCCAGACGGTGGTGCCGTCGGTCAGCGGCACACCGCCGGCGGAACGGATGGCCAGCAGGGAGCGCACCAGATGCTGCCGGTATCCCATCCGGCCGGTGACGCCGTTCACGATGATGCCGATCGACCTGCGGGTCATGGGGGTCCTTCCCGTCGTAGGCGCTCGCACCGGTCAGGTAAGCGCTTTCCTGCACAGATTAGGCCGTGCGTTCACGGCCAGGCAAGGGCTTGCCCGACGGCGGAAATTTCGGCGGTGCACGCCGTGGCCGGGGGACGACTGCACGAACAAAGCGCTGGCCACCTCGCCACTCAAACGAGGACCATCGCTGGATGGATGACCAGTCCGACGAGATCGTCGCGTACTACACCGACCGGTACCGCGAGGACCTGCGGCTCGCCGCACGGCCACAGGCCCGGCTGGAGCGGACCCGGACGTTGGAACTGCTGCGCGCGTACCTGCCCGCACCGCCCGCCCGGATCCTGGACGTCGGCGGAGGGCCCGGTGAGTACGCCCGGGCCCTCGTCAGCCTCGGCTACCAGGTACGCCTGCTCGATCTGGTGCCCGCGCACGTCGCCCAGGCCCGCGCCGGCCACCCCACGGTCGACGCGGAGGTCGCCGACGCCCGCGCGCTGCCCGAGGACGACGACAGCTACGACGCCACCCTGCTGCTGGGGCCGCTGTACCACCTGCCGCAGCGCGCCGACCGGTGCCGGGCCCTGGCGGAGGCACTCCGCGTCACGCGGCCCGGCGGTCGCGTCCTCGCCGCCGCGATCTCACGATTCGCCGGGCCGCTCGACTTCGCCGCCACCGGACGGCTCGACGACCGGATGGTCGAGGAAGCCGCGATGCTGCGCACCGACGGCCGGAACGACGCGCGTCTCGGTTTCACCCACGCCTACTTCCACCGGGTCGAGGAACTCCTCGACGAATGCCGTACCGCCGGGTTGGCCGAGCTGGCCGTCGACGGCATCGAGGGACCAGCCTGGATCGCGGCCGAGGCGGCCGCGCACGGGCCGATGGCGGAGACCGTCTACACCGCGGCGCTGCGGCTCGCCCGCGTCTACCGAGGGGAGGCGGCCCTGGTCGCGGCGAGCGCCCATCTCCTCGCCCGGGGCACCGTCCCCGACCGCCGGCGGACACCGGGCGGGGCGGGCCGGACCTGCGGCCTTGACCTGCGCTAACCACGCCCTGGAAAAGGACCCGCACTGCGGTACGGTGTCGCTGGTCGCCGCGACAGCGGCCGGCGCGACGCGTGAGGGGGCGGGTGTGGCGACGCTGTCCGATGTGGCCCGACGGGCCGGTGTCTCACCCGCCACCGCCTCCCGCGTGATCAACGGCAGCAGCAAGCCGGTCACCGAGGAACTGCGCGAGCGGGTGCTGCGGGCCGTCGCCGAGTTGCAGTACGTGCCCAACGCCCACGCCCAACTGCTGGCCCGGTCGCACCGCGGCGCCGTCGGGGTGATCGTGCACGACGTCTCCGACCCGTACTTCTCGGAGATCACCCGGGGTCTGCAACGGGTCGCCACCGACCAGGGCCGACTGTTGATGATCTGCAACAGCTACCGCGACCCGGAGCGGGAGTTGGAGTACGTCGAGCTGCTGCGGGGTCAGCAGGTCGCCGCCATCGTCCTGGCCGGCTCCGGGTACCACGACGCCGACTTCACCCGGTTGCTCAACGGCAAGCTCGCCGCGTACGAGGCCACCGGTGGCCGGGTCGCGGTGATCGGTCGCCACGAGCACTCCGGTGACGCGGTGATGCCGGACAACCGGGGCGGTGGCGAACTCCTCGGTCAAGAGCTGTGCCGCCTCGGCCACGAACACATCGGCGTGGTGGCCGGGCCCCGCGTGCTGACCACCATCACCGACCGGCTCACCGGGTTACGCGCGGCACTCGCCGAACACGGCCGGGACCTGCCGGAACACCGCATCCGGTACGTCGACTTCGACCGCGACGGCGGTGCCGAGGCCACCGCTGGGCTGCTCGACGCGGAGCCCGGCCTGACCGCGATCGCGGCGCTCAACGACTCGATGGCCATCGGGGCGCTGGCGCTGCTGCGCGCCCGCGCGGTGCCGGTGCCGCAGCAGGTAAGCGTCTTCGGCTTCGACGACATGCCGATGGCCCGCGACGTCACACCGGCACTGACCACGGTCCGACTGCCACTTGTGGAGATGGGCGTGCGGGCGATGGCCCTGGCGCTCGACCCGGGCGCCGCCAGCCCTCGGGTCGAGTCGCTCGCCGCCGAACTGATCCGTCGGGACAGCGCCGGCCCCGCCCCGAGGTGAGGCAGGTCTGCGGGCCCCTGCCACCGGCGCCGATGCTGGCTGCCCGCGCGACGCCAGCGGCCCGCCGAGGGCTCGTCTACCGTCGCCGAAAACGTTATCGTGAGTGATCATCGTAAGGAGCCCCATGCCCCGCGCGCACCTCACCATCAACCCGGCCTTCACCATCGGCCCGGTCCGTCGCCGACTCTTCGGCGGTTTCGTCGAGCATCTCGGTCGCCACATCTACGACGGCATCCATGAGCCCGGGCATCCGAGCGCCGGTCCGGACGGGTTCCGGCGCGACGTGATCGAGCTGGTCAAGGAGCTCGGGGTGAGCACGGTTCGGTACCCGGGCGGCAACTTCGTCTCCGGCTACAACTGGGAGGACGGTGTCGGGCCGGCGGCCGAGCGGCCGCGCCGGCTCGATCTCGCCTGGCACTCCACCGAGACCAACCAGGTCGGCCTGCACGAGTTCCAACACTGGCTCGACCTGGTGGGCAGCGAGCTGATGTTGGCCGTGAACCTCGGCACCCGAGGCCCGAAGGAGGCCGTCGAGCTGCTGGAGTACACGAACCTGCCGGCCGGCACCGCCCGTGCCGAGCAACGGGCCGCCAACGGCCGCAAGGAGCCGTTCGGCATCGCCATGTGGTGCCTCGGCAACGAGATGGACGGCCCCTGGCAGCTCGGCCACCGCGACGCCACCGACTACGGCAAGCTCGCGGCGATGACGGCGAAGGCGATGCGACAGGTGGACCGGGACCTGGAGCTGGTCGCCTGCGGATCGTCCGGCCGTGGCATGCCGACCTTCGGTGAGTGGGAACGCGTCGTGCTGACCCACGCCTACGACGACGTCGACTACATCTCCTGCCACGCGTACTACCAGGAGCACGACGGTGATCTCGCGAGCTTCCTCGCCTCCGGGATCGACATGGACACCTACATCGAGTCGGTGGTCGCGACCGTCGACCACGTACGCACCGTCAAGCGGTCGTCCAAGCGGGTGGACCTCGCGTTCGACGAGTGGAACATCTGGTACATGAGCCGGTGGCAGGAGCAGGCCCGCACGTTCACCATCGACGAGTGGCCGGTCGCGCCGCGCCTGCTGGAGGACCGGTACACCGTCGCGGACGCCGTGGTCCTCGGCGGTCTGCTGATCTCCCTGCTCAACCACGCCGACCGGGTCACCTCGGCGAACCTCGCGCAGCTCGTCAACGTGATCGCGCCGATCATGACCGAGCCGGGCGGTCCGGCCTGGCGGCAGACCACGTTCTTCCCGTTCTCGGTGACCTCGCACGCCGCCCGGGGCGACGCGCTGCGGGTGCTGGCCGACGCCGACGAGACGACCACCGCGACCTTCGGCTCAGTGCCGGTGGTGGCCGCGGCCGCGACCAACGACGGCACCGCGCTGTCGGTGTTCCTGCAGAATCGGCACCTCACCGAGGCCACCACCGTGACGATCGACGTCGGCGCCTTCCAGCCCACCGGTGCCGTCTCGGCCCGGGGAATCTGGGACACCGACGTGCGTGCCGCCAACGACCTGCGCGACCCGCACCGGGTGGGGCTGCGGACCAACGACACCGCGCGGCTCTCCGACGGCCTGCTCACCGTCGAACTGCCGCCCGTGTCATGGACCGCGCTGACGGTCGCGCAAGGAACCCGGCCCGGCGACGTCTGACCGTTCCCACGGCCAACTCGTATCCTTTCCGCCGTGGCGTCCGCGCTCGGAAACCTCACGCCGCGGCAGCAGGCGCTGCTGCGACGGTGGCTTCCGGGCGCGACCGTCGAGGCGGACCACAGCTGGGGGTTGGTGGCCACCACCGTCCTCGAGGTGTCCTGCGCCGGTTCGCGATTCATCGTCAAGGCCGGCGGCGATGACGATCACGGCATCCGACGCGAACTCGACGCCCATGCCAACTGGTTGCGTCCCTGGACGGATCGGGGTCGTGCGCCGACTCTGGTAAGCGGCGACGCGGACGCGAAGCTGCTCGTCACCCGTTACCTGCCCGGTCAGCTGGTGCTCGGCAGTGTGCACACCGATGACCCGCACATCTACCGGCAGGCCGGCGAGCTGCTGGCACTGTTGCACGCCCAGGTCGCCGTCACCGACGATGACCACGAGAGACGCGAGAACGAGAAGTCGCTGGCCTGGCTGTGCCGACCACATCGGATCCCCGCGCACACCGTGCGGCGGCTTCGGGCCGAGATCACCTCGTGGCCGACCCCGCCGGCCCACCTCGTACCCACGCACGGTGACTGGCAGCCCCGCAACTGGCTGGTCCACGACGGCGTCGTGGGCGTCATCGACTTCGGTCGCGCGGCGATGCGCCCCGCTTTCACCGACCTCGGCCGGCTGGCCGCCCAGGATTTCCGTCGCGATCCGAGGCTCGAGGCGGCCTTTCTCGACGGGTACGGGCCTGATCCCCGCGAACCGGACGCGTGGCACCGCACCCGGGTCCGCGAGGCGATCGGCACCGCTGCGTGGGCGTACCGAGTTGGCGACGAGGCATTTGAGGCCCAGGGGCATCGAATGATCTCCGAAGCACTCGGGGATGTCCGGGGTTGACCAGAACGAGCAGCCCGGTCAGGTCGGCAGCGTCCAACGGGTGACCTTCGGCGCGTCGACGCGGTCGCGAGAGGCGGGCTGATTACATCTGGGATCTCAGCACGTCGAACTCGCAGCCCGGTGCGGACGGGTCGAAGCCGTGCTCGACCAGCCAGCGGCTCGCCAGCAGACTCCGCAGCGACCACCACGCTCGGATCATGTCGAGGTCGACGTCGGTGCCGTAGCCGGCCACGACGTCGTCCAGGTGTTCCTCGTGTCCGAGCGTCAGAATCGCCAGGTCGTAGAGGGCATCGCCGGGGCCCGCTTCGGACCAGTCGACCACGCCGGTGATCTCGTCACCGTCGACGAAGACGTGGGTGATCTGCAGGTCGCCATGGGCGAACACCGGTGTCCACGGCCGCAGCGCAGCCTCGGCAACCCGGCGGTTGCGGGTGACCACGTCGGCGGGAAGGACGCCGTTCGTGAGCAGCCACTCGCACTCGCCGTCGAGGCGGGACGCCAACTCGTCGGGGCTTCGACCGGGCCATGGCGGCAGCGGCGCCTCGTGCAGCCTCCGTACGGCGGCCCCCGCCGCAGCCCACGCTGCCGACGATGCCGACGACGGCTCGCCGAGACGCCCGAGTGCCTTCCCCGGGAGAGCGGCCAGCGCGAGCACGGGCGGCTTGCGCCACAGGACCTCCGGTGTCGGGATCGGGGCGATGGCCATCGCTTCGACCTCGACATCGGTGCGGGTCTGATCAGCGTCGATCTTCAGGAACACGTCACCGACGCGCAAGGTCGCCCGCTCCTGATGGGCGACAACGACCTCGATCCCCTCCACGGCGGTCATTGTCGCGGGATCGACCACCGACGTCACCGCGATTATCGGGGCGAACGTCGATCGCCAAACGTCGGTGGCATCGCGATGCGATCATCGGTGCCATGCGCAAGCTTGCCGTGCCGATGGCCGCTGTCCTGCTGGCGTCGGGGTGCACCGGCGGATCGGCCGGTACGAACACCTCGGCCCCCTCCGTGACAACCGCCGACAGTTCACCAGGAGCCGTCGGGACCGACGCGCCGGCACCGAGCTGGCGGCTGGCCGCGCTGCCGGAACTGGCCGGGCCGACAAGCGTGCTGTGGGACGTGGTGGCGGTGGACGCCAAGCACGCGTGGGCCGTCGGCAGCGAGGCCTACTCGCCCGAACAGCCCAACGACACCGGTACGCCGTTGATCCTTCGGTGGGACGGAGGGAACTGGGCACGCGCGCCGCTGCCGGCGATCTCGTGGCGCGGTCGTCTCGACCTCGTCGCCGCCGACTCGCCCCGGAATGTCTGGGCAGTCGGCAGCACGGCCGCCGCCACTCCGGAGGATCAGGTGACGCACGTCCTGCACTACGACGGGAGCGCCTGGCGCGAGGTGCCGTTCGCGCGGGGCGACGGCGAAAGCCACGCACTGATCACCGGACTTACCGTCCTCGGCGGACAGACCTGGTTGGTGGGCAATGACCTCAACGATGTGATCATCAAGCAGTGGGACGGACGATCCTGGCGGTCGCACCAGCCGCCCGCCGAATGCCGCACCGGCGGCACATCCTTCGGCGGAATGCCGAACTTCTGCACCTTCACCGCCATCAAGGCCTTCGGGCCGAATGATGTCTGGGCCGCCGGCAACGGCGCGTGGCAGGGATTCAAGGGCCCGTTGCTCTTTCACTGGAACGGCTCCGGCTGGCGCACGGTCCAGGTGGGCATGAATGACGACGAGTCCTCGTTCGGAGCGCTCGCCGGTCGCTCGTCGAGCGACCTGTGGGCGGTCGGCGACGGCGGGTTGACCGTGCGCGGCGGCGGTGGATCGTTCGAACTGCTCAGGTACGCCCAAGGTGGCGCACTGCCCGACGTGGTCACCGACCTGGCCGGACAACCGTGGCTGATCGACAATTCACCGGCGCCGAGCGCTTCGCTCGTCACGTACGGCAAAGGCGCCTGGACCGGCGTCCCGGCGCCGCAACCGCCGGACGCGGTCGGCATGAGCCTGCACGGGCTCGACAGCGGCCCGGGCAGCCCGCTGATGTTCGCGGTGGGCGCGGCAGATCTTCCCACGACCCCGCGCTACCTGAAGGGGGTCGTGCTCGAGTACGCGCCGGACCCGTCGACCGAATCACGCCACTGACCGTCGTCGGGGACTACCTCGATCAGCGGCGGGCGGACGGGACGGACAGCGGACGGGCAGCCCCCTACGCTGTCCGGGTGGCACCGGTCAGTCCAACGCAACGGGTCCTCTCCCCCGACGACGTGGTCGACTTCGTACGATCGTCCTTCGGCCCGGATCGGCGGGTGACCGACTGCGGGCCGCTGTCCGGCGGGGGCTTCGCCGCGGTGTGGTGGGCCCGCCTCGACGACGGTCGGGACGTCGTGCTCAAGGTCGCCCCGCCGCCGACCGCCCGGCTGCTGCGTTACGAGGCCGATCTGCTCGCCGCCGAGGCCCGCTACTTCCGGCTGGTGGCCGAGCGGGCACCGCAGGTGCCGGTGCCGCCGGTGCTGCACCACGGCCGCGATCGACGGCTCGGTGAGTGGCTGGTCACCGGCCGGCTGCCCGGCCGGGCCCTGCCCGACCTGGACGGTGACGACGGCCCGGTCCGCGCCGACCTGGGCGCGGCGACGGCCGCCCTGCACCGGATCACCGGCGACCGGTTCGGCTACGACGCCGGCCGTACCGGCGGACCGACCTGGTCGGCCGCGTTCGCGGCGATCATCGACGACCTGCTCGCCGACGCGGCCGACTGGGCGGTGGCGCTGCCCGTGCCGCCGGAGCGGTTCCGGGCACTGGTGGCCCGGCACGGCGAGTTGCTCGACACGGTACGCCGGCCGGCGCTGCTGCACTTCGACTGCTAGGACGGCAACGTGCTCGCCGCCGCCGCCGACGGTGCGTACCGGATGTGTGGCCTGGTCGACGGCGAACGGTTCCTCTACGGCGATCCGCTGCTCGATCTGGTCTCTCCGCTGCTCTTCCGCCGCGCCGAGGACGAACCGACGCACCCGTTCCTGCGCGGGTACGCCGAGGCCACCGGCGTACCGCTGGTCTTCGACGACGGCGCCCGCCGCCGGCTCGCGCTGTACCGGATGCACCTGCACCTGCTGATGACCGTGGAGATGCCGAGTCGGGGCATCACGCCGGACAACGACCCCGGCCGGCACGCCCTGCTGGCCGAGCTGCTCGACCGTGACCTGACCGAGTTGGCCGCGGCCTGAGCTGGCCGGCGGAACGCCGCACGAGCAGCCCAGCCGCCCGGCCCGGACCAGCCAGGACGGGCCGGCCAGCCCGGCCAGCCAGCCGGACCGACAGTCGACGACCGTGGAGGAGCCGCCGGTGCGAGACCGTCACGCCAACCTGGCGCACATCCGTTCGCTCGACCCCGAGCGTGACCACCTGGCGATCTACCAGACGATGCTGCGCCACGAGTTCTGCTGGGAGTTGAGACTCGGGCTCAACCTGGCGTTCAACCGCTCCTTCTCGATCCCGGAGATCGCCGCCGTGCACACCGCCACCGGCGAGTTGACCCGGCGGACCCGCAAGCGCATCGACGACACCGGCCTGCTGATGTACGAGATGATGCTCAACGGCTTCGACCATCCGCGTGGGCGCTCCGCGTTGCGTCGGGTCAACCAGATACACCGCCCGTACGGCATCGGCAACGACCACTACCGGTACGTGCTCGGCTGCCTGGTGGTGGTCCCGAACCGGTGGATAGACCGGTACGGCTGGCGTCGTACCTGCTGTCACGAACGGCACGCCACCCACGCCTTCTACCGGGAACTTGGCCGCCGGATGGGGATCACCGACATCCCGGAGACCTATCCGGAGTTCGCCGCCTGGTTCGACGCGTACGACGCGGCGCACCTGCGCCCCAACGACGGCGCGGCGGCGATCGAGCGGGCCACCCGGGAGCTGCTGCTCGGCCGGCTGCCCCGCCCGCTTGCTCCCGTCGGCGACGCCCTGGTCGCCGCGCTGTACGACGACCGGCTGCGCGCGGCCACCAGGGTCGCCGCCCCGGCCTGGCCGGTACGGGCCGGTCTGCACGCCGGGCTGCGCGTGCGGGCGTGGCTGCTGCGCCACATCGGCCGGCCACGCACCGAGCCGCTGTTCGCCGACGGGGTGATCAGCACGCGGACCTACCCCGACGGCTACACCATCGACCAGCTCGGCCCACGCCCCGGCTGACCCGCCGCTGCCCGACGGACGACCGTCGACGGTCCCGATCGGCGACGGCGGTCGGGGCACCGACGGTCAGGACGTCGCGAACCGGGCGATCGGGTTGGTCAGGGCACCGACCAGTTGCAGGGCGGCGGACGGGTCGGCCAGGTCGACCATCTGCTGGTTGTCGCGCAGTTGCAGCCGGTTGAGGCAGGACAGCGCGAACTCCGGGGCGAACAGGTCGTAGCGGGCCAGCCGGTCGGCCAGGTGGGGCACCCGGCCGGCGTACTCGGTGGCGCAGTCGGCCACGGTCCGCCAGAACTCCTCCTCGCCGATCACGCCCTGATCGGCAAGCGTCGACCCGAGGAAGCGGAAGAAGCAGTCGAAGACGTCGGTGAAGATCGACAGCAGCTTCATGTCCTCCGGAATGTCGGCCCGGATCCGCTCCACCGCCGGGGGCAGCGGGGCTTCGGCGCTCATCACCACGATCTCCTCGGCGATGTCCTTGAAGATCGCCCGCTCGACGACCCCGTCGCGGAGCACCAGGATGACGTTCTCGCCGTGCGGCATGAACGCCAGGTCGTAGGCGTAGAAGGCGTGCAGCAGCGGGATCAGGTAGGCGTTCAGGTAGCGGCGCAGCCACACCGCCGGCGCCAGCCCGGAGGCGGCGATCAGCTCGGCGGCGAACGACCGCCCGTCGGCGTCGACGTGCAGCAGCGACGCCATGGTGGCGAGTCGCTGGCCGGGAGCCAGGTCGGGGACCGGGCTCTCCCGCCAGAGCGCGGCAAGCATCTTGCGGTACGGCGAGTAGCGGTCGGTGGCCGCCTCGTACTGGCGGTGCCGGTAGCCGACGGCGGCCCGCTCCCGGATGATCGTCAGACCGGTGGCCCGGAACATCTCGTCGCCGTCGATCAGGTCGGCCAACCAGTCGTTGATGGCCGGGGTGGCCTCCATGTACGCAGCCGACAGGCCCCGCATGAAGCCCATGTTCAGTACCGACAGCGCGGTCTTGACGTAGTGCCGCTCGGGGTGGCTGACGTTGAAGAAGGTGCGGATGGACTGCTGGGCGAGGTACTCGTCGGGGCCTTCACCGAGGCAGACCAGCCGGCGCCGCGCCACCTCGCCGGCGAAGGTGACCGACAGCTTGTTCCACCACTGCCAGGGGTGCACCGGGATGAGGTGGTAGTCGGCGAGGTCCAGGCCCAGTTCGGTAATGGTCGCGGCGAACCGGGCGAGGGTCGCCTCACCCAGCTCGGTGCGCAACAGCGTCTCCTGGTCCAGATCGACGGCGCTGGTGAAGGTGGCGTGGTCGCGGTGGGCGGCGAGCCAGATCAGCCGTACCGGATGGGCGGCCTCGGGGGCGTACCTGTGGTACTCGTCGACACCGAAGCCGAGCCGCCCGTTGTTGGCCACGAAGCAGGGGTGGCCCTCGGTCATCGACGTCTCGATGGTCTGGAAGTCGGCCTCCACCAGCTTCGCCGCGCTGGGCAGCGCCCGGTCCAGCTTGTACGCCAGACCGGCGAGGGTGGAAGTGATCTCCTCGAGGTAGACCGGCAGGATCCGGTCGGTGAGGCCGAGGGCGTCGCGCAGGTCGAGGCAGAGGTCGACCGCGTCCAGTGGCAACTGCTCGCCGTTCCGGTGCCGGATGATGCTCTCCGGGTCGATGTCCCAGTGCTCCAGGGTCATCACCCGGGCCGCGAACCGGTACCGGACCGCGCCGGAGGCGGCGGTGACGGCGTACCAGCGGCGGCCGGTGGCGTCGGCGGCAGCCGGGCCGTCCGATTCAGGGGCAAGCAGGCGCTCGTGGGTGAATTCGGCGAGCGCCTTGCGCACCAGCAGACGGTTGGCCCGCTCCCAGGTCTGTGGGCGCAGGTGGGCGACCGGGTCGGGCGTGGTCATGCCGGTACTCCTTCGTTTCGGGTGGCGGCCAGGAACCGCTGCCGGGTGCAGATGCTCAGCAGGGCCGTCTTCTCCGGCTTGGTGACCGGTCCGACCACCTCGAAGCCGACCGCCGCGTTGAGCGCGTGCACGGCGGTGTTGCGCACGTCCGGCTCGACCACGACCCGTTCCGTGGCGGGGTCGGCGAAGAGCCAGGCCAGCACGGTGGTGATGACGGCCCGGGTGAAGCCGGAGACGGGGGTGTCGGTGGGCGCGCAGAGGAAGTGCATCCCCACGTCGCCGGGCCGCGCGTCGTGCAGGCCGACCAACTCGACGTGTGCCGGGTCGTACCGTTCGGCGAGGAACGCCGGCTCGGTGCGCCACAGGCCGAGGTACGCCTCGTGGTGCGGGTGCTCGGCGATGCGTCGGTACTCGGCGGCCACGGCGTCGACGTCGGCGTCCTGCATCAGCCAGAACGCCGCCTTGGGGTGGGTCACCCACCGGTGCAGCACCGGCGCGTCGGCGGCAACGTCGAGCGTACGCAGGGCGAACTCGCCGAGTCGCCGATCGTGACGGGTGTAGACGAGGTGGGTCACCCGGTCACCCCGAAGTCCTGGAACGCGATCGACTTCTCGATCGGGTACGGCTCGCGGCCGAGCAGCTCCCGGATGATCCAGCTGTTGCGGTACGGGCCCATGCCGAGGTCGGGCGAGGTGATGCTGTGCGTGTGGGTGCCGCCGTTCTGAAGGAACACGCCGCGCCCGGTGGAGTCCACACTGTAGTTGCGGGCCACGTCGAGCCGCCCGTGGTCGTCGAAGCGGAGCCGGTGCCGGATCGGCTCCAGGAACGCCGGCACCTCGTACCGGTAGCCGGTGGCCAGCAACAGCCCCTCGGTGTCCAGGGTGAAGTCCCGTTCCTGCTCGACGTGGCGCAGCCGGAGGGTGTGTACGCCGGTGCTCTCGTCGTGGGTGACCTCGGTCAGCTCGGTGTTGGTAAGCAGGCGGGTGTTCACCGGGCCGTCGACGCTGGAGGCGTAGAGCAGGTCGTAGATGTCGTTGACCAGGTCGGCGGAGATGCCCTTGAACAGTCCCTTCTGCTCGGCCTCCAGCCGGTACCGGGTGGGCTCGGGCAGCGCGTGGAAGTAGTCCACGTAGTCCGGCGAGGTCATCTCCAGCGTGAGCTTGGTGTACTCCAGCGGGAAGAAACGGGGCGAGCGGGTCACCCAGTTCAGCTGGTAACCGTGGGTGCCGATGTCGCCGAGCAGGTCGTGGTAGATCTCGGCGGCGCTCTGCCCACTGCCGACGATGGTGATGCTCCGCTTGGCCCGCAACGCGTCCCGGTGTTCCAGATACCGCGAGTTGTGCACCGCGTCGGAGGTCGGGCCGGCGCAGGTGTCCGGCAGGTGGGGCGGGGTGCCGGTGCCGAGCACCAGGTGCCGGGCCCGGTGGGTGACGGTGGCGCCGTCGACGGTGGCGGTCACCACGTACCGGTCGTCGGTGGGGTCGTGCTCGACGGCGGTGACCTGGTGTCCGAACCGCAGGTTGGGCAGCTTCGCGGCGGCCCAGCGGCAGTAGGCGTCGTACTCCACCCGCAGCGGGAAGAAGTTCTCCCGGATGTAGAAGGGGTAGAGCCGGCCGATCTCCTTGAGGTAGCTGAGGAAGGAGAAGGGTGAGGTGGGGTCGGCGAGGGTGACCAGGTCGGCCAGGAACGGCGTCTGCAACCGGGACGACTCCAGCAGCATGCCGGGGTGCCAGGAGACGTCGTCGCGGGCCTCCAGGAACAGCCCGTCGAGGTCGGCGATGGGTGCGGTCAGGCAGGCCAGGCCGAGGTTGTACGGCCCGAGGCCGATCCCGATGAAATCGTGGCTTTCCATCCGGCCCTCCAGGCTCGGGTTGGCAGGTGGCATGGTCAGCCGACCGGGCAGGTCAGGTCGGCGGGCGCTCCGGCGTGTTCGTGCACGTGGCGGCCGGCGTGCTCGGCGATCAGGTCCAGCACGTAGGCGACGTCCTCGGCGGTGGTCGCCGGGTTGAGAACGGTGAACTTGAGATACTGGCGGCCGTCGACCCGGGTGCCGGCGACCACGGCGAGACCGGAGGCGGCCAACGCCTCGCGGGCCCGCAGGTTGGCCGCGTCGGCCAGGTCCCGGCCCGGTCCGGTGGGTCGCCAGCGGAACACCACGGTGCTCAGTTGTGACCGGGTCAGCACCTCGAAGCGCGGGTCCGCGGCGACCAGCTTCCACGCCTGCGCGGCCCGGTCGCAGACCTCGTCGAAGAGTTCACCGACGGCGTCGGGCCCCATCACCCGCAGGGTCAGCCAGAGCTTGAGCGCGTCGAACCGGCGGGTGGTCTGCAGGCTCTTGTCGACCTGGTTGGGGATGCGCTGGGCGGCCATCCGGGCCGGGTTGAGGTAGTCGGCGTGCCAGGTGGCGTGCCGCAGGGTCCGCCGGTCGCGGACCACAAGTGCGCTGGAGCTGACCGGCTGGAAGAAGGACTTGTGGTAGTCGACCGTCACCGAGTCGGCGCGTTCGATGCCGTCGAGCAGGTGTCGGCGGGTGGGCGAGACCAGCAGCCCGCAGCCGTACGCGGCGTCGACGTGCAGCCACACGCCGGCCGTGGCGCACACCTCGGCGATCTCGTCGAGCGGGTCGATGGTGCCGAAGTCGGTGGTGCCGGCGGTGGCCACCACCGCCATGACGGTCAGGCCGGCGCGCCGGCAGCGGGCGATTTCGTGCCGGACCGCGCCGGGCCGCATCCGCCGGTCGGGGCCGGTCTCCACCACCACGACCGCGTCCGGTGCCAGGCCGAGCAGCTTGGCCGCCTTCTGCACGCTGAAGTGACCGGCCGACGAGGCGATGATCCGCAGCTGGGGCAGCAGGATCCGCCGGTCGGCAGGCGTCGCGGCGGCCAGCGCCTCCTCGCGCGCCAGCAGCAGGGCGTGCAGGTTGGACTGGGTGCCGCCGCTGGTGAACACCCCGTCGGCGGCCGGGCCGAGACCGATCCGGTCGGCGGTCCACTCGATGAGTCGGCGTTCGATCAAGGTGCCACCGGCGCTCTGGTCCCAGGTGTCCATCGAGGAGTTGACCGCGCTGAGGACCGCCTCGCCGAGCAGCGCCGGGATCACCACCGGGCAGTTGAGGTGGGCCAGGTAGCGAGGATGGTGGAACCAGACCGCGTCGCGCAGGTAGACGTCCTCCAACTCGTCGAGCGCGGCGGTGGTGTCGCCCAGCGGCCGGTCCAGGTCGATCGCCTCCACCTGGGGGGCGAGTTCGTCCGGGCGTACGCCGGTGAAGGGTCCGGTCACCTCGGCGATCCGACGGGCCACCCGGGCGGTGCCGGCGGCCACTGCCCGGCGGTACTGCTCGACTGTCTCGTCGCTGAGCAGGTGTGCCCGGGCTGGTGTGGGTCCGGGCTCCGGGTGGGTCGGCGTTGCCTCGGCGGTGTGCACCGGCAGGGTCATGGGGGTGTCCTCCACGCTCGGCGGTTCGATTTTCGGGCAGCCGGAACCCGCCGCACGGCAGGTGGGCGGCGGGCGGTTCGGTCCTGGGAGGGTGGCGGCGGGGCGGCCGGGGCGGTGGTCGATCGCGGCCGGCCGGCCCGGCGGCGTCAGGTGAGCTTCTTCGCTCCCCGGATCGCCTTGGCGAGGTTCTCCAGCAGCGGAGCCGCGCCGGCGTACGAGAAGCGTGGCACCGCGTCCCATGGCGTGACCTGCCCGGCCTGCACGGCGGGCAGCTGCTTCCAGGTGGGCTTGGCGGCCAGGTCGGTGGGTTGCAGGGCGGTGCCGCGGTTGTCGAGCAGGATCAGGTCGGCAGGGAACTTGCCGGCGTTCTCCCAGCTGAGCGCCTCGAAGTAGTCGCCGGCCTCAAGCTTGGTCGGCACCACGATGTCGACGCCGAGTTCGGCGAAGTACATCAGGTCGGTGCTGATCTTGGGGTTGGAGACGTAGAACAGGTCGGGGCTGCCCGAGGCGGCCATCACCTTGATGCCCGGGTTGGCCGCGACGGCCTCACGTACCGCCTCGGCGGCGGCCTCGAACCGGGCCTTGGCGTCGGTGACCTTCGGCGCCGACAGGTCGGCACCGAGGGACTCGGCGAGCTGGGCGTACCGTTCGATCGGCTTGGTCATCGGCACCCGGGCGGTGGTGATGGTCACCACCGGCGCCAGTGGCAGGATCTGGTCCTTGCTCTCGTCCGGGACGTACCAGTAGGCGCCCGGGTCGTACATGTGGGTGACCAGCAGCTCCGGACGCAGGGCGGCGTACTTCTCGACACTGAACTCGCCCCAGACGTTGCCGAGGATCTCCACACTCTCCACGTCCAGGTCACCGGCCTGCGGCTCGACGCTGCCGTCGGCCTTCTTGGTCTCACCGAAGACGCCGACGATCTCGCGACCGAGTCCGAAGTCGACAAGTGCCGCGGCGGAGCCGGTGAAGGCGACCACCCGTTCCGGCCGAGCATCGGCGGCGACCTTCTCGGGGCGGTCGTCGGTGAACGACCACGGCCCGGAGGCGTTGTCGCCGTTGGTGCCGGTGGCATCGTCGCGGCCGCAGCCGACGAGTGCGGCGGCCACGGCGGCACCGCCGACGGCGAGCAGCCCTCGGCGGGAGAGGCGACGGGCGGGGAGGTGCTCAGACATTCGTGTCGTCTTTCGATCAGGGTCTCGGACCTTGGACAGCCGGGGGTTAGGCTAACCTAACCTAACTTCGTGCCTAGACTCGGCTCCTGTCAAGTCCCGACGGCGTTTCGCACCACACTGGAGTTCACACTGTCCGTCATCGAGTCGCCACCATATGAGACGCCGGCCCGGTCGACCGCACCACCCCGGCACCGCCGTACCGCCCTGCGCGCCAGCGGTCTCCTCGTGGCCGCGCTGACCCTGCTCACGGTCGCGGTGCTCAGCATGGCCGTCGGCGCCAAGCCGATCCCCCCGTCCGAGGTCTGGCACGCCCTGACCGACCGCGACGCCGCCGAGTACGCCGTCGTGCGGGAGCTGCGGCTGCCCCGTACGCTGCTCGGGCTGTTGGCCGGCGCCGCACTCGGCGTGGCCGGCGCGGCGATGCAGGCGCTCACCCGCAACCCGCTGGCCGACCCCGGCCTGCTCGGTATCAACGCCGGTGCCGCCGCCGCCATCGCCACCGCCACCGCCCTGTTCGGCCTCGGTGGCGGCACCGGGCAGGTGTGGTTCGCGCTGCTCGGCGCCGCCGTCGTCACCGTCGGGGTGTACGCCGTCGGTGGTGGTCGCGCAGCCACCCCGGCCCGCCTGGCGCTGGCCGGCGCGGCGCTCAACGCGGCCCTGTACTCGTACGTCAGCGCGGTGATGCTGCTCGACGCGGCCGGCCTGGAGCGGCTGCGCTTCTGGACCGTCGGGTCACTGGCCAGCGCCGACACCGGCACGGTGCTGCGGGTGCTGCCGTTCATCGCCGTCGGGCTGCTGGTCGCGCTGGTCGCCGCCCGCCCGCTCAACGCGCTCGCCCTCGGCGACGACGCCGCGCAGGCCCTGGGTGCCCGACCCGCCGTGGCCCGAGCCGGTGTGATCATCGCCATCACCCTGCTCTGCGGGGCCGCCACCGCCGCCTGCGGACCGATCGTCTTCGTCGGGCTGCTCGTGCCGCACCTGGTCCGTGCCCTCACCGGCCCCGACCTGCGCTGGCTGCTGCCCTACTGCGCGCTGCTCGCCCCGGTGCTGCTGCTCGGCTCCGACGTGCTCGGCCGGGTCCTCGGCCGCCCCGGTGAACTCCAGGTCGGGCTGGTCACTGCGGTGGTCGGCGGCCCGCTGTTCCTGGCGCTGGTGCTCAGGACGAGGACGACCCGCTCATGATCGTGATTCGTACGCCCGGCCGGCTCTCCGTCCGGTTGCACCCTCGCGTCCTCGCCGTCGGCACGGTCTGCCTGCTGCTCACCCTCGGCGTCGGCGTACTTGCCGTCGGACACGGCGAGTACCCGATGTCACCGGCCGACGTGCTGCGCACGTTGACCGGTGGCGGCAGCGCCGCCGAGGAGTTCATCGTCACCCAGTTGCGGCTACCCCGACTGGTCACCGGTTTGGCCGTGGGCACCGCGCTCGGCCTGGCCGGAGCGGTGTTCCAGGCGCTGGTACGCAACCCGCTGGGCAGTCCGGACGTGCTCGGCTTCACCCAGGGCGCGGCAACCGGCGCGCTCGTCGTGGTCGCCGTCGGCGGCAGCAGCGCCGCCCTCGCCGGCTCCGCGGCCCTCGGCGGTGTCGTCACCGGCCTGCTCATCTACCTGGTCGCCTGGCGGCGCGGCGTACACGGCTACCGGCTGGTCCTGGTCGGCATCGGCATGTCGGCCATCCTCACCGGCGTCAACGGCTATCTGATGACCCGGGTGCCGCTGATGAGCGCCTCCCGGGCAATGCTCTGGCTCACCGGCAGCCTGGACGGTCGCGGCTGGTCCGATGTCGTGCCGCTGCTGGCCGCCCTCGCGGTGCTGGTGCCGGCGCTGCTGGCCTGCGGGCCGGCGCTGCGGATGACCGAGCTGGGCGACGACGCCGCCAGCGGACTGGGGGTGAGCGTGCACCGGATGCGGATGCTGCTGCTCGCCGGGGCCGTGCTGCTGGTGGCGCTGGCCGCGGCCGCCGCCGGACCGGTGCCGTTCGTCGCGCTCACCGCCCCCCACCTCGCCCGCCGGCTCACCCGGGCACCCGGGATCACCCTGCTGCCTGCGACGGTCATCGGCGCGCTGATCACCGTCGTCGCCGATCAGGTCGCCCTACGTGCCCTCCCCGGCCAGCTGCCGGTCGGCGTGGTGACCGGCGTGATCGGCGGCGGGTATCTGGTCTGGCTCCTGGCCACCGAGCGCCGGGCGGGCCGGCTGTGACGCCCCGCCAGGCCGGCGAACCGGGCCTGACCACCGTGCCGGCCGACGGTCCGGCCCCGATGACCGTGCCGGCCGACGGTCCGGCCCCGACCACGACACCCGAGAACGGAGCAACAAGCATGTCGACCTCCCGGCTGGGTGGCAGCGGGCTGCGGCTCGCCTACGACCGACGTGTCGTCGCCGAGGACCTCACCGTTGCCGTGCCCGACCGCTCCTTCACGGTGATCATCGGCCCGAACGCGTGCGGCAAGTCCACCCTGCTGCGGGCGCTGTCGCGACTGCTGAAGCCGGCCGCCGGGGCCGTGCTGCTCGACGGCGCGGACATTCACCGGCTCTCCGCCCGCGCCGTGGCCCGTACGCTCGGGCTGCTGCCCCAGTCGCCGATCGCCCCCGACGGCATCGGCGTGGCCGAGCTGGTGGCTCGGGGTCGCTACCCGCACCAGGGGCTGCTGCGGCAGTGGTCCCCCGACGACGAGCGGATCGTCGCCGAGTCGATGGCCGCCACCGGCGTCGACGACCTCGGCGACCGGCTGGTCGACGAACTCTCCGGTGGCCAGCGGCAGCGGGTCTGGCTGGCCATGGCGCTGGCCCAGCAGACGCCCCTGCTGCTGTTGGACGAACCCACCACGTACCTCGACATCGCCCACCAGATCGAGGTCCTCGACCTGTGTGCCCGGCTGCACGAGGAGCAGGGGCGCACGCTTGTCGCGGTGCTGCACGACCTCAACCATGCCGCCCGCTACGCCACCCACCTGATCGCGATGCGCGGTGGGCGGGTGGTGGCCGCCGGCGAACCCCGCCGGATCGTCACCGCCGAGCTGGTCGAGGAGGTCTTCGGCCTGCCCTGCCGGGTCATCGACGACCCGGAGACCGGGACGCCGCTTGTGGTTCCGGCCGCCCGCGCCCGAGCCGGTACGGTGGCCCGGTGAGCGCCCGCCGCTACCGCGACGGCTACGGCATCCCGCACCTGCGCGCCGACGACCACACGTCGCTTGCCTACGCCCAGGGTCGGGTCACCGCCCTGGACCGGGCCTGGCAGATCGAGGTGGAACGGCACCGGTCCCAGGGCACCTCCGCCTCGTTCCTCGGTGCCGAGGCCCTCGCCTGGGACAGCTTCGCCCGCCGGGCCCGACTCGACGACACCGCGCGACGCTGCCACGCCGCCCTCGATCCGGCCACCGCCGAGTGGGTGGGGCGCTACGTCGACGGGGTCAACGCCGCGCTGGCCGCCGGTGCGGCGCAGGCTCCGGAGTTCGCCGCCACCGGCCTGCGACCGGGCCCCTGGCAGCCGTGGACGCCGCTGGCGATCTGGCTCGGTCACCACGTGCTCTTCGCGGGTTTCGGCACCAAACTCTGGCGCGACCACGTGGCCCGCCGGCTCGGCCCGCAGGCCACCGGCCTGTTCGCCGTCGACAACCAGGTCACCTCCGGCAGCAACGGCTGGTTGCTCGCCGCCGACCGCACCGCCACCGGCGCCGCCCTGATCGCCGGTGATCCGCACCGGTTCATCGAGGCGCCCGGCATCTACCAGCAGATCCGCCTGGCCTGCCCGGAGTACGACGTGCTCGGATTCGCCGTGCCCGGCATTCCGGGTATCCCGCACTTCGGCCATGCCGGCGGGGTCGCCTGGGCCATCACCAACGCGATGGCCGACTACCAGGACGGGTACGCCGAACGGCTGCGCCGCCGGGGCGACCGGGTCGAGGCGTACGGGCCGGACGGGTGGCGGCCCGCGCACCGGCACGTCGAGACGATCGAGGTGGCCGACGCCGAACCGGTCGAGGTCGAGGTGATCGAGACCGAACGGGGACCGCTGGTCTCCGGTGGACCGGACGACGACCCGGCCCTCACGGTAAGCCTGCGGTATCCGCCCCGCGTCCTCGGTGAGCTGGGATTCGGTGTCCTGCCGGCGCTGCTGCGGGCCCGCACCGTGCACGACGTCGACGCGGCGCTGGACGGCTGGGTGGAGCCGGTGAACGTGGTGCTCGCGGCCGACACCGCCGGCGGGCTGCTGCACCGGGTGGCCGGCCGGGTGCCTCGACGGCACCCGGACAACGGGTTGCGGGTGGTCCCCGGCTGGGAGGCGAGCCACGCCTGGCAGGGCTGGCACGACCTGCCGAGCATCCCGGTGGGTCAGGTGGCGGTGATGGCCAACGACCGTGGCATCGCCGCCGGGCTCGGCGTGGAGTTCGCGCCGCCGTACCGGGCCGACCGGATCCGCCAGTTGCTGGACACCACCGGCGACTGGCGTGCCGAGCAGTTGGCGACCGTGCACACCGACACCCACCTGGCCGCCGCCGGGCCGCTGCTGGATCTGCTCGCCACGCTGGACGGGCTCGGTCCGGCCGCCGCCGGACTGCGGGAACGTCTGCTGGCCTGGGATCGCCGGATGGCCGCCGAGAGCGTCGACGCCGCCGCCTTCGCCGACCTGCGGGCCGCCGTGACCCGCCGGCTCGCCGCCCACCCCGCGCTGGCGGCGCTGGCCGAGCCACCCGCCTATCCGGAGGTGTTCCGGCCGTGGCTGGCCCTGCTCCCCCGGGTCGGGTACGCGGTGAACACGCTGCTGCACACCGACCTGCCCGGCCTGGACCGGGTCGACCTGCTCCGCGAGGCCCTGACTGAGGTGGCCGCCGACGGCGACACCGGGTGCTGGGGCGAACGACACCGGCTCGCGCCGTGGCGGGCGCTGCCCGACCCGGCGACGCCGCCGGGTCCGCAGCTCTCCGGCGACCACGACTGCGTGCTGGCCACCTCCAGCGTCCCCGGCGTCACCGACCGGTGCCTGCGCGGGCCCGCGGCTCGCTACGTATGGGACCTGGCCCGGCGGGACGACAGCCGCTGGGTGGTGCCGCTCGGCGCCACCGGCACCGGGCCGCACCGCGACGACCAGCTGCCGCTGTGGGTCGGCGGCGACCTGATCCAGACCGTCGGTGACTGGGATCGGCTGACCGAGGAGCACGATGACTGACCGTCACCACTACGAACGACACGTACCCGGGTTCGGTGTGGTCACCTTCCGGCCGGTCGAGCCCGACGCCGACGCCGACGTGATCCACTCGTGGGTCAGTCAGGAGCGGGCCCGGTTCTGGGGAATGCGCGACGCCGACCGGGAGCGGGTCGCCGAGATCTACCGGTACGTGGACTCGCTGGCCACCCATCACGCGTACCTCACCCTGCGCGACGGGCACCCGGTGGCGCTGTTCCAGACCTACGAACCGGAGCACGACCCGGTCGGCGAGTGCTACCCGGTACATCCCGGCGACCACGGCGGTCACCTGCTGATCGGCACCCCGGTACGGCCCGAGCCGGGCTTCACCGGCACGCTGCTGGCCGAGTTCGTCGCCTTCGTCTTCACCGACCCCCGCCGGCTACGGCTGGTGATGGAGCCGGACGCCCGCAACGACAAGGCGATCACCCGGCTGCGGCGGGCCGGCTTCGTCGACGGCCCGGTGATCGACCTCCCCGACAAACGCGCCCGACTGATGTTCCTCGATCGTCCCTCGGATTAGCCCGACATGCGGCAGGCCGCTCCTTCCCGCCTGCCCGGGCACCGCACAATGCGGTAGGTCGCGTCTCCCTGCCCCCGGGCACCGCACAATGCGGTAGGTCGCGCTATCCCGCCTCCCGGACACCCCGAGATGCGGTAGGTCGCGTCCCGCCGCCGCACCGGACACCCCGAGATGCCGTATCCGGTGAGCGGCAGGCGCCCTACGCCGGTTCGCAGCGCTCGGACAGGGCGTAGCGGGTGAGCACCACGTCACCGATCTGGCGCGCCTCCACCACCTGCGCCCGTCGCCCGGGGTGCCACGGGAAGCTGCCCTCGCCGACGAACCGCGGCGCCCGCCGGTCACCCACGAAGAACGGGGCCACCACCAGGTGCAGCTCGTCAGCGAGCCCCGCGGCGAGGAACTGGCCGTGCACGCCCGCGCCACCCTCCACCAGCAGTCGGCCGACGCCCCGCCCGGCGAGGTCGGTCAGCATCCGCACCAGGTCGACCGGGTCACCGGCGTCGACCACGGTGGCCACCTCACCCAGCCGGTGCCGGGTCTTCTCGACCGCGCCGCTGGCGCTGTAGACGATCCGCTCGGTGTCGCCGACGGTGAACAGCCGGGCGTCCGGGGCCAGGTCGCCGCAGCCGGTCATGGTCACCCGGGTCGGCGATGCCGGCAGGCCCCGGGCGACCCGGGCAGCCCGGCGCCGTTCGCAGCGCACCAGCAACCGGGGATCGTCACGGCGGACGGTGCCGGCGCCGACCAGGATCGCGTCGCAGCCGGCCCGGACCTCGTCCACCCGGTCGAGATCCGCGTCGTTGGACAGCAGCAGCCGCTCCTCGGTGGCGTCGTCGATGTAGCCGTCGATCGAGGTGGCACAGCTGAGCAGCACGTAAGGCCGGGCCACCCCGGGCGGGTCGGTCACCGGACGAAGGGGAGGTCGGCGGCGCGGGCCGCGCGGCTAGCCTTCGCCGCGAGGTAGTCGGCGTTGGCCGGGGACAGGAACACGCCGGTGGGCACCTGCTCGGTCACGGTGATCCCGAGCCGACCCAACTGGTCGGACTTCTCCGGGTTGTTGCTCAGCACCGCGATCGGCCCGACACCGAGCGCGGCGAGCATCTGCGCGGCCACGGTGTAGTCACGTTCGTCCTCCGCGTGACCGAGCGCGACGTTGGCCTCGAAAGTGTCCAGCCCCGCGTCCTGCAACGCGTACGCGTCGAGCTTGGCGTACAGCCCGATGCCCCGGCCCTCCTGGCGCAGGTAGAGCAGGTAGCCGCCGACGTCGGCGATGCGCTGCACCGCCTCGCGCAACTGAGGTCCGCAGTCGCAGCGCTGGCTGCCGAACACGTCGCCGGTGAGACATTCGCTGTGCGGGCGGACCAGTGGCACGTCACCGCCGTGTTCCGCCGCGCCGGTGTCGCCGAGGGCGAAGGCGAGGTGCTCCCGGCCGTCGACCAGCCCGTCGAAGGTGAACAGCCGGGCCGTGGTGGTGTAACCGTCGGGGAACCGCAGCGGCACGGTGACCTGCGTCCGGATGGTGGCGACAGGCAGTGATTCGGACATGGGTCTCCTCGTCAGACGGTGGCGGGTACACGGACACGTCGGGCCAGTAGCACGGCGGCTCCGGGCAGGCTCGCGACGAGCACCAGGGCGCCGTACACCGTCGCGGTGGCCACCCCCTCGGCGGCGGTCAGGCCGGCGGCGGCGAACGCCCACGCGGCCACCCCCTCGCGGGGACCGAACCCGGCGACGTTGGCCGGCACCCCCATCGCGAGCAGGGCCAGCAGGGTCAGCGGCAGCAGCAGGCTCAACGGGGCGGTGGAACCCGCCGTGCGTGCCGCCACCAGGAAGGTCGCGAGGTGCCCGGCGACCGCCAGCGCGGAGGCGAGCAGCACCCCCGCCCAGGTACGCCGGCCGAGCAGCCCGAGACGTACGTCGGAGACTGCGGTGCCCAAGGCACGCGCCCACCGGGAGGCACCGGACTGCGGCAGCAGTCGGGCGGCCAGCACCACGGCGAGCAGCACCGCCACCACCACGGCGGTCGCCACCGGCAGGAACGGGCGCACCGGCGACGGGAAGGCGAACAGCAGTACCGCGGCCACCGCGACCAGCACCACCTGCCCGGCCATCCGTTCCCACACCACCGCCCGGATGCCGCGTCCGACGTCACCGACGTCGCGGCCGTGCCGCACCGCGCGGTGCACGTCACCGAGGATCCCGCCGGGCAGCGTCGCGTTGAGGAAGATCGCCCGGTAACAGTGGGCGACCGCCTCCCGCAGTGGCAGGCGTACGCCCAGGCCGCCCGCGACAAGGCTCCACCGCCAGGCGGCGCAGACCGTGGTGAGGACACCGATGGCGAGTGCGGCGGCCAGCGCGGGTGCGTCGATCAGCCGCAGCCCGGCCAGGAACGGGCCGGTGCCGAGCCAGCAGAGCAGCCCCACGAGGACACCCAGCCCCAGTGCCAGCCGGGCCCAGCCCCAGAACGACCGACGCACCGGGGTCGCCGTGGGTGCGGCGCCGCCAGCTTCATCCCCCACTCGTGCCTCCCCGGCATGACGATCTTCCCTGACTGTACGCACGTAGCTGGGCGGCTGCCGGTTCAACGGTGCAGCGCCAGCAGGTCGACGTGACCGACCAGTACCCCGAGCCGACCGGTTTCAGCCTCGGCCAGCCGACGTCGCGCGTACTCGGCGGTAAGGGCGGTCAGGTCGGGGCGTTCCTCACGGGCCGCGTCGAGCCATCCGGTGAACCACTCCGCCGCCAGGGCAGCCTGCTCCGGCCCGAGCAGCCACGGGCTGGGCCGCAGTTCGACGTCCACCCCGTGCCGGCCGAAGGCGGCGGCGCAGGCGTCGATCGCGTCCGGCCCGAGCAGCCGCCGGCCGCCGACGGTACGCCGCTGGTGCGCGTTGAAGGCGGCGGCGACCTCGTCGTCCAACGGGTCGGCCGGAGTCAACCGCACGGTGCCGGTCACGGAGATCAGGAACAACGCCGGGCAACCGGCCTTGGCGCAGGCGGCGACAAGTTGGTCGAGTTCCTCGGCGGTCAGCATGTCGAGCAGGGCCGAGGCGGTGACCAGGGCGGCGTCGGCAAGCTCGGCGGCGGTCAGCCGGGTCAGGTCGCCCTGGCGCGTCTCGACGGTCACCGGGGCGCCGTCGGCGGCGCAGGCCGGCATGCCGGCGCGGGCCCGGGCCAGCAGGTCGGGATCCTGGTCGTACAGGATCCAGTGCTGCGCGCCGGGCAGCAGCGGGGCCAGCCAGCGGCCCAGCGAGCCGGTCCCGGCGCCGAGATCATGCACCACGAGGGGGCCGTGGTCGGGCAGCGCCGCACGCAGCGTGTCGACCAGTTCGGCGGACCGGGCCGCCACGTCTGCGGGTTCCCGCAGCGCGAGCCACTGCGCGAAATCGGGCGGGAGATCGATGCTCATGCCGACGCCTCCTTCAGGGCGGTGGTGATCTGGGCGACGGTGCTGTTCCAGTCGGCGAGGGTGTCCCGTCGCTGGAGGGCGGCCTGCCGCAGGTGCTCGCGCAGGGCCGCGTCGTCGAGCCAGTGGCGCAACGCCGTGGCGAGGGCGGCCGGGTCGTCGGGCGGCACCAGCAGACCCGGCCGGTCGCCCGCCGCCGTGCGCCCGAGGGCGTCGGGCAGTCCGCCGACGGCGGTGGCGAGCACCGGCACGCCGCGCGCCAACGCTTCGGTGACCACCATCCCGTACGTCTCACCGCGCGACGGGTGCACCAGCAGGTCGGCGGCGGCGTACGCGGCGTCGAGCCGGTCACCGGCCAACGGCCCGGTCAGCCGAATGCGGTCGCCGAGCCGCCCGGCGGTGATCCGCTCGCGCAGCCGGTCGACGAACTCCGGCTCCCGGTGCAGCGGTCCGACACAGGTAAGCGTCCAGTGCCGGTCGGCCACCATGGTCAGCGCCTCGACCAGCACGTCGTGGCCCTTGTGCCGGGCGACCGCCGCGACACAGAGCAGGGCCGAACCGGTCGCCGACCCAGGCACCGGCGACGCCGGGTCCACCCCGGGCGGCGCCACGTGCACCCGGTCGGCGGGCAGCGCGTACCGCCGCAGCAGCGAGTCGCGGGTCCAGGCGCTGGTGGCGACCACGGTGGTGACCGCAGCCAGCGCCCGGGCCTCGGCGTCGTCGTCCCGGGGCAGGTGCACCAGCGCGACCAGGCGCAACCGCCCGGAGTGCGCGGCGAGGACGTCCGGCACCACCGAGGCGACCAGGCCGTCGACCAGCACCAGCGCACCGTCCGGCGTACCGGCCAGCACGCGGGCCAGTGCGGCCCGCGCAGCCGGGGACGGGCACGGCCAGTCGCCGGGCACGGCGTGCTCGCGGACCGACCAGCCGGCGGCGGCGAGCCCGGCGCAGATCCGCCGGTCGTAGCCGTTGCCGCCGCTGGGTGACGCCGGGTCGTCGATGTCGCCCGGCAGGATCACGTGCAGGGTCGGCACGTCAGGCGGTGCCCTCACCGACGACGGTCGAGCCGGGCAGCGCCCGCTCGTAGCTGGCCCAGGCCACGTGCGACTCGTGCAGAGTGACCGTGAGGCCGGTCAGGCCCCGGGCGCCACCGCCCAGTTGCCCGGCGGCCACCCGGTCGGCGAGCCGGTCGGCGATGGTGCGGGCAAGCACCTCGGTGGTGGTGTTCTGCCCGGCGAACGCGGGTTCCTCGTCGAGGTTGCGGTAGTTCAACTCGCCGAGCACCGCCTTGAGCTGATCGGTGGCCAGTCCGATGTCGACCACGATGCCGTCGTCGTCGAGGTCCGGACGGCGGAAGGTGGCGTCGACCACGAACGTCGCGCCGTGCAGCCGTTGGGCGGGGCCGAAGACCTCGCCACGGAAGCTGTGGGCGATCATGATGTGGTCACGGACGGTCACGCTGAACACGGTTCACTCCCCGTCGTAGGTGATGAGATGGCACAGCGCGGGCAGGTCGCCCCCGCTGAGTCGGGCGAGTACGTCGGGCAGTTCCGCGAACGGCGACCGGCCGGTGATCAGCGCGTCGAACGCCGGGTCGGCGAGCAGGTCCAGGGCGAGTGCCATCCGGTCGGCATAGCTGCGACTGCCGCGTCGCGCCGGTGCCACCATGCCGACCTGGCTGCTGCGAATGTTCAGTCGTCCGGAGTGGAACGCGCCGCCGAGGGACAGTCGCACCGGACGGTCGCCGTACCAGCTCAGTTCGAGCAGGGTGCCTTCCGGCGCGAGCAGCTCCAGGCCGCGTTGCAGCCCGGCGGCGCTGGCGCTGGCATGCACCACCAGGTCACGGCCGTCGGTGGCCGTCTCGGGGGCGGCGAAGTCGACACCCAACGCGGCGGCCACCTCGGCGCGGGACGGATCGGTGTCGACCAGTTCCACCCGGACCCCGGGGAAGCGGGCCAGCAGGGCGGTCACGGCGCAGCCGACCATGCCACCCCCGACGACGGTCACCCGGTCGCCGACCAGGGGCGGAGCGTCCCACAACGCGTTCACGGCCGTCTCCACCGTGCCGGCCAGCACCGCGCGGGCCGCCGGGACCTGCGCCGGTACCACGGTCACCGCATCCGCCGGCACCACGTACGCGCTCTGGTGCGGGTGCAGGCAGAACACCGTACGACCGAGCAGGTGCGCCGGGCCCTGCTCGACCTCGCCGACGCTGAGGTAGCCGTACTTGACCGGGGCCGGGAAGTCGCCCTCCTGGAACGGGGCGCGCATCGTGTTGTACTGACTGGCGGGTACGCCACCGGTGAAGACCAGCGTCTCGGTGCCCCGGCTGACCCCGGAGTACCGGCTGCGCACCAGGACCTCGCCGGTGCTCGGTTCCGGCAGCGTCACCGGACGCAGCTCACCCGCGCCGGGAGCCCGGAGCCAGAAGGCGAGGGCGGTACGCGTCACCGGATTTTTCTCCTTACCTGCGTCCGGACCGAACCGATCCGTCGTATTTTCCGTAGTTCCCTGTCAGGGGTCGTCGATCATAAACACGGAGGCACGGTGTCCACAGTTCGAACCGGTCCGCAAATCGGGCTGATCGTCCAGATCGTTCTGCTGGCGGGGCTCGCCGCGACGGTCGGTCTCGGTGTCGCGGGCTGGCTGGCGGGCCTGGCGTACGGGATGGTGACCTGCCTGGCACTCGTGCGTGGGCTCCGTCACGCGGGCTCGAACCGGCTGGGACCGGCCGACTGGGTGACGATGGGTCGCGGGCTGCTGGTCGGTGCGGTGACCGCGCTGATCGCCGACGCCCTGACCACCGGTCGCCCCGCGCCGGTGGCGCTGCTGGTGGCGATGACTACGGTGGCCCTTGCCCTCGACGCGGTCGACGGCAAGGTGGCCCGCCGCACCGGGACGACCAGCGCACTCGGCGCCCGGTTCGACATGGAGGTCGACTCGTTCCTGGTGCTGATGCTGAGCCTCCACGTCGCCCCGTCGGTCGGTGCCTGGGTGCTCGCCATCGGCCTGATGCGGTACGTCTTCCTGGTCGCCGGCTGGGTCCTGCCGTGGGTGAACGCGCAACTGCCGCACCGGTACTGGCGTAAGGTGGTCGCCGCGGTCCAGGGGATCATGCTCGCGGTCGCCGCCGCCCAGGTGCTGCCCGGGATGCTGACCATGGTCGTGCTGGTGGCCGCGTTGGGCCTGCTGGTCGAGTCGTTCGGGCGGGACGTCAGCTGGCTGTGGCGGCACCGGCAGGTCCGGACCGTGCCGGCCCTGGTGGTGCCGACGGTACCGACCATGCCGATCGGCATGCGGCGGGCCGATCGGGTCGACGAGCGCGACCTGTCCACCGCCCCCGTCCTGTCGCTGCGCTGACCCGGGAGACCCAGTTGTCGATCGCCGACCCGGCGTCCACGCCCGACGCCGACCAGAACCCGAGCACCGCCACCGACCCGCGCGAACGCACCGTCGAGGCGGCCCCACCCACGACCGTCGCCGCGCGCGGGACCGGCGCCCCCAACCCGCGCGGGACCGAGACCGTCGAGGCACGCGGGACCGGGGCGGATGCCGCCGCGTCCCGGCCAGCGCCGGTCACCCTGCGGCGACGGATCGTCGCGCGGGTGGCCACGGCGCTCGCCGCGCTGCTGGTGCTTGTCACGTTCACCCTGCCCAACCGGCCGTGGCAGCTGGAGCCCGGCGCGTTCCTGCGGATCCCGCTGGAGGCGCTGCTGCTGGCCGCGCTGCTGCTCGCGCTGCCCGGTCGGCCCCGCCGGGTGGTGGCCGCGCTGGCCGGTGGACTGCTCGGGCTCGTCGCCGTGGTGAAGGTCGGCGACCTGGGTTTCTACTCCTCGCTGGGTCGCCCGTTCGACCTGGTGCTGGACTGGTCGCTGCTGGACGAGGCGTTCACCTTCGTGGCCGAGTCGATCGGCCGGCCGGGCGCGACCGCCATCGCGCTCGGGGTCGGGCTACTGCTGCTGGCCGTACCGGTGCTTACCGCTGTGTCCGCGGTGCGGCTGTCCGGGTTGCTGACCCGGCACCGCACCGGCAGCACGCGGGCGGTCGCCACGCTTGTGGTGGTCTGGGCGGTGCTGGCCGCCTTCGGGGCGCGGATCGTGCCCGCCATGCCGATGGCCGACACCAACGCCACAATCCTCGTCCAGGAGCACGCCGCCGAGGTCCGGGACCGGCTGTACGACCGCCAGGCGTTCGCCGACGAGGTCGGGGTTGACCCGTTCCGGGACGTACCCGCCGACCAGTTACTCACCGGCCTGCGCGGCAAGAACGTGCTGATCGCCTTCGTGGAGAGTTACGGCCGCGACGCGGTCACCGACGCCGAGTTCGCGTCCATCCCCCGGATGCTCGACGAGAGCGCCGACCGGCTGGCCACGGCCGGGTTCGCCACCCGCAGCGGCTTTCTCACCTCGCCGACCATCGGTGGTGCCAGCTGGTTGGCGCACGCCACCCTGTTGTCCGGCCTGTGGGTCGACAACAACCAGCGCTACCGGAACCTGCTCGCCACCGACCGGTTCACCCTCGGTGACGCGTTCCGGCGCGCCTCCTGGCGTACGGTCGGGGTGATGCCGGCGGTGAACCAGGCCTGGCCGGAGGGTGCCTTCTACGGCTACGAGCAGTTCTACAGCGGCCCCGACCTGGGCTATCAGGGCCCCAAGTTCGCCTTCGCGCCGATGCCTGACCAGTTCGCCATCCACCAGTTCCACAAGCGGGAGCTGGCCGGGCAGCAGGACCGTCCGGTCATGGCCGAGCTGGCCCTGGTCTCCAGCCACTCCCCCTGGACGAAGGTGCCGTCGCTTGTCGACTGGGACACCATCGACGACGGCGAGGTGTTTCGGCGGGGCATCATCGGCACGCCGACGGCGCAGGCCCGCACTGGTTACCGGCACTCGATCAGCTACACGCTGCGTACCCTCATCTCCTACGTGGAGAGGTACGGCGACGACGACACGGTGCTGGTCTTCGTCGGTGACCACCAGCCCGCGCCGGTGGTCACCGGCGAGAACCCGAGCCACGACGTGCCGATCCACATCGTGACCAAGGACCAGGCGGTGCTGCAACGCACCAACGACTGGGGCTGGCAGGACGGCCTGACCCCGGACCCGAACGCACCGGTCTGGCCCATGAACGAGTTCCGCGACCGCTTCCTCACCACCTTCGGCCCCACCCCCACCCGCCCCCAAGCCCAACCCCGCTAACCGCACCCCACCCTCCCCCCTTTTCCTCGTTGATCATGAGGTTAGCGGCAAGCTTGTAGATCAATATCGCCGCCAACCTCATGATCAACGGGGTATAGGGGTGGGGTGGGGGTGGGGTTAGGTGGGTTTTTGGGCTACTAGGACGTCGCGGACGATGGACTGGTCGACGCGGTGGGAGAGGGTGCGCCAGGGGCCGGTGTCGAGGACGGTGAGGCCGGCAGCGGCCAGCCGGGCGGCGGCCTCCTCCCGCCGCGCCACGTTTGTGTTCCACGAGATGCCCAGCGCGCCACCGGGGCGCAGCACCCGCGCCCACCCGGGCACGGCGGCGGTGAGCAGGGCAAGCGGGTCGCGGGCCAGCCCGCTCTCGGCGGTACGGCTGCCGTGCTGCACACCGTACGGCGCGTCGGCCACCACCACGTCGATGGTCTCCGGGCGGAAGAACTCACCGACCCGGGTGGTGTCGGCGTTGACCACGTCCACCGACTGCACGTCGCCGGCCTTGTGGGCCTCCTTCGAGGCGGCCAGTTCCACCCGCAGCCGCCGGCCGACCACCTTGCGCTCCCGGCGGATCGGCCCGGACTCCAGCACCCGGTGCTTGATCCGCTTGCGCTTGAGCCAGGTGCTCAGAAACGTCTGGTACGCCTCGAAGTCCTTGCTGTCGCGGTCCAGACCGGCGGCGTCGAAGCCGTACATCATCGCCTGGTTGAGCGTGGTGCCCCGGCCACACAGCGGGTCGAGCACCCGGAACCGCCGGGTCAGCAGGTCGCCGGCCCCGTCCGAGGCGAGCAACGTGACGTTGAGCAGCAACTTGGTGAACTGCTCGTTGGTCTTGCCCGGATACTTCTGAATGGTGAGCAGGTCGTCGTCGAAGCGGTCCAGCCGGGTCAACGGCACCGGCCGCAGCAGGTCGCCGACGAACTCGAAGATGGCGTACGCGCTGGAGAGGTTGCCCAGCAGCGCGGCGTCCTGCTCGGTCAGGCCACCGTCGGCGTCGAAGGTGACGTAGCGTGCCCCGCCGATGGTCGCGGTCGCCACGTCACCGATCCGCCCACCCAGCACCGCGTCGCCGAAGATCTCCAGCTCCGCCCGCGTCAACTCCACTGCCGCCCCCGAGTACACCCGGTTGCTCGAAGGCAGACTCAACACCCCATACCGCGTCACGACCGCCCACTATCCCACCCCACCGTCCCGCCCCCGCACTCCCCCGCCGATCATGCAGCTGTGGCACCCCTGAACTCCTCGAAAAGGGATGTTCCGGGTGCCACACCTGCATGATCGACAAGGCTGTCAGGCGGGGAGGCCGCCGACCTGGGAGTTGATCCAGGAGCGGATCGAGGTCAGGTCACCGTAGATGGACGGGCCGGTGGCGCAGGTGGAGTTGTTGTTGCCCGCCCGGCTGGTCGCGCCGATCACGTTCCACACGCCGTTGATCCGGCGCACCTGGGGGCCGCCGGAGTCGCCGTAGCAGGCACCGGCGTTGCCGTTGGTGTTGTTGGTGCAGATCTCGTACGGGCCGTTGATGCCGCTGCACCGGCTGTCGGCCACGATCGAGGTGTCCAGCTCGTGCGCCACGGTGGGCGCGGAGCCGCAGCCGCGGGGCGCGCAGGTCTGGCCCCATCCGATGATCCGGGTGGCCGTGCCGACGGCACCGGAGGTGGTCGGGATGGGCGCGGGGGCGTAGCTGACCGAGCTGGCGAGTTGGAACAGTTTGACGTCGATGCTCGGGTGGTTGACCGCCCGACTGACCCGGACGACCGTGCCGCCGCTGGTGCGGTTGATGCTGCCCACCCGCACGGACGACGGGGTCGGGCAGTGCCGCGCGGTGACCACCCAGTTGGCCTTGATCAGGGTGCCGGTGCAGCCGGAGGTGTAGACCAGCCACGGGTAGTTCTCGGTGGCCGGGCGGCCGTTGACCACGAGGATCCCGACACCGTTGTCCTCGGTCCAGGTGTACGTGCCGGCGGCGGCCGACGCGCTCATGCTGCCGGCGAAGAGCTGGTTGACCCGGTTCGCCTCGGCAGCACTCGGGTAGGCGTTGGTGCAGGAGACCGGCGCGCTGCTGCCGGACATGAGGTCGGAGCAGAGGCCGGTGCGCCGGTCGGGCAGACCGAGAATGTGACCGAACTCGTGGGTGGCGATCCGGGTGCGGTGGTAGCCCTGGTTGACCGCCTGCCAGCCCATCCAGATGCGTCCCGAGCCGAGCCCGGTGACCTGCGCCCGGGGCCAGCCGCTGTCGACGTAGATGGTGACGCTGGCGGGCGTGCCGGGCACCAGCCGCACGTTGCTGACCCGGCTGTTCCAGATCTGCGCGGCCTGGTCGAAGTTGGTCCGGAACTCGCCGGCCCGGGTGGCGTCGTAGTAGACGGTCCGTGCCGCCGAGGCGCTGGCGGCGGTGGCCACCTGAAGCCCCGTCGCCGCCAGCACCGCCGCCAGCGCGGCGGTGGCCGCGCGCAGCAGTTGTCGTCGGATCATCACGCACTCCCTGCGGACTGAGCGGCGCACCGACACGCCGCAATCGATGTGCGTGAATATTAATGGCCACTCTTCGCTGGTTGTCATCGCGAAAGCGTCATACCGCCCACCGCTGTTACCCGCGCGTTACGCCACCGTGAAACCACTGTGGCAGGCCGGCACGACGGTGGATCCGACCAGCTCACACCCGCTCGCGCTCACGTCGCGGCGGGACCGAAGGGAGACGAGGATGCGGATCAGAAGGACCGTCACCACGCTGACCGTGGCGCTCGCCGCGCTTATCGCCGCGACGGCCGCGCCGACCACCGCCACGCAGGCGGCGACCGGCTCGCCGTACTGCGGGATCACCTGGGGCAGCGCAGACAAGACCGCCGGGGCGCTCAGCTCCGCGCCGCTGATCGACGTACGGACCGGCCGGCACGACTGCCACGACCGGGTGGTGTTCGAGTTCGACGGCCCGGTCACCGGCTACTCGGTCGGCTACGGCGAGACGTACACCGAGGGTGAAGGGTTGCCGCTGTCGCCGTACACCGCTGGTGACGCGCTGCTGCGGGTCTCGTTGCGCGCCCCCGCGTACGACGACGAGCACCTCGCGACGGTGCCGTACCGGACCGGCGAGCACGTGGCCAACGTGCTGCGCTACCAGACCCTGCGCGACGTGGTCTTCGGCGGCAGTTTCGAGGGCTACAGCACCTTCGCCGTCGGTGTCCGCGCCCGGCTGCCGTTCCGGGTGTTCGTGCTGGCCGGGCCCGGTAACCAAAGCCGGATCGTGCTCGACGTGGCGCACCAGTGGCAGGAATGACCGACCGCTGCGGTGGGGGTCCGGCACCGGCCGGACCCCCATCCCTGCCCGTCACGCCGAGCGACGTACAAACCACCCGGGACTACCCTGGGTGCATCATGGACGGCCGCGTGCTTGTGGTCGAGGACGACGCCTCCATCCGGGAGGTGACCGCCCTCGGGCTGCGCCGCGCCGGTTTCCGGGTGGACACCGCCGCCGACGGCCGGCAGGCCCTGACCGCCTGGCGGTCCGGGACCGTCGACCTGATCGTGCTGGACATCATGCTGCCGGGTCTCGACGGCCTCCAGGTGTGTCGGGAGATCCGGCGCAGCAGCGCGGTGCCGATCCTGATGCTGACCGCCCGCACCGACACCATCGACGTGGTGGTCGGTCTCGAATGCGGCGCCGACGACTACCTGCGCAAGCCCTTCGACCTGCCCGAGTTGGTGGCCCGGGTCCGTTCGGTGCTACGCCGCGCAGTGGTGCCGCCCGAGCCCGGCCCACTGCGGGTCGGCGGCCTGGAGATCGATGCCGGTGCGTTCGTGGCCCGCCGGGACGGTCAGGAGCTGCCGCTGACCACGACCGAGTTCCGGCTGCTGCTGGAGCTGGCCCGCCGGCCCGGGCAGGTGTTCACCCGTGAGCTGCTGCTGGACCGGGTCTGGAACCACAGCTACCTCGGTGACAGCCGGCTGGTCGACGTGGCGGTGCAGCGGCTGCGCGCCAAGGTCGAGGCGGACCCGGGCAACCCTCGACTGATTCGCACGGTACGCGGTGCCGGGTACAAGCTCGTCGCCGGTTGAGCGGGCGGCGGCGATGAGCGGGGAACCGGTAGCGGCGGCGACGGCGGGCACGAGGCCCGCCCCGGTGACGACGGCGGGCCCGCCCACCGTCCGTCCCGGCCGGCTGCGCCGCCGGCTGACCATCGCGTTCGTGCTGGTCGCCGGGATCTCCGCCGGGGTGCTCGCCGGTGGGTCGTACCTGCTGCTGCGGCAGGCCCGCTACGACGCGTCGCTGCACGCCGCCGCAGCCGACGCCCGGTACCGGCTGGTGCTCGCCGGGCAGTTCCTGCCGCTGACCGAGCAGCGCCGCACCGAACTGCTGACCAGCTTCGAGGGCAGCGGCCGGCACGTGGTGCTGATCGCCGGAGACACCTGGCCCTCGGACCCGGCGTACGCACCGGCCCTGACCGAGCGGCTGCGCAGCACCGTCGCGGCCGGGGAACTCGGATACCAGCGCAGCGCCGGGCCGACGCGGCTGCTCGTGGTGGGTGGACGGGTTCCCGGCTCGACCGCCGAGCTGTACGTCGTCACCGACGAGGAGGACCTCGTCGCCGGACTGGAGCAGCTACGCAATGCGCTCGCCGCCGGCTGGGTGCTTGTGGTGCTCCTCGCCGCCACGGTCGGGCACACCCTCGCCCGGCGCACCCTGGAACCGGTGGGGCGGGCCAGCCGGGCCGCGCGGGCCATCACCGAGGGCCTGCTCGCCACCCGGCTGCCGGTGGCCGGGCGGGACGAGTTCAGCGGGTGGGCCGCGTCGTTCAACGAGATGGCCGAGGCGTTGGAGGCGAAGATCGCCGCCCTGCACCGCGCCCAGGAACGGGAGCGGCGGTTCACCGCCGACGTGGCGCACGAACTGCGTACCCCGGTGACCGCTCTGGTGGGCGCGGCCTCGTTGCTGCGCGACCACCTCGACCAGTTGCCCGGCGATGCCCGGCGCGCCGGTGAGCTGCTGGTCACCGACGTGGTCCGGCTGCGCCGCCTGGTGGAGGACCTGATGGAGATCTCCCGACTGGACGCCGGGCGGGAGGCGGTGAGCGTGACCGACGTGGACGCACCGGGTCTGGTCCGTCGGATCGTGGCCGCCCGTGGCTGGCCGGACCGGGTCACCGTCGACGGCGGACCGCTGCGGCTCCGCACCGACCCGCGCCGACTGGAGCGGGTGCTGGGCAACCTGATCGCCAACGCGGTGCAGCACGGCGCCGGTGAGGTCCGGGTGCGGACCGCCCGGTCCGGGGACCGGGTGCACGTCGACGTCGACGACCAGGGGCCGGGTATCCCGGCGGAGCACCTGCCCCGCCTGTTCGACCGGTTCCACAAGGTCGACCCGGCCCGCTCGGGCGGCGGTAGCGGACTCGGTCTGGCCATCGCCCTGGAGAACGCCCGGCTGCTCGGCGGAACGTTGACCGTGCACAGTGCTCCCGGCACCGGCACCCGGTTCCGCCTCGACCTGCCCGGCAGCGCCCCGGAGGACGTCCCGTCGACGCGTGCCGCGGCGGAGAACGCCGGGTCGACGCGGGTGTCGTCGGGGCTGCCCGACGCGGGCGGGTCCGAGCCGACCGGCGGCACCGGATGAGCCGCCGCCGACTCGCGACGCTTGTCGCCCTGGTGCTGCTGGTCGCCGGGTGCGCGCCGTCGCGGTCCGGCTCGCTCGGCCCGGCGCCGACCGCCGCCGCGCCGACCGGGCCAGCTCCGACCAGCGTCGGCCCGTCCGCCACCAGCGCGCCGCCGCCCACCGCCGCCCCCGCACCGACCACGCCCCGCACCGGCACCACCGGCGTCAGCCGGTCGGCGACGGTCACCCTTGAGCTGTGGTACGTCCGTGACGGGCGGCTCGTCCCGACCCGACGCACCCGACCCGCCACGGTGGCCACCTCCCGGCTGGCCCTGGCCGAGTTGGCCGCAGGACCCACCCGGCGGGAAGCCGACGCCGGCCTGGTCACCCTGCTGCCGGACGGTGCCGAGGTGAGCCGGATCGTCGCCGGTGTCGCAAGTGTCCGGCTGGCCGCCGTGGCCGACCCGTTCACCGCCCGGCTACGTGAGGCGCAGGTGGTCTACACCCTCACCCAGTTCCCCACCGTGCGCGGGGTCGATTTCGGCACCGCCGCACCGACCGGTCGCGTCGACCACGCCGACCTGCTGCCACCGGTCGTGGTCACCGGACCGGTCATCGGCGACCGGGTGACCAGCCCGGTCACCGTCACCGGCAGCGCCGACGTGTTCGAGGCGACCGTCAACGTGCGGGTGCTCGACGCCGCCGGCCGTCAACTCGCCACCGCCTTCACCACCGCCACCTGCGGAACCGGCTGCCGGGGCGCCTACCGGGTCACCGTGCGATACCGGCTGCCGACCGAGCAGGCCGGCACGATCGAGGTGTACGAGGTGTCCGCCGACGACGGTTCCCGCACCAACGTCGTCGCGGTACCGGTGACCCTGGCCGCGACGCGCTGAGCCCGCTCCGCAGCGGTGGGCGGAGGTCGGTCGCGGCCGGCGATTCGATCTCGACGAGCCCAGTTACGATCTCCGACGTGTCTGCGAACGCCGTAGCCGGGATGGCGGGTGCCTGGACGGCCAGGGCAGTGACCCCGGTTACCGGGTCGGCGACAGGCTCACCGTGCTGACCGACCCGGACGGGCCGCTCACCCTCCAGGACGCCGACCGGGTCGACTCCGGCGGCAAGCTGACCGCGCTCGTGCTCGGCGTCACCGGCTGGACCGCGATCGCCCTGCTCGCCGGGTGGCGCGGTCACGTCCGCCGCCGCACCGGGCGCGACGACACCCTGGTGATCTAGTGGCCAGCTCGTTCACCGGGCCGCGCGGGCGCCGGCTTCCTCGGCGACGCTTACCGGCAGGGTGAACCGGGTGAAGTGGTCCGCGCCGACGAACGAGGTGATGCCGGCGACCCGCTCGCCGCGCAGCGTCAGTACGGTGATCGACCAGCCGTGGTGGGCCCTGGTCCGATCATCGCCCAGATAGAACGCGACGGCCGGCTGGCCGTTCGCGCTTGTCGGCAGGGACCGCCAGCTGGGGCAGATGCCGAGCGGTACCTCGGCGGCGAAGTCGGTGACGGCGTCGAGTCCGGCGTACCACTCCGCGAGCGGCGGCATCGACCAGGTGACGTCCTCGGTCAGCAGCGCCACCAGGGCGTCCACGTCACGGCGTTCGAACGCCGCCGCGAACGCGGTGACCACCTCTCGCAGCCGGGCGTCACCGATGTCGCGCAGCGTCTGTTGCTGCGACAGCGCCGGCACCCGCTCGGCGACGATCCTGCGGGCCCGCGCCAACGCCGAGTTCACCGACGTGGTGGAGGTGGCCATCATCGCGGCGATCTCGGCGACGGAGTAGCCGAGGACGTCGAAGAGCAGCAGCGCGGCCCGTTGGTTGCCGGGCAGGTGTTGCAGGGCGGCCACGAAGGCGAGTTCGACCGCCTCCCGCTGCTCGTAGCGGGCGTGCGGACCGAGCGGTCCGGCGGTGATCCCGGTGTCCGGGTACGGGCCCAGCCAGGCCACCTCGGTCCGGGCGACACCGAGGACGGCCTGGTCGCTGGACGGCCCGAGATCGACGGGCAGGGCACGCCGACGGCGCGTCTCGACGGCGTCCAGGCAGGTGCGGGTGGCGATGGTGTAGAGCCATGACCGCAGGGATCCGCGACCCGCGTAGCGGCCGACTCCCCGCCAGGCCCGCAGCAGGGCCTCCTGGAGGGCGTCGTCGGCGTCGTGCGGGGAGCCGAGCATCCGGTAGCAGTGCCCGTGCAACTCCCGACGCAGCGGCGCGACCAGCCGGCCGAACGCGGCCTCGTCCCCGGCACGCGCCCGGATGAGATCCGGATCCTCGGCCTCGGGCGACATCCCGGCGACCTGTTCGAAAGAAGGGTCGGTCACGAGCGACGATTCTGCCCGACGCCGGGAGTCTTCTCTCTCGGCAGGGCACGACTACCCCGTTCGCAGCGCCCCGACCGTACGGGCCCGGCGCGACGGCGGCCACCACAGGAGGTCCACCGCATGACCGAGCAAACTGCCCGACACGACCGCGCCGCCGTCTGGTCGCTGGTCCACGCGGAACGGGCGGCGCTGGCCGACGATCTCGCCGGCCTGACCGTTGACCGGTGGAGCACCCCGTCGCTGTGTACGGGACTGACGGTGCGTGAGGTCCTCGCCCATCTCACCGCGGCGGCGAGTCTCACCCCCACGCGCTGGATGCTGGGCGTTGTCCGGTGCCGGTGGGACTTCGACCGGCAGGTGCTCATGCGGCTCAGAGAGCAACTTGGCGGCACCCCCGAGGACACCCTCGCCCGGTTCCGTCGGGTCGTCACCAGCACCACCAAGCCGCCCCTGCCGGTGCTGGCGATGCTCGGTGAGCAGGTCGTGCACGGCGAGGACATCCGCCGCCCGCTGGGGCTGGACCACCCGTACCCGATCGAGACGGTCACCCGGGTCGCCGAGTACTTCGCCGGCTCCGACCTCACCGTGCCGGCCAAGGGCCGGATCCGCGGGTTGCGTCTGGCGGCGACCGACGGGCCCTTCACCACCGGCTCCGGACCGCTGGTGTCCGGTGCCACGCTCGCCCTGACGATGGCGATGACCGGGCGTCGGGCCTACTGCACGGACCTGACCGGCGACGGTGTCCCACTTCTGCTCAGCCGGTGCGCCACGCCGTGATCCGACGGGGCCAGCGGTTCGGTGACACCGAGGGCACCACGCGCCGTTAATGAGTCGTCCTCGTGTTCGGCGTTGACCCGCGCACTCCACCGTGCGATATAGATAGCCATGAGAACCGTGTCATCGCCGTCAGCTCCACCGCCGGCACTCGTCCCCGGCCAGCCCGCCGACCGGCCACCCCGGTCCGACCGGCGCTGGCCGGCCCGACTCGTCGCCGGGCTGGCCGCGCTGGGCGTCCTGGTCCCGGCGGCACCGGCCCACGCGAACTCACTGCCCAACCTGCCGCACAACGCCGGCGGCTACGAGTCGTCGTTCTCGCCCGCCTACGACTACGACACCGACGGCTGTTACGCCGTGTCGGCGATCAGCCCGGACGGCACGGTCAACGGCGGGCTGAAGACCACCGGAGCGATCAACGGCAGTTGCCGCGACCGCTCCGACCTGGACATGTCGCAGACGTACGCCCGCGCCAAGTGCAACAACGGCTGGTGCGCGATCGTCTACGCCAGCTACTTCGAGAAGGACCAGGCCGTCGTGCACGGCAGTGGTCTCGGCGGCCACCGGCACGACTGGGAGCACGTCATCTCCTGGGTCGACCAGGCAGCCAACCGGGTCGAGTACGTGAGCACCACCCAACACGGCAGCCGGCGCACCTACCCGCGCGCCCAGGTACGGTTCGACGGCACCCACCCGAAGGTCGTCTACCACAAGGACGGCGCGTCGACGCACTTCTTCCGGCTCGCCAACAACAACGACGAGCCGCCGGAGAACCACTACCACGTCTGGCACTACCCGCCGGTGGTGGACTGGAACGGCTGGCCCAGCACCGAGCTGCGCACCCGGCTGATGGACGCCAACTTCGGCGCCGCCACCATCAAGATCAAGGATGGCTCGTTCGAGTACCTGCTCAACGCCGCCAAGCCCGCCGGGATCCCCTTCGACCCGTACGGCTGACCGGCCGCGCGCCGGGACCGGCCGTACGATCAGCGGTTCTGGCGTTCGATGCCGCGACGGACGAGGTCACGGATGCCGGGCAGGGTGATCGCCCGGATGGTGACCTCGTTCAGCCAGACGTGCAGGTGACTCGGTGGGGCGTACTGGTACATGCCCCGGCGGGCGAGCGCCTGCCGCTTGACGACCTCGGCACGCAGGCCGGTCTCCCACTCGGTAAGCGCTGGCCGGACGTCGTCGCCGTGCCGTTCCAGGGCGGTACCGAGCCGGTCGGCACCGGCGAGCGCCAGGGCCGCGCCGTGCCCGGCGAAGAGACTGACGCACCAGGCCGCGTCACCGAGGAGAACCGTCCGGCCGGTGCTCCACCGCGGCAGGTCCACCTGGCTGACCCGGTCGAAGTAGGCGTTGGCCGGGTCGGCCTCCAGGTCACGCAGCGCCTCGGGTACGCCGCCGGCCAGGTCCCCGAAGGCTGCGCGCAGCGCGGGCACCGGCCCGCGTTCCAGTTCCCGGTCCGGGTCCGCGCAGCGGTAGGTGAAGAAGGCCGAGGAGCGTTCCGGACCCAGGTTGACGATCGCCGCCGTACGTCCGGGACCGATGAACGTGGTGGCCGACGACGCGGGCACGGCCTCGGGCGGACGCCGGAGCGGAAAGGCCGCCACCACGTACGGCAGGTCGGCCCGATGACCGGAACCGAACAGCGTCGTCCGGGTCGCGGAGTGCACGCCGTCAGCGCCGATGAGCAGCTCGGCCTCCTCGGTCGTGCCGTCGCTGAGCCGGACCACCACCCGGTCGGTGTCCTGGTCGGCGGACTCGACGGTGGTGCCGAAGCGGAGGTCGGCCCGGTCGCGGACCGCTTCGTACAGCGTGTCCTCCAGATCGCCCCGGAACACCGTCATGGTGCGGGGGCCCAGTGCGGCCTCGGCAACGACTGAGGGCACCGTGAGCTTCGGCCGACCGTCCGCTCGGACCAGCACGGTGGTGAACAGGCCCAGCGCGCGCTCGGCGAGGGCGGGAACCAGATCGAGCCGCTCGGCGGCGGCGTAGCCCCCGCCGAGCAGGTTCACCAGGTAACCGCCGCTGCGCCGGGCCGGGGCACGTTCCACGACGATCGGCTGCCAACCGTCGCGCGCCAGTCGCAGGGCGGTGGCGAGGCCGGCTATGCCGGCACCGACGATCACCGTTCGCTTCATTCGGACCCCCAGGTATGAGCGGTTGCTCAAACATGATGAGCGCATGCTCATCCGAACGCAAGTTGCGTAGACTGCCGGCATGCCACGCGGAGTCGCCATCACCGAACCTCGGCAGCACCTCTTCGCCGCCGCGGAGCGCGTGATCGCGGCAGCGGGGCCGAGCCAGCTCACCAGCCGAGCCGTGACCCGCGAGGCCGGCGTCGCCACGGGGCTGCTGTTCGCCCACTTCGCCAACTTCGACGACTTCCTGACCGGTTACGCGGTCGACCGGAGCTTCCAGATCGCCGCCAACGCCGCCGGGCTTGCAGAGCGCGCCGGCACCGGCACCGTCGACGCGAATCTCAGCGAGGCGATGCTCGCCACCCCGATGATCACGCTGGTCGCCGTCACCCGGCTCTTCGCCTACCGGCCGACCCTGACGGAGGCCGTCGAAGCGGTGCTGGGCAGTGGGAACGCCGCGCTGCCAGCACTCGAACGCGCGGTCGCCGGAAACCTGGCCGCAGAGCAGCACATCGGACGGCTGCCCACAGCCGCCGACACCGAGGCGCTGGCGGTGGCGGTGGTCGGAGTCCTGCACCACATCGCTCTCACCGACGGAGACGACCCGGCGGCGGCCGACCGCATCCGCCGTGCCATCACGGCCCTGACGACCGCAACGACGGTGAATGCCGTTGCCGGACGTGACGACGGCTCGTAGCGTCGCCGGATGACCGTTGAGGTGCCGTTCCGTTCCCTCGCCATCGATCAGTCGGACGTCCGCTACCACCACGGCCCCGACTCCCACCGACGCCCGGGCACGCCGACAGGTCAGACCATCGAGTTCGACTGGAAGCACAGCAACATCTATCCGGGCACGTCACGGAGATTCTGGATCCACCTGCCGGCCCAGTACGACCCTGCGCGGCCGGCGTCGCTGATCGTGTTCCTTGACGGGCAGTGGTACCTGGATCCGACTGGGGAGGTCCGTGGCGCGATCGTCCTGGACAATCTCATCCACCACGGTGACATCCCGGTCACCGTCGGCCTGTTCGTCGACCCTGGTGTCCTCGTCGACGCCGAGCAAACGAAGAACCGCAACGTCGAGTACGACGCGTTCGACGACCGCCTCGCCACGTTCCTGCTTACCGAGATCATCCCGCAGGTCACGACACGCTACTCGATCGCAGCGGACCCGGACCGGTGGGCCATCTGTGGCGGCAGCAGCGGCGGCAATGCCGCGTTCACCGCCGCCTGGCTACGCCCGGACAAGTTCCGGCGGGTGCTCTGCTGCCTGTCCAGCTTCGTGCAGATGCCCGGCGGGAATCCGTACCCGGAACTCATCGCCAGCGTCGCCCGCAAGCCAATACGCATCTTCATGCAGGCCGGTCATCGGGATCTGCACTGGAACGAGCCGCACCGGAACTGGCTCGCCCACAACCTGCGTGTCGCGGCTGCCCTGGCCGAGGCCGGTTACGACTTCCGGCTCGTACTCGGCGACGGTGGGCACAGCCCCAACCACGGCGGCGTCCTCCTGCCCGACGCGCTGCGCTGGCTGTGGCGGCCACCGACACCTGACCGGACACACTCGGCCACGAATCACGAACACGTCGGACCAGGACGACAGCCATCGTGGCCGGCCACGGGCACCCTCCGTAGGGAGCTACTCAATCGGCCTCGGCGGGAGGTCGGGCGTCGCGGCCAGCAGCAGCGCCGCCCCGGCCGCGAAGACGGCCGCGCCAAGATAGACCCAGCCCGGTGACGCGTACGTCAGCGACCAGCCGAACGCCGCGCCGGCCGTGACCGGTACGACGGTTTCCGCGACGGCGCCGATGCCGGTCAGCGCGCCCTGCACGGTGCCCTGCTCGTCGGGCCGGACTGTGCGGGAGATCCAGGACTGTGCGGCGACACCGGCTAGCGAGCCGAGCACGCCGACCGCGCACAGGAGATAGAGCAGCCACGGCGCTGACACGAACGCCGTGCCGAACAGCGAGGCGAAGCCGAGAAGGGCACCGGTCACCGCGGCGCGCTTGTCGCCGAAACGCCGCACCACCGGCCCGACAGCTCGGGCCTGGTAGACCACGGCGGCGAGCGCGGAGACGGCCAGCACGACACCGATTTGGGTGGTGCTGAAGGAGAACTGGTGGGTGAGGAAGAACGTCCAGGTCGACTGGTGCGTCATCCGGGCGACGTCGGCGCAGAAGCGGGCACCGGCGAGACGGCCGAGCACCGGCCGGCGCAGGACGGCGGCGACGGCGCCGACCGGGTTCGCCAGCCGTAGGGTCAGCGGGGTGCTCGGATCGCCGGGTCGTGACTCCGGCAGGACGAACCAGCCGTACGCGACGTTGGCGAAGCACAGCAGGGCGGCGGCAGCAAACGGCAGGCGTACGTCGACAGCGCCGAGCAAGCCCCCGAGGACCGGACCGGCGACGAAGCCGAGCCCGAACGCGGCGCCGATCAACCCGTACGCCTGCGCCCGCAACCCTGGTTCGGTGACGTCGGCGATGTAGGCGTTGACCACGGTGGATGTTCCCGCGCACGCACCGGCGGCGGCGTGGAACACCAACAGGGTCCACGGGCTCGGCGACGCGGCGTGGGCGAGCCAGTCGACGCCGAGGCAGGTCAACGACGCGAGCAGCACCGGACGCCGACCGTAGCGGTCGGACAGCCGCCCGAGCAGCGGCGAGACCACGAACTGCAACAGGCCGTAGACCGAGCCGAGCAGCCCGGACCAGAAGACAGCGGCGGCGGCGTCCTCGGTCACCGATGTCATCAGGGCCGGCATGATCGGCACGATCAGGCCGAGCCCGAGCATGTCCAGGAAGACGGTGCCGAGGAGGAAGGTGACGGCGGGCGCCCGGCGCATTGCGGCTCCTGAGTGTCGAGAGGGCAGGGCCCCTCGCGACTCACGGTCCGCCGAAAGTACGGAGGATCAGAATATGTGGGCCGTCAAGCCGTTTTTGACGGTCGTCCAATTTGTTCCGACATGGACGGCTTCCCTCGGACGCAATCGGTGGGCGGCCGCTTTCCTGGGTGACCGATGATGGGTCCGTGACCGAGACGAAGTCCGTGGTACGCAGGACCAACCTTCCCGCGTCGAGCGCGGAGGGGGCGTGGGAGGCGCTGGTCCTCGAGGTCGGAGAGCCGACCCGACCGGCGCTGCGGGTGGAGGCGACCGGGTGCGGCCTGCTCGTGCTGCGGCACGGCGACGCGGTCCTGCTGCTGGCCAGCGTGGCTGACGACCGCTTCGGCGTCGCGTACGCCTCGACGGGGCACCACCACCCGCCGGTGCCACCGATCCGCGCGGCCCGGGCGGCGGCCTTCGGCACCGCAGACGCGGGCGGTGCCTGGCTGGCACGGTGGGCTCATCACTTCGCCACCGCGCTTACCGGGACCGCCGACGGCCCGCTGCACGCGGGTCGCTGGGTGATCGGCGGCAAGGTCGCCCACCCCGGCGACGACGCGACCTGGGCACCTGTTCCGTTGCCAGACGACCGGGGCTGGATCGACTGGTTCGGTGGGGACCGGCACCGGCAGATCCTGCCGCTCCACCCGCTGGCGAGCCCCGACTCCGCGCGGGTCAAGGCGTATCGGAAGCAGTTCCGGGAGGGTGTCCTCCCGCCAGTCCTGCTCTGGTGGATCAGCGGGCTCGACTGCCACGTCGTGCTGGACGGTCACGATCGGCTCGTCGCCGCGCTCGCCGAGAGCGGACAGCCGCCGCTGCTCCGACTCTCCTTGACGAGCCAGCACCAGGTCGACGGTGACACCGAGACTGCCGTGCACCGCTACGCGTCGACCACCGAGGCCGTACGCCACCAGGTGGCGGCCGGTACACCCGGCGCGGCGGAGGCCCTCGCCGCCGTGCACCGCCGTTTCGCCCGCGAGCTACGGAACGTCGGGACCAGTTACGGCACGACCCGCGCCTGGCCCTTGCGGGGCGGCCCGCCAACCTGGCACCGGCTCGCCGAAGCGCAGGCCCCGGACTGGCACGCGGAGATCGCAGCGGCGGACGACGGGTACGGTCGGCGCCCGCCCCCCGACGGGCGCCGACCGCACCTCAGCCCTTCACGCAGATCACCTGCTTGAGGTGGGCGACCACCTCGACCAGGTCATCCTGCTGCGCCATCACCTCGTTGATGTCCTTGTACGCGCCGGGAATCTCGTCGACCACCCCGGCGTCCTTGCGGCACTCCACACCCGACGTCTGCGCCGCCAGGTCGGCGGTGCTGTAGGTCCGCTTCGCCTGGGCCCGGGACATCCGCCGGCCCGCCCCGTGCGAGGCCGAGCGGTAGCTCCAATCGTTGCCCGAGCCACGGACGATGTACGAGCCGGTGCCCATCGAGCCGGGGATGATGCCCAGGTCACCGAGGCCGGCACGGATGGCACCCTTCCGCGTCACCAACACGTCCACCCCCTCGTAGGTCTCCTCCGCCACGTAGTTGTGGTGGCAGCTGATCGGCTCGTCGTAGCTGACCTGCGGGAACCGGTCCCGCATCAGGTTCATCAGGACGGTGAGCATGACGGCGCGGTTGCGCCGCGCGTACTCCTGCGCCCACCACAGGTCCCGGCGGTAGGCGTCCATCTCCGGCGTGCCCGCAAGGAACACCGCCAGATCCCGGTCCGGCAGGTCGGCGTTGTGCGGCAGCCGGCGGGCCACCGCGATGTGCCGCTCGGCCAGTTCCTTGCCGATGTTGCGCGACCCGGAGTGCAAGATCAGCCAGACCCGCCCGGCGTCGACGCCGCCCTGTTCCAGGCAGACCTCGATGAAGTGGTTGCCGCCACCGAGGGTGCCGAGCTGCCGGCGGGCCCGCGTCTCCAGTTGCGCCACCCGCCGGTCGAGGTCGGTGAAGCGCCGCCAGAAGTCATCCCAGCCGCGCTGTTCCAGCCCCCGTACCCGGCGCGGGTTCACCGGCTCGTCCCGCTGGGCGAAACCGACCGGAATGGCGTCCTCGACGGCCCGGCGCAGCCCGGCGAGGTCGTCGGGCAGGTCGGCGGCGGTCAGCGAGGTACGCACCGCCGACATGCCGCAGCCGATGTCGACCCCGACGGCCGCCGGTGAGACCGCCTGCCGCATCGCGATGACCGAGCCGACCGTGGCGCCCTTGCCGAAGTGCACGTCGGGCATGACCGCGACGCCCTGCACCCACGGCAGCGCGCCGATGTTGCGCAGCTGCTTGGCGGCCTGCGGCTCGATGCCGTACGGGTCGGTCCACACCCGCACCGGCGCCCGCGTTCCCGCGAGCAGGCTGAAGCCCATGGTGAAGTTCTCCTGGTCCTGAGGCGAAGCCCGCCGATCATGCACCTGTGGTCGGCGATATGCGGCTTTTGTCCCAATTTGGAGAGACCACAACTGCATGATCAACGGCCGCGCGGGCGCGGGTGGCAGGTTGGTGTGAGAGAAGCCGGGATCAGCCCCGGATCGGTTGGGGTGGTCGCGGGATCGTCGGCGAATCCGTGCCGGTCAGGGTCTGCCCTGCGCCGGCGTGCCGAGCGCCGGGACTACCTGCTGGTCGTCGGGAGGGCGGGTCTGCCGGCGGGGCACCACAAGCGCCGACCGACCTGGCTGCGGTTCAGTTCTCGCACGGCTTACTCCTTCCGGCTCCCGTCGTGATCGACCTGATGCCGGAAAGGCTAGGGACGGTCCGCTCCGCCCGCAATGGATATTGGACGGCAGCCGACGCCGTCGCGTCGACGGCCGTCGACGGCCTGGTCAGGCCGGTGCCGAGGGCTCCCGCTCGTCGGCGATACGGTCCAGGTGGGCGGCGAGTTCGTCGGTGACCAGCAGGTCGGTACGGATGTCCTCGTGCGGGTACGCGGCCCGACCGACCATGTGGGCCGCAACCGGGGCCGTGGCGAGGGAGAAGGCACCGACCAGCACCAGCGTGGTGATGTCCACCCCGGTGCGCAGTCGCAACGCGCACCCGACCAGCACCAGCAGCAGCCCGAGCACCTGCGGTTTGGCCGCGGCGTGCATCCGGGTGAGCAGGTCGGGAAAGCGCACCAGGGCCACCCCGGCGGCGAGGCTGAGCACCGCCCCGGCGATCAGGCAGACCGAGGCCGCCACGTCGAACACCACATCGAGGCTCACGGCTGGCTCCGGTCCGACGTGCTCGCCGTGGACGCGTCGTGGCGTCGGGCGGCGAAGCGGGCGACGCTTACCGAACCGACGAACCCGAGCACGGCCAGGACGACAAGCACCGGCAACGCGGTGGCGTCCCGGCTGTAGGCGGCCTCCGTGGCGATCGCCGCGACGATGATGGCCAGCAGCACATCGGTGGCCACGGCCCGGTCGAGAATCGACGGCCCGCGGATGACCCTGGTGAGGGTGAGCCCGCCGGCCACGGCGAGCAGCACGGTGACGGTCACGGCAACCGCGGTCATGCGGGTACTCCTTCCCGGTCAGCCGGATTTTCCCGGATGCGGCGCAACTCCTCGGGTGAGCCGATGGCCTCGACGATGCGGGCCTCAAGCTCGAACACGCCTCGGCGGAATCGTTCGACCTCGTCCCGGCTGGCCACGTTGAGTACGTGGATGTAGAGCGTGCCGGTCCGCCGGTCGGCCTCCAGGATCAGGCTGCCCGGCAGCAACGACAGCGCCTCGGCGGTGAGCGTGAGATTGAGGTCGGTGTTGACCCGTAGTCGCGCCGCGATGATCGCGCTCTGCGGGGTGTGTCCGACCCGCAGCGCCAGCCAGGCGACCTGCGCCGAGGCCACCACGAGGTCACGCAGGAAATGCAGCCAGAAGCGGAGCATCGGCAGCGGGTGGATGCGGCCGACGTAGGTCACCGGCGGCAGCGGGAAGACGGCCAGCAGGACGGCGGCGACCATCAGGCCACTGATGATGTTGGCCCAGGAGAGCGTGCCCCAGAGCAGCACCCAGACGGCGACCAGCGCGGTAACCGCGATGACCTGGTTACGTCGCCGGGCCGCAGGGGTCAGCGGCGGGCGCGGTGGGTCGGTCGGCTCCGCCGGGGTCATCGGTTCGGGCCTCACGGCGCACCTCCCGGGAAGACGGCATCGACATAGGGCGTGCGGCGCAGCAGGTCGTCGGCGGCGTCGGTGCTGAGGTCGAACAACGGGCCGGCGACCACCGTCAACACCAGGCCGAGCACCACAAGCGCGAGCGTCGGCGCGATCATCAGCTTGGGCAGCACAGCGCCTGGCTGCCCGCCGCCACCCCGGTCCGGCTCCACCGCGCCCTCGGTGCGGGCCGCCTGCTCGGCGTCGTCGTCGGCCGGCATGTCCGCGTGCGGCGTCCGCCAGAAGGCCAGGTTCCACACCCGGGCGATGGCGTAGAGGGTGAGCAGGCTGGTGATCAGTCCGCCGGCCACCAGGATCCAGGCCAGCACACCACCGTCGTCGACGCCCGCCTGGATCAGGCCGAGCTTGCCGAGGAACCCGGAGAACGGTGGGATCCCGGCGAGGTTCAGCGCGGGCACGAAGAACAGCACGGCGAGCAGCGGCGACAGTCGGGCCAGACCGCCGAGCCGGTCCAGAGCGCTGCTGCCGCCGCGGCGTTCGACCAGGCCGGCGGCGAGGAAGAGGGTGGTCTGGATGGTGATGTGGTGCACCACGTAGAAGATCGCCGCGGACAGGCCGAGCGACGAGGTGAGCCCCACCCCGAAGAGCATGTAGCCGATGTGGCTGATCAGCGTGAACGACAGCAGCCGCTTGATGTCCGACTGGGCCACCGCGCCGAGGATGCCAACCACCATGGTCAGCACCGCCGTCACCAGCAGAAGCGTGGCGGTGCGTCCACCGGGAAACAGCAACGTCTCGGTACGGATGATCGCGTACACGCCGACCTTGGTGAGCAGGCCGGCGAAGACCGCGGTGACCGGGGCCGGTGCCGTCGGATAACTGTCGGGCAGCCAGGCCGACAGCGGGAACACCGCCGCCTTGATGCCGAAGGCCAGCAGCAGCATGCCCTGCAACACCAGGCGCAGGTCGTCCGGCAGGGTGTCCAGCCGCTCGACGAGTTGGGCGAGGTTGAGCGTGCCGGTCGAGGCGTAGACCAGGCCGATCGCGATCAGGAAGATCACCGAGGAGAGCAGGCTCACCACCACGTAGGTGGTGCCGGCGCGGATCCGGTTCTCCGTGCTGCCCAGGGTCAGCAGGACGTAGCTGGCGACCAGCAGGATCTCGAAGCCGACGTAGAGATTGAACAGGTCACCGGAGAGGAACGCGTTGCAGACACCGGCGGTCAGCACCAGGTAGGTCGGGTGGTAGACCGACAGCGGGGTCTCCTCGTGGCCGTCGGCCATACCCTGGCCGATCGAGTAGACCAGCACGCAGAGCGTCACCGCGGCCGAGACCACAAGCATCAGCGCGGCCAACTGGTCGGCGACCAGCACGATGCCCAACGGGGCGACCCAGCCACCGACCTCCACCACCAGCGGGCCGTGCAGGCTGGACTGCACCAGCAGCGCCGCCGACACCGCCACGGTGGCGGTGAGCACGGTGAGGCTGACCCACCGCTGGGCGTGCGGACGACCGAGCAGCAGCAGCGTCAGTGCCGCGCCGAGCAGTGGCATCACCACCGGCAGCGGAACGAGGTACGTCATCCGGCCCGACCTGCTTCCACCACGTTGGCGACGGGCCGGGCATCGCCGGCCGATTCGTCGTCGTCACCGTCACCGGTGCCGCCCTCGATGTCGGCGGTGCCCGGCCCCTCGTCGCGGATCGCGAGATCCATGATCCGGCGGTCCTCGACGTCGTCCTGCACCTCGTCGTGTCCGTTGAGGTGCCAGCTGCGGTACGCCAACGCGAGCAGGAACGCCGTCATGCCGAGGGTGATGACGATCGCGGTGAGGATCATCGCCTGGGGCAGTGGATCACTCATCTGCTCCGGATCGGTGGTGCCGACGATCGGCGCTCCACCGGCCCGCCCGCCGGTCAGCAGCAGCAGATTGGCGCCGTTGCCGAGCAGGATGACGCCCATCAGCACCCGGGTGAGGCTGCGTTCCAGCAGCAGCGTCACACCGGCGGCGACGAGCACGCCGACCACGATCACGTACGTGAGGTTGGCGCTCACACCAGCTCCTTTTCCCGGCTCTCGGCGGTCTCGGTCTCGGTCTCGCTCTGCCGGTCCATCTCCGCGCCGAGACTGCGCAGGATGTCCAGCACCAGACCGACGACGATCAGGTAGACACCGACGTCGAAGAAGACCGACGTGACGAAGTGGACGTGCCCCAGCACCGGCAGGTGGAAGTCGAGGACCGCGCTCTGCAGGAACTCGCCGCCCAGCAGCATCGCGCCCACGCCGGTACCGACGGCGACGAACAGCCCGGCACCCAGCACCACACCGGCGTCGACGGGCGCCGCGCCGTTGAGTTCGGTACGCCCGCCGGCCAGGTAGCGCACGGCCAGCGCGAGACCGGCGACCAGGCCGGCGGCGAAGCCGCCGCCCGGGGCGTTGTGGCCGCTGAACAGCAGGTAGATGGAGAAGAGCACGATGGCGTGGAACAGCAGCCGGGTCACCACCTGGAGGACCACCGACTGTGCCCGGGTGGTGGCACCGGTGGTCAGCCAGCGGGGCCGGGTGGACTCCGCCCGGCCGCTGCCGGGGATGTCGGCCCGCCGGTGCAGGTCGCCGGCCCGCCGGAAGATCAGGCTGGCCACGCCGGTGGCGGCCACCACCAGCACGGCGATCTCACCCATCGTGTCCCAGGCCCGGATGTCGACCAGGGCCACGTTGACGATGTTCTTGCCACCGCCGTACGACACCGCCTCGTCGGGGAACCCCACCGAGATCGGAATGGCCTGGCGGGAGCCCGTGGCGACGTACGCCATGCCGGCGGTGACCGCGCCGACGGCGACGCCGATCGCGACGCGACCGCGCCGGCTGGAGCGGATCGGCCGCTCCGAGAACTTGACCGGCAGGCGGCGCAGCACCAGCACGAACATGACGATGGTGACGGTCTCCACCAGGAACTGGGTCAGCGCCAGGTCGGGTGCGCCGTGCAGGATGAACAGCAGCGCGGTGCCGTAGCCGGCGACACCGACCAGGATCATCGCGGTGAGGCGGCGCAGGGCGCGGGCCGCCAGCACCGCCGCCACGATCACCACGGCGGCGGCGACGCCCTGTAGTGGGGTGTCCCAGACGTGGAACCGCTGCGGCCAGGGCGCACCGATCAGCAGTGCCCCGCCGGGCAGCAGCACCAGCACCACCAGGATGACGCCGAGGTAGAACGGCAACGAACCACGCTGGGTGGCACCGGTCAGCTCCACCGCCAGCCGGTCGACGGCACCGATGACCCGCGTGTAGCCGGTGGCGCTGTCGAAGGGCAGCCGCAGCGTGGCCCGCACCCGTTCGCGGCGCAACAGGTGGAACAGCCCGACGCCGCCGGCCACCGCCAGCACCGACAGCCCCAGCGCCGGGGTCAGCCCGTGCCAGAGCGCCAGGTGGTAGCCCGGCTCGGCGCTCGGATACAGATCGGCGTACGGGGCGAGCAGCCGGTCCACCGCCGGGGCGAGCAGTCCGGCCGCGGCGCCCGCGAGGGCCAGCATCGCCGCCGGGGCGAGGAACGGCCAGGACACGGTCGCCACCTCGGACGGCGCGATCTCCGGCTTGCTGGCGAAGGCTCCCCAGAGGAACCGCAGCGTGTACGCGACGGTCAGCGCCGAGCCGAGGACCACGCCGGCCAGCACCACCAGATCGGGCCCGCCACCGTGCAGCAGCGCCTCGACTGCGGCTTCCTTCGCGACGAACCCGGCCATCGGCGGCAGACCCGCCATCGACGCCGCCGCGAGCCCGGCCACCACGGCGAGCGCCGGTGCCCGCCGACCCAGCCCGCTGAGTTCACGCAGGTCCCGCGTACCGGCGGCGTGGTCGATGAGCCCGACGGTGAGGAACAGGGTGGCCTTGAACAGGGCGTGCGCGAGCACCATCGCCGCACCGGCCAACGCGGTGTCGCGGGTGCCGCCACCGAGGATCACCATCAGCAGGCCGAGCTGGCTGACCGTGCCGTAGGCCAGCAGCAACTTGAGGTCGACCTGGCGCAACGCCGCCCACCCGCCGAGGAACATGGTGATCAAGCCGGCGGTCAGCAGCACCGGCCGCCACGGGGTGACCCCGGCGACCGCCGGCCCCATCAGGGCGACCAGGAACACGCCGGCTTTCACCATGGCGGCGGCGTGCAGGTACGCGCTGACCGGGGTCGGTGCCGCCATGGCGCCCGGCAGCCAGAAGCTGAACGGGAAGATCGCCGACTTGCTGAGCGCGCCGAGCAGGATCAGCACCACGGCGACGGCGAGGTAGCCGCCGTCGGGCAGGTTCCCGGCGATCTCGGACCAGCGGTAGCTGCCGGCGTGCTGGCCGAGCATGACGAACCCGGCGAGCATCGCCAGGCCACCGAGCGTCGTCACCAGCAGGGCCTGCATGGCGGCCCGCCGGCTGGCCCGCTTCGCCGGGTCGCTACCGATCAGCAGGTAGGAGAAGACGGTGGTCAGTTCCCAGAACACGTACAGCAGCAGCAGGTCGTCGGAGACCACCAGGCCGAGCATCGCACCGGCGAAGGCGACGAAGACGGCGGCGAAGCGGCCGAGACCGGCATCGTCGGTGCGGAAGTAGCGGGCGCTGTAAGCCAGCACCAGCGCGCCGACCCCACCGACCAGGACCACCATCAGCCAGGACAGCGTGCCCATCCGGAGGGCGAGTTCCAGCCCGAGTTGTGGCACCCACGGCACCGTCTCGACCACCGGCGTGCCGTCGCGGACCCCGTTCGTGTGGGTGAGCGCCCAGATCAGCGTCGCGCCCGGTGCCAGCGCCACCAGGTAGAGGGCGTTGCGCCCCCAGAGCCGTACCAGCCCCGGGGCGATCACAGCTGTCAGCGCATGGACCGCCACGAGTGCCAGCACACAGCCTCCCCAGAGATCATCAGACGGTGTAACGACCCTATCCGGTGACGCCCGTTATCCGCATCCGTCGTGATTCTGATCAAACGCGGACGCGTACCGCTCGACGGCGGTCACTACCTTCCGACACGCCGCGGCCGTCCGTCGTCGCGGTCGATGCGCAGTTCCCGCTCCAGCTCGACGATGAGCGTACGCAAGTCGTCGAGGCGTTGACTGATCGCGATCCGGTCCACCTCGTCGGGCACGCCGTCGCCGTCGGAGTCGTAGCCGGGGCCCAGTCCCTCGGTCATCTCCAGCCGACGCGCCTCCTCCATCGAGTTGACGAAGACCGCCACCAGGATGTTGAGCAGCAGGTTCACGGTGATCACCACATAGCTGCCGTAGTAGAGCACCGTCCAGGGCGAGAGCTCCATCCCCTGCTCGATGAGGTCCGGCAGCGTCTCCAACGACAGCAGCACGAACAGCGTCAGCAGGGATCGGCCGATGTCACCGTACTGCTCCGGATAGACCTCGCCGAAGATCAACCAGCCGGCCATGCCGTACACGTAGAGCGTCACCACGGCCAGGGCAAAGAATCCACCGATGCCGGGCAGGCTGCGCCACAGCGCGGAGACGATCGTGCGCAGGCCGGGTGAGAACCGCACCAGCCGTACGATCCGCAGCACCCGGACCACCCGCAGCAGCGCCGAGTCGCCGCGCAGGCCGGGGATGAAGATCGCGGCGATCACCAGGAAGTCGAAGACGTTCCAGCCGTGCCGGAAGAAGTCCTGCGGGCGGCGACCGTACGCCAGGATCCGGATGGTGATCTCGATGACGAAGACCACCCGGAAGGCCCACTCAAGCGCGTGCAGCGCGGTGCCGGCCGGGCCCAGGTCAGGGTAGGTCTCCAGGCCGAGGACCGCCCCGTTGGCGAGGATGAACCCGACGATGGTGATCTCGAAGGTGCGGGACGCGGCGAGCCGGCCGCAGAATTCGAACAGCGCGGCACCACGGGTGGTGCGGGCCGGCCCGCCTCGCGGAGCCGGCACGGGCCTACCACTCATCGTGCGACCGGCCCCGGTGCGACCACCGGGGCCGGTGCGGCCACCCACCGTGCGTCGTCGGCGTGCTGACGTACGGCAAACATGGGCGACAGCCTACGGGGCGACGAAGGGCGCGCTCAGCCGCCCAGCCGGCGCACCATGTTCATCACCGTCTCCACCTGGGCGCCGCCCTTGATCGGGTAGTTGGTGGCACCGAGGTAACCCCACCAGTCCCAGCATCCGTTCGGGTTGCTGGGCACGGCGATGGCCTGCGGGTACAGCACGATCGTGGCGTTGGTGTCGGCGTACTGGTTGAGGTTGGCCCGGTCCACGAAGGCGGTGCCGACCCGACTGTGGCCCTGGAGACAGCCGTGCAGCGCCACCAGCAGTCGGCAACTCGTCCCCGACGCGCAGGACGACGGGACGTAGGCGAAACCGTTGCCGTCCATGCTCAGGCCGTTGGCCCAGCCGCCCACCGCGAAACTGTTCTGGCTGAACCGCACAAGCGTGCCGCCGAGCGGCCCGGTGTTTGGCGGTTGGACCGACCCGAAGAGCTTGCGCAGGAAGGTCTGCTGCGGGTCGGTACCGCAGTCGTTGAGGTACGGCGCGGCAGTGGCCGTACAGCCCACCGTGCCGTAGGGCGTGACCCAGCCGTGTCCGGCCGCCGAGCCGCTGTCGTGCTGGACGCTGGCGCCGAAGTGCTGCTGATAGCGGACCAGGTCGTCACTGACCGACCGCTTCACGGTGCCGTCGGATCCACCGTGGAAAACGTAGACCGGCTCGCCGGAGAGTCCGCTGACCGGGTCGACCCAGCCATATCCGGCCCAGGTCCGGGTGTACGCCTGGAGGGCACTCAGGTGGGTCGGGTAGATGTTGTCGCCGCAGCCGTACAGCGCCTGCGCGACGTTGTTCTGCGCGCAGTAGTAGGGTCCGGCGGCGAACAGCGCCGCTCCCCTGATCCGTCGCGAGTACGCCACCTGGATCTGGTTGGCCAGGTAGGCGCCGGAGGAGACGCCGGCGACGTACACACCCGAGATGCGGTAGGTCGACAGGCTCCCGGACACAGGCGCCTTGGTGTGCGGGCTGCCGGCGGCGTGGGCGGGTGCCACCGGCGTGAGCAGCAGGGCCGCGACGGCGGCGGCGAGCAGCCGCGAGACAGGTCTGATCATGACGCTCCCTGTGATCGGTGAGCGCCGGCGGTGGTGTCGGCGTACGGCGACGCTAGCGTGACCTGCGTCACCGCCAACATGAGCGCAACCCATACCTCGTGAGCCCGCACAATGGTGCCGGCGAGGGCGTCGCGGACCTCGGCGGTGAACGCGGCCCGCCCGGATGCCGAGGGCAGCTGGTCGGCCGACAGGGCGGAGAAGACACCACCGACCATGTCGTCGACGGTGAGTGGCGCGTCGTACTGCACGACCGACTCGGCGTATCGGTAGCCAGCCCGGACGAGGGCCTCCCGGTTGAGCCGACGACCTGCCTCGTCGGTCTGGCAGGTCGCCCGGACCGCGCGCCATTCTGCCCAGGGCATAGCCCCACCCCTCCGCCCGAAGTGGTGAAATCTTCCGTTACTGCTACCGGGACGGGAGACTCCGCTAGGCGGCGTCGGTCGACGGCCTTCGCGCCATCGACGGGGTCAGTCGGTCGAGGAGCGGGTCACCGGCAGGTCGAAGTAGGTGTCCGGCCAGGGTTCGTCGCGGAGTCGGAAGTGCCACCACTCCCGGTCGTAGCCGACGAAACCACCGTCGGTCATCAGTTGCCGTAGCTGCCGCCGGTTCTCCCGTGCGGTGCGACCGACGCGGTCCGAGTCGCTGTGCGACAACGGATCGAAGCAGTCGAAGCCGGTGCCCATGTCGACGCTGTTGTCGGCGAAGCGCTGCGTACGTGGGGCGGTGCAGTCCAGCAACGGCTGGCCAGGTTCGAAACGGTGCTGCTCGGGTGGCGGCACGTCGACCAGGGTGACGTCCACGGTGCTACCCCGGCTGTGTGCGCTGGGTACGCCGAGATAGCCGCGATCCACCAGCTCCGCCTTGGCCACGCGAGGGTAGAACTCGGCCTTCATGGTGTCCTGCCCCGGCTCTCGGGCCCAGTTCAGGAAATCGTCGGTGGCCCGCTGTGGGCGGTAACAGTCGTACACCTTGAGCCTGCGCCCGACCGCGAGCGCCGCGTCCTGCACGCTGCGCAATGCCTCGGCGGCGCGGACGGTGAGTAGGCACAGCGGTTCCTGATAGCCGTCGACGCGGCGGCCGACGAAGTTGTACGTCGTGGCGTACCGGATGTCAGTGAGAATGCGATGGTCGACATCGGACAGCACGACGAGGCCCGGCGACACCGACGGCGCGGGTGGTGCAGGTGCCGGCTCCGGTTCGTCGTCCTGTCCGCAGCCACCGGCGATGACCGCCATTGTCACCGTCACCGTCAGGCTCACCCGGGCAAGGGAGCGCGACGATGCCGGGCGCGGCGGCGTACGCGCCGTCCGCACCGGGTCGCCCCTCGGCCAGCACCGTCGCCGCGTCACCTCAACGTCGACCGGCACGCGTCCCGGCGGTGCGGTGCCGCCAGCGACGTCGGCCGACCAGACCGCCCGCTAGCAGCGTCACCCCGACGGCGAGGCCGATCAGGGAGGCCGACCGCAGGCGACCGGCCAGAGTCGCCGACCGCGTTGTCTCCGCGCCGGACGCGCCGCCGGGCAGCGCCTGCGGGGGTACGGAGGCAGGTGGGGCCGAGGCGGTGGCCGCGCCCGGGCTCACCAGTACTCCCACCGAGGCCGCCGGGGGCAACTCGAATCCCCAGTCGAGCAGGGCGGCGCCCTGTTGCCAGCCCCGCTTGTCGATCACGTCCGCACCCAGCAACGTCACCACCAGCCGACGTCCGTCCCGCTCGGCGATACCGACGTAGGTGTGCCGGGCCAGATCCGTGTAGCCGGTCTTGCCGCCCAACGCGCCGGGATAGTGGTAAAGCAGCTGGTTGTCGTTGTCGATGGTGAAGCCCTTGGCGCGTTGCCTCCGCTGGGCCGGGATGGCCGCCTCCCGGGTGGCCACGTAGCGCCGGAAACGCGCGTCGGCGAAACAGGCCCGGGTGATCAGGGCCAGGTCGTACGCGCTGGTGAACTGCCCGGGACCGTCCAGTCCAGAGGGGGTCGCCGCGTGGGTCTGGTACGCACCGAGCTGGCGGGCCTGCTCGTTCATCGCCCGCAGCCCGCCGGCCATGCCGTCCGCGCCGCCACCCAGGCGGGCCAGCGCGTTCGCCACCTCGTTTCCCGAACGCAGCAGCAGCCCCAGCCAGAGCGTCTCCACCCGGTACCGGCCGCCCGCCACCAGCCCCACCGCGGAGCTTCCCGGTTCGATGTCGAGATCACCCGCGGTGATGGTGACGACGGCGGCCGGATCCAGTCTCGGCAGCATGGTCGCGGCCAGCAGCAGTTTCTGCACGCTGGCCGGGGTCGCGTACTCGTGTGGACCGCAGCCACCGAGCACCTCGCCGGTGTCCAGGTCGGCCACCAGCCACGAGGCGGCGGCCACCTTCGGCGGTTTCGGTACACCCGGAGGCACGACCAGACCGGGCGTGGCCAGCCGGGCTCCGCCGATGGCTCGCTGCACCGGGTCCGGGGAGGGCGTCACCGGTGGTGTGGGACCGGGAGCCGGCGGCGCCGAGCGCGGGCACGGAACCGGCGCTGCCGCGTGGGCGTCGGCGACGGGCACCAGTGGCGTCGTCAGCAGTGTGGCAGTCACCGCCACCGTAAGTGCGGAAGCTCTCACAACTAGCGACACTAACGGGTGAATTCCGACGAGTCCGGCGAATCGACCAGCACCCTACCCGCTCCCGCTCCCGCTCCCGCTCCCGTCCCGGACCATCGGCCGGGACGGCCCCCATCGGGCCGTCCTACGCCGAGATCCATACGGTGGGGCGCGGACAGCGAGCGGTGCAGGGTCGGAGTCGGGCGCGGTGGAGGTGGTGGGGGTTCGTCGGGCGGCGAGGATCGCCAGGGTAACGGCGAGCGCTCCGACGGCCAGCGCCACGAACATCCCCGCGCCCGGCCCACCGTCGACCGAGGCGACGCCGGTCGGCTGAGCTGAGACGGTGCCGGGCGGCGGTGCCGCGTCGGCCGGCACCGCCGAGGACGGTTCAGCGTCCAACTCCCCCGGCTCCACCAGCCGGCCGACGCTGACCTGCCGGGGCAATGCGAAGCCCCAGTCGAGCAGCGCGGCGCCCTGTTCCCAGCCGCGTTTCGGCCGGGGCTCGGCGCCGAGCAGCGTGACGACCAGTCGGCGACCGTCCCGCTCAGCCGCACCGACGTAGGTGTGCCGCGCATAGTCGGTGAAGCCGGTCTTGCCACCCAGCGCACCGGGATAGCGGTACACCAGTTGGTTCTCGTTCTGAATCTCGAAGCCCCTGCCCCGCAACGCCGTCTGCGCCGGGATGCGGGTGCGCTCCGTGAGCACGTACCGGCGGAAGACCGGATCGGCGAAGCAGACCCGGGCGATCAGGGCCAGGTCGTACGCGCTGGTGAACTGCCCGGGGGCGTCCAGCCCGGACGGGGTGACCGCGTGGGTCTGCCACGCGCCGAGGCTGCGGGCCCGCTCGTTCATCGCCCGCACTCCGCCGGCCAGGCCGGCGGTGCCACCGCCGAGACGGGCCAGGGCGTTCGCCGCCTCATTGCCGGATTGCAGCAGCAGCCCCAGCCAGAGCGTCTCCACCCGGTACCGGCCGCCCGGCAACAGTCCGACGGCCGAACTGCCGGGGGCGATGTCCAGATCCTCCCGGGTGACCGTGACGACCTGGGCCGGATCCAGTTTCGGCAGCATGGTCGCGGCCAGCAGCAGCTTCTGCACACTGGCCGGAGTCGCGTACTCGTGTGGACCGCAGCCACCCAGCACCTCACCGGTGTCCAGATCCGCCACCAGCCACGAGGTCGCCGTCACCTCGGGCGGCGCCGCCACTCCGGGCGGCACGATCAACCCGGGGGTGGCGAGCGCATCTCCGCCGACCACCCGGTGCTCCGGCACGGGCGGCGGTGGCGTCGGTTTCGGCGACCGGACGACCTTCGGTGCCACCGCCTTCGGGCAGGGCACGGCCGTCGGGGCCGACGCGGCGGGCCCCGGCGCGGCTGACGGCGTCACGGCAGCAGCCGGTACGGCGACCGAGGTGGACGATCCAGCACCGACAGTGACCGCCGCAGCACCGGGCGTCGCGGGAAGCGTCACGACGGCGAGGGCTGCGCAACCGGCGGCCAGGGCCCGGATTCTCATGAACACGCAGACTAACGGCAGGATCTTCGGTGTCGCCCACCCCGCCCGGCCGGGTCGGCATGGTTGCGGGCGGCGATCTTCACTGGGAATTGTTGAACCGATCGCCCGCACCCCCCGTATCCACGACCGAACACATGAAACGCCCGGACCTGCGACGGGAGCGCTCCCGCAGCTTGGTCCGACGTCACCCGTGAGGTCCTCGGCATGCGGGGCGGGGCCGGCCGCCGCTGCCGATCGTCTTTCCGGGCACCCCATTGCGCACCAGCCGGCGGGCCGACCCGTCGGGCGGTCAATCATGAGGAGAGAAGCATGGTCAGGCGTACGCAGCAGCACCGCAAGCACGCTGCCTTGAAGCTCGGCGGCGTCGGTGTCCTGGCGGTGGTGCTCCTGGGAGGCGGCCTGACGCTGGCCTCCGCCGACGACGCTGCGGAGCCGCAGACGGCGAACTGCCCGACGGTACGGGACAAGCTGTCCAACGTGCCCGCCGCCGCCGTGGCTGGAGTCGAACAGGAACTGGCCAACCTCGACAAGCAGATCGCCGAGGCGAACGCCCGCCTCGCCCAGCAGGCCGCAAACCCCCAGGGCGGCGCCAACTTCATTCAGAACGCCATCCTCGGCCCGCTGGCCAGCAAGCGAACCGCCGCCCTCGATCGCATCGGCATCAACATCAACCGCGTCGGCGGGCAGCGCCCCGACCTGGCCAGCCTCGCCACCTGTGGACTCAACGCCGCCGGGGTGCCCAGCGCCGTCAACGGAAACGCAGGCAACGGCAACGCGGGCAACGGCAACGCGGGCAACGGCAACGCGGGCAACGGCAACGCGGGTAATGGCAACGGGAATGCCGGTAACGGGAACGCGGGGGCCGGCGTGGCACAGCGGGTGAGCTGCCCGACGGTGGCCGACCGGCTCCCGGCAGTGCCGGCTCAGGCCGCAGCGGAGGTGCAGCGGGAACTCGCCAACCTGGAGAGCCAGATCGCCGACGCCGACGCCCGGCTCGCCCGGCAGGCGGCCAACCCTCAGGGTGGCCCGAACTTCGTCCGCAATGCCATCATCGGCCCGCTCGAGGACCGGCGCGTCGCGGCGATCAACCGCATCGCCACCGCGATCGGCCGGGTCGACGGTAGCCGGCCCGCCGATCTGGTCAACCTGGCCAGGCCCTGCTCGGCGGGCTGACCACGTGATGTACCTGAGCAAAGCGAGCGGGTGCTGACGGGGGCCGATCCACCCTCGATCACCACGTTGAGTGAGCTTCTGCTGGAGAGATTGCCTTCGGGTGGTGATGTCACTCGGACATGTTCATGTCTGGGTGACATCACCGTCTTCGGCCTATGTGCCTGTCCCGGCCAGTACCACCCGCCGCCGGTCTCCCGACCGCAGTGCGGCGTCCTGTTCAGCGCCGCAGGTGTCAGCCGGCCACGTGGCGTAGATAGTCGTGCAGGGTCGCCGAGGCGGCCAGCCGCCGCCGGCTGCGGCGGTGCAGCTCCTGCTCGCGGCGGGCCAGTTCCGCGCGGACCCGTTGCGGGCTCCCGGTGGTCCGCATCTCGTCGAGCACCGCTGTGATGATCTCGAACGGGTACGCGCCCCGGCGTAGCAGCGCCACCACCTGGGCGGCACGCTGTTCGGCCTCGTCGTACACCCGGTAGCCGGTGCCCGCCTCGCGGACCGGGCGCAGCAGGCCGCGAGCCTCCCACGAGCGCAGTTGCGAGGTGCGGACCCCGACCAGATCGGCGACGACGCCGACGCGTACCGCCCGGCGTGGCACGGCGGTGTGCCGGCGCGGACTGGCGACCACGGTCTCGAAGGCACCGAGCACCATCCGGATCTCGGCCCGTTCGCGGTCCAGTTCGGCGTGTCCGGCGTCCAGCGACGCCAGCGCCGTCGACAGGTCACCCCGGTGAACCGCCGCCATGATCTCGCGGGTACGCGTCCAGCCGTGCCCGTCGGCCATCGCCCGGGCCACCGTCAGAGCCCGCGCGTGCGCATCAGTGAAGATCCGGTAGCCGCTCGGGGTCCGCTCCACCGCGGGCAGCACGCCAAGGTCGACATAGTTGCGCACCTGCTGCACGGAGACACCCGCCGTCGCGGCGAGATCCACCGCACGCAGCCGTCCACTGCCCCGACGATCCACCACCGGTTCAGCCTAGCCTCTCACGTCTGTTTGAGACTTCTCGCCAGCTACCGGACAGCGACCAGGCATCACCTGTCGTGAAAGTCTCCACAAGCAGGTTAATGGGACAATTGAACCCGGCCAAGCCATCGAAAGCCAGTTCCCGGGCGGGAGTCCGTCCACGATCTCGCGAAGGGTTCGCATGCAGCAGCCAGCACGGTCCGCCGCCGACAACCACGACATCATCGAGGTACGCGGAGCGCGGGAGAACAACCTCGATGACATCTCGGTCGACATCCCCAAGCGCCGGCTGACCGTCTTCACCGGCGTCTCCGGGTCCGGCAAATCCTCGCTGGTCTTCGGCACCATCGCCGCCGAGTCCCAGCGGCTGATCAACGAGACCTACAGTGCCTTTCTCCAGTCGTTCATGCCCAGCCTCTCCCGGCCCGACGTGGACTCACTGCGCAATCTCACCCCGGCCATCGTGGTCGACCAGGAGCGGATGGGCGCGAACTCGCGCTCCACCGTCGGCACCGCCACAGACGCGTACGCCATGCTGCGCATCGTGTTCAGCCGGCTGGGTGCCCCGCACGTCGGCGGGGCCGGCGCCTTCAGCTTCAACCTGGCCGAGGGAATGTGCCCCACCTGCGAGGGCCTGGGCCGGGTCTCCGATCTCGACGTCAACGAACTGGTCGACGTGGAGAAGTCCCTCAACGACGGCGCGATCACCGTGCCGAACTTCGCCGTCGACTCGTGGTACTGGCAGACCATCGTCGGCTCGGGTCTGTTCGACCCGGACGTCAAGCTCCAGGACTTCACGCCGCGGCAGTGGCAGGACTTCCTGCACAAGCCCGCCACGAAGATCAAGGTGGGTGGCACCAACCTGACGTACGAGGGTCTGATCGTCAAGGTACGCCGGCTCTACCTCGCCAAGGACCGGGAGTCCATGCAGCCGCACATCCGGGCCTTCGTCGACCGGGCGGTCACCTTCACCACCTGCCCCGACTGCGACGGCACCCGACTCAACGCGGCGGCGCTCTCCTCCCGCATCGCCGGCCACAACATCGCCGAGTGCGCCGCCATGCAGATCAGCGACCTGGCCGAGTTCGTCAGGGGGATCGACGACCCATCGGTCGCCCCGTTGACCGTCAACCTTCGGGAACTGTTGGACTCGCTGGTCGAGATCGGTCTCGGGTACCTCAGCCTCGACCGTGAGTCGGCCACCCTCTCCGGTGGTGAGGCGCAGCGGGTCAAGATGGTCCGGCACCTCGGTTCCAGCCTGTCCGACATCACGTACGTCTTCGACGAGCCCACCGTCGGCCTGCACCCGCACGACATCGCCCGGATGAACGACCTGCTGCTGCGGTTGCGGGACAAGGGCAACACGGTGCTCGTGGTCGAGCACAAACCGGAGACCGTCGCGGTGGCCGACCATGTGGTCGATCTCGGTCCCGGCGCCGGTGCCGCCGGTGGCCGGATCTGCTACACCGGGGACGTGGTCGGCCTGCGCCGCTCCGACACGCCCACCGGCCGGCATCTGGACCACCGGGTACGGCTGCGGGAACCCGTCCGTACGCCCCGGGGGCTCCTCGCGATCCGGCACGCCGACCTGCACAATCTGCGCGACGTCAGCGTGGACGTTCCGCTCGGTGTGTTGACCGTGGTGACCGGGGTGGCCGGCTCCGGGAAGAGTTCCCTGGTGCACGGCTCACTGCACGGCCGCGACGGTGTGGTGGTCGTCGACCAGGCCCCGATCCGTGGCTCCCGGCGCAGCAACCCGGCCACCTACACCGGCCTGCTCGACCCGGTACGCACCGCCTTCGCCAGGGCCAACGGGGTCAAGGCCGCCCTGTTCAGCGCCAACTCCGAGGGTGCCTGCCCCACCTGCAAGGGCATCGGGTTGGTCTACACCGACCTGGCGATGATGGCCGGCGTCGCCTCCGTCTGCGAGCAGTGCGAGGGTCGCCGGTTCACCGACGAGGTGCTCACCTACCGGCTGCGCGGCCGCAACATCAGCGAGGTGCTCGGCATGTCGGTGGCCGAGGCCCGGGACTTCTTCCCCAGCGGTCCGGCCCGGGTCATCCTGGACCGGATGGCCGACGTCGGGCTGAGCTACCTCACCCTCGGCCAGCCGCTGACCACGCTCTCCGGCGGCGAGCGACAACGGCTCAAGCTGGCCATCCACATGGCCGACAAGGCCGGCACCTACGTGCTGGACGAGCCGACCACCGGACTTCACCTGGCCGACGTCGACCAGCTCCTCGCGCTCCTCGACCGGCTCGTCGACGCCGGCAACACGGTCATCGTCATCGAGCACCACCAGGCGGTGATGGCCCACGCGGACTGGCTGATCGACCTCGGTCCGGGTGCCGGTCACGACGGCGGCCGGATCGTGTTCACCGGCACGCCGGCCGACCTGGTGGCGCACGGCGGTACGCTCACCGCCCGCCACCTGCGCGACTACGTCGCCGCCTGACCACCGCCGGAGCCGGTACGCGTCCCGCCTGCCGGCTCCGGCACCCGTGGCCTGACCGTCGAGCGGGTTGGCCGGGTGTCACCGCTGCTGGGCCGACGATGTGGCCACCCGCCGCAACCAACGCCGCTGCCAGGGAGTTTCCACCGCACCCGGACGGTAGGCGCCGCGTACCCAGTCGACCGCACGCTCGGCCGCCAACCCGTCGAGGATGGCCAGCGCCGCCAACGCGGTGCCGGTCCGCCCCGTGCCACCCCGGCAGGCCACCTCCACCCGCTCGCCGGCGTACCCACGGCGCAGCGCCTCACCGAACGCGTCAAGGGCGTCCGCCCGATCCAGCGGAACCCAGAAATCCGGCCACCGGACCCGCCGATGCGCCCAGCCGGGCACCGGACCGGGGGCGAGCAGCAGGCTGAAATCGGCAGGTGAGGCCGGGTCACCGATCCGGCGGCCACGCACCCGCACCCCGCTGGGCAGCTCCACCACACCGACCTCGTCCGCCCAGGCTTGTCGCTCCCCCATCACGACGATCCCTTCTCCGCGCGGCAGTCCCCGCCAGCCACCGTCCGGGCGACCGTACCAATCGGACGGCACGGCACCGTTCAGCGATTGAGGTCCCGGTCGGTCCGATGCTGACCGTCCGACCAGACGCTGCGGTAGATGGTGCCCCGCCCGTCGGGGTCGGGCACCCCGGTGGGCGTTGCGTCGGTCAGGCCGGCGCCGCTGTCGTTGGACCGCAGGCCGCCGGCGCGGCGCGAGCGACGCAACCGGGTGACGACGAACCAGACCAGCCCCAGCGCCGTGGCGACGATGACCAGGTTCTGCAGGATGCCGGCGTACCCCTCGACCAGGTGCCAGTTGTCGCCGAGCAAGAAGCCGGCCATCACGAAGGTGGTGTTCCAGATCAGACTGCCCAACGTGGTGTAGACCGCGAAGGTGAGCAGCGGCATGCGTTCCACCCCGGCCGGAATGGAGATCATGCTTCGGAAGATCGGGATCATCCGTCCGAAGAAGACGGCCTTGACGCCGTGCCGCAGGAACCACTCCTCGGTCCGGTCGATGTCGCTGAGCTTCACCAGTGGCAGCTTCGCCGCGATGGCCCGCGTCCGCTCCCGGCCCAGCGCGGCTCCGACCCAGTAGAGCGCGAGAGCACCGAGCAGCGAACCGAGCGTCGTCCAGAAGATGGCCCCGATGACGCTCATCCGCCCCTGCGCCGCGACGAACCCGGCGAGCGGCAGGATCACCTCGCTGGGAATCGGGGGGAACAGGTTCTCCAACGCCACGGCCAGCCCCGCACCCGGGCCGCCGAGCCGCTCCACCAGGTCGGTGACGAAACCGACCAGGCCGTCCTCGGGTGGTGCGGACTGGCCGACGACCGAGGGCGAGGCGTACCGGACATGCATCATGGCCCACACGCTACGAACCTCACCTGAGAGTCGCCCCACCGGCGTCGACTTTTTCGCAGCACAGCGCTTAAGCTGCGCGGGTGTCGCGCCCTCCGCTGACCGTCGCCGTCGCCCAGCCCCGGTGCGTGTCGTACGACGTCGACACGAACGTGGCGGCGCACGCGGCGATGGTCCGTACCGCCGCGGCCCGGGTGGTGATCTTCCCGGAGCTGTCGCTGACCGGCTACGAACTCGACGCCGCGCCGGTCGACCCGTCGGACCCCCGCCTCGCGCCGCTGGTCGCCGCCTGCGCGGCGGCGGGAACGCTCGCGCTTGTCGGCGCACCGGTGGCCGGAGAGCACATCGCCACCCTCGCCGTGGACGGCACCGGGACCCGGGTGGCGTACCGCAAGATGTGGCTCGGTGACGTCGAGGCCCGCCGGTTCCGCCCCGGGGCGGAACCGGTCGTGCTGGACGTCGACGGCTGGCGAATCGGCCTGGCGATCTGCAAGGACACCGGGGTCGTCGAACACGCGGCACGCACCTGCGCTGCCGGTGTCGACGTGTACGCGGCCTCGATCGTCGACGCCGCCACGGAGGCGCACGTGCCGGACCAGCGGGCGGCGCGGATCTGCCACACCCACCGGGTCGTGGTCGCGGTCGCCAGCTTCGCCGGTTCCACCGGTGGCGGCTACGCCGAGGCGGCGGGACGATCGACGATCTGGGCGCCGGACGGTGCGGTCCTCGCCCGCGCCGGGACCGCGCCGGGTGAGTTCGTCCAGACGACGCTGACCTGACCCCGGCCGACCCGGCAGCCCTGGTCGGTGCCGGGCGGGGTCAGTCCTCCGGCAGGGTCGCCTCGAACCGGTCCAGCACGTCGTCCACCTGGTCGGCGAGGTCGGCGGGGAGTCGGCCGCGCTCCACCTCGTCGTCGAGCCGCTCCCGCAGATCCTCCAGTCGCTTCTCCTGGTCCTTCGGCCTGCCCCCGGCCAGCTCGGTCAGCTCCTTACGCAGCCGGTCGGCGGCCTTACGGTCGATTTCTCCGGTGAGCTGCGCCTCGGTGAGCAACGCGATGAGTTCGACCGCCGCCCGTCCCAGGCTCACCGGCTCCGGACGGTTGGCCGGCGGACTGGCGTCGGGTCGTGGTGCGGCGGGCGCGGACGAGGGCGGCGGGGCGGCCGGCGGCGTGGTGGGACTGGCCGTCGGCTGCCCGTCCCTCCGGTCGCCGAGGACGAGTGCCGCGCCCATCCCCAGAAGCAGGACCAGCGCGAACGTGACAAGCGCACCAGTTGGCGGGCCGCTGTGCCCGCGCCGGCCCGGCGGCCGTCCGGGTGTCGGCCGGGGGCGGCCACGACCAGACAGTGCTCCGCGCGTCGCGGATCGTGGTGCCACGCCGGACACGGTCGCGGGGCGGGTGGTCGGCTCGATCAGGGTCGGTGGATGGTGACGCACCGGCCGGGTGGTCTCCGTCGCCTGCTGCCCGCCGTCGGCCGCCGGCCCGGTGACCGGTACGTCGCCCGTGGCCGCCGCCGAGCCGGTGACGGCGGCGCGGAACCGGTTGGCCAGTCGGCCGGCGGTGGGGCGTCGTTCCGGATCGGGGTCGAGACAGGCCAGCACCAGCTCGGCGAGGTCGGCCGGCAGGCCCGGAACCCGCGGGGGTGCGACGGCCGGGCGGTCGGCGTGCACCCTGACCGCGTCCTGCCAGCTGCGCACGGGCAGCGGGACGTCACCGGTGAGGGTGCGGTACAGCAGCGCGCCGAGGGCGTACACGTCACTGGCCGGATGCGGTGGGTCGGCGCTCAACCGTTCCGGCGCGAGGTACGCGGGCGTACCCATCAGGGCGCCGCCCGCCGGGCGGGTGCCGGGCGGCGGCGAACCGGCGAGTGCGGCGATGCCGAAGTCGAGCACCTTGGCACCGTTGTCGGTGAGCATGACGTTGCCAGGTTTGATGTCGCGATGCACCACACCCAGGCGGTGCGCGGCGGCCAGGGCGGCGGCCACCTCCGCGGCCATCCGCAGGGCCGGCCGCCAGGGCAGCGGGCCGTCGGCCAGGCGGTCGGCGAGGTTCCGCCCCTCGACCAGCTCCATCACCAGGTACGGCACGACGTTGCCGTCGGCCAGGGCCGCCTCGCCGTAGTCGTACACCTGGGTGACGTGCGGGTGGGCCAGGCGTGCGGCGGCACGGGCCTCCCGCCGGAGGGTGGCGCGCAGGTCCGGGTCGACGGCGAACCTGCCGGCGAGGACCTTCACCGCGACCGACCGGCCCAGGACCTCGTCGTCGGCGCGCCACACCTCGGACATTCCGCCGAGGCCGATGCGGTCGTGCAGCACGTAGCGGTCGTGCAACCGCAGGCTGGGGGTGAACGGCGACATGGGCCTCCAGTCTGCCTGCTGCACCACCCGGCGCACCACCCACCCGGGTCACGGTCCGGTCGTGCCCGCTGGTGAACCGGTCGCCCCAAGCCGCAGCAGCGCGCCCTCCGGCGGATGCCGACGCCCCTGGTCGTGCGGGTGGGCCAGGGGCGTCGACACGTGCCCTACGTGCGGCAGGCGGGCGGGGTGGGTACCGGACGGGGCTGGATCTGGTCGGCGAGTCGGCGCAGCGCCCCGGCGGCGAGCCGGCGGGTGACCACCAGCCGCGCCGGCCGGGGTACGTCGGGTCGGACCGGTGCGTCCGGCCGGGCGGACATGACATGGCGGGTGACCGCGTCGACGGCCATGACGAAGCCGGTTGGCTGTTCCATGGTCAACTCCTCGGGGCAGGTCCGGAGCTGCTCCGGACGACGAGCGTGGTAGGCAGCAGAATCTGGCCCGCGGCGGCGTCCACGGGCGGGTCGAACAGCAGCGTGGCGGCGCTGCGGCCCTTCGCCTCGCCGGGTTGGCGGATGGTGGTCAGGCCAGCCGGTGTGGCCTCGGCGATGTCGTCGAAGCCGGTCACGGAGACGTGCCGCCCCCGCTCGCCGTCGGCACGCAAAGCGTCGAGCGCACCGAGGGCGAGCACGTCGGAGCAGGCCAGCACTGCGGTGGGCGGTTCGGGCAGGTGCGTCAACGCGCTGACGGCGGCGGCGCCAGAGCCGCGGGTGTTGTCGGTCGCGGTGAGCACGGTCAGGTCGGGCCAGGCGACGCCGGCCGCCGCGAAGGCGTCGGCGAAACCCGCCAGTCGGTCCCGCGTGGTGGGGTGCGGCACATCGGCCACATCGGCGACCCGCAGCGGCCCGGCCGGCGAGTCGGGCAGGACGTCGTGGCCGAGCAGGGCGACGCGGCGGTGACCGAGCGCGGTCAGGTGTGCCGCAGCGGACCGGGCGGCGGCGCGCTCGTCGATGCCGACCCAGAGATCGTCGGCCCGGGGACGCGAGGAGGTGGTGACGAAGGGCAGGCCCCGGCCGCGGATCGTGTCGAGGATTCCCTCCTCGTCACCGGCGCAGTAGACGCAGAACCCGTCGACCGCGGCGTTCTCCACCGCCGTGCGCGCGCCGACCGCGTCGTCGGGCAGCGGTATCAGCAGCAGGTTGCTGTCGTGGCGTTCGGCCGCCTCGGCGACGCCGGTCAGGAACCGGACGGCGAAGGGGTCGGTGAACGCGTACGACAGCCGGGAGGTGAACAGCACCCCGACGGCACCGACGAAGCCGCGCCGCAGCGACCGGGCGGTCGGGTCCGGCCCCGGGTACCCCATCTGCCGTGCGGTCTCCAGAATGCGCTGGCGCAACTGGGGTGAGAGCTGGTCCGGCCGCCCGTAGGCATTGGAGACGGTGCTCCGCGAGACCCCGACGGCCTCAGCCACCGCCCGCAACGTCGGCTTCATCCCCACACCCCTTCTGGATCGATCCAGCATCTGAATCGATCCAGACCATAACCCCACTCCCCTACCCCGTCAACACCCCCACCCCACCCCACCCCACCCACCAACCTCGCGGATCTTGCACTTTTCGTCGCCACAAAACTGGATAAATAAGGCATATTGGCGACCAAAAGTGCAAGATCGACGAAGAAGACGGGGTGAGGGTGGTTAGGTGCGCGACGGGTTTGTGGTTAGTGGGGGTTCAGGTCGGCGATCATTCGTTCGAGGATCTCCGGCGTACGCTCCGGTGGCTCGGCCTCGACGCAGAGCCGCTCCATGGCCACCGCGTAGAAGTCGAGGTCTTCGCGCTTGTCCAGGTAGATGGCACTGGTCAGCTGCTCGATGTACACGATGTCGGGCAGGTCCTGATCACCGAAGCGCAGAATGGTGAAGGCACCACCGGCGGCGGCGTGTCCACCGGCGGCGAACGGGATCACCTGAAGCCGCACGTTGGGCGTACGCGTCGCCCTGAGCAACGCCTCAAGCTGGCCGCGCATCACCTCGGGGCCACCGATCGGCCGGCGCAGCGCCGCCTCGTCGACGACCGCCCACAGGCGCGGTGGGCGCGGCCGGGACAACAGCTCCTGTCGGCGCATCCGCAGATCCACCCGACGGTCGATCTCCTCGGGACCGGCAGTGCTGTGACCGAGCAGCACCACGGCACGGGCGTACTCCGGGGTCTGCAACAGGCCCGGGACGAACTGGACCTCGTAGCTACGGATGAGGGCGGCCGCCGCCTCCAAGCCGAGGTACGACTGGAACCACCCCGGCAGCACGTCACCGTACCGGTGCCACCAGCCCGGGTTGTTCGCGTCGCGGGCGAGTTTGAGCAGCGCCGCCCGCTCCTGCTCGGCGGTGACGCCGTAGAGCGTGAGCAGATCGGCCACGTCGCGCTCCTTGAAGCCGACCCGACCCAGTTCCATCCGGCTGATCTTCGATTCGGAGGATCGAATCTCCCAGCCGGCGCTCTCCCGGGTGACGCCCTGCGACTCCCGCAGCCGTCGCAGTTGAGCACCCAGCAGCATCCGCAGCACGGTCGGGCCGGCCGCCGGGCCCTCCTCGGCGGAAACCATGGTCACCTACCGTCCTCCGCATGCCGTCAGTGGCCGAACCGGTGGACCGGCTCGGCCGACGTGTAAGCATGCCATGAACCGTCAGTGAGGTGAACCGCCCATCCCGTGCGAGACGAATCCCGTCGATGGGATGCGGGGTCAGCCGATCAGGTGATCGAAGTCACCGTCCCGGGCCCCGAGCACGAACGCGGCGATCTCGTCCACCGTGTAGATCAGTGCGGGTCCTTCAGGGTGCCGGGAGTTACGCAGGGCGATGCCCGCCCCACCGGGCAGTTCCGCCAGCTCGACACAGTTTCCACTGGGATTGCTGCGCCGGCTCTTCTGCCAGGCGAGGGGAGGCAAGTGGTTAACGGGAACACCGTTGGGCGGCTGCTGCATGAGGGGCTTCTGTTCTCTCCGATTGGCGCCGGTGCCGTGGGAGGAGCGGTAGCGGCTTGACGGACGGTGTCGGCTCGTTATGCACGTGCATCTGCTATTGCATCTGCAATGGACACCGGGGATGATAACGCACGTGCGTGACGCCGACCTGCTCACGTTCTGTCCCGCGAACCTGACGACCATCAGGGGAAACGAGGTGTCTGGCAGCGTCCGCCGATCGGCGCCGGGCGTGTGTCGCGGAGAAGGGAGATGGTGGTGCCGGATCCGCTGACCGTCGCGTCCGGCATCTGCGCCGCGGGAGCGTTGCTCTCCTCCTGGCAGTTGGGACGCCGGGCCGTGCGAGCCGAGGCGGAGATCGGGCGTCTCCAGGCCGAACTCACCGCCGAGCGGCACGCCGCCAGCCACGACCCGCTGACCGGCCTACCGAACCGGCGAGCCTTCTACCGCCTCGCCGCGACGCTGCTCACCGACCGCTCGGGCTGCCACCTGATCGCCGTGGTCCTCGATCTCGACGACTTCAAGCAGATCAACGACCGGTACGGACATGCCGCGGGCGATCAGGTGCTGGTCAGCGTCGCTGAGCGACTGTCCACCTTCGCCGGTGACAACCTGGTGGCCCGCCTCGGCGGCGACGAGTTCGCCGGGCTGCTGGCCAGCCCGACCCTCGACCGACGGTGGATCGACCACGCCACCCGGCGGCTGTACGACATGCTGGCCGCGCCGATCCCGATGGGCGCCGTCACCCTCCGGGTGACCGCCTCCGTCGGTCTGGCACCCGTGCAGGACAGCCAGCTCACCGAGGCGCTCAACCGCGCCGACGCGGCGATGTACGAGGCCAAGGCGCTCGGCATCGGCCGTCCGGGCCGGGCCCTGCGCGACACCGCGTACCTCGCCGAGTGCTGACGCCACCCTGGTTGCGACCCCGGCCCACGCGTCGCCGAGCCCCAGGTGGGTACTCCGCCGGGATCAGGCTCGTACGGCGAAGGGACGATCATGGCGGACATCCGGGCGTTGGTCCTCAACTGCACCCTGAAACGCTCCCCCGCCCGGTCCAGCTCGGAGGTGCTGGGCCAGGAGGTGCTCGACGCTCTCGGCGAGCAGGGGGTCACCGGCGAACTGATCCGGGTGGTGGACCACGACGTCCGCTTCGGTGTCTCCCCCGACGAGGGGGATGGCGACGCCTGGCCGCAGATCCGCGCGAAGCTGATGGCCGCGCAGATCCTCGTGATCGCCACGCCGATCTGGCTCGGCCAACCGTCGAGCGTGTGCAAGATGGTCCTGGAACGGCTCGACGCCGAGCTCAGCGAGACCGACGACCAGGGCCGGCTGCTCACCTACGGCAAAGTCGGCGGGGTGGCGGTGGTCGGCAACGAGGACGGCGCGCACCACACGATCGGGCAGGTGCAGCAGGCGCTCAACGAGGTCGGCTTCACCTGCCCGGCGGCTGGCGCGACGTACTGGGTCGGCGAGGCCCTGCACAAGACCGACTACATCGACGCGCGCCCCAAGCCCGACACCACCGGTCGGACGACGAAGGCGCTGGCGCTCAACAGCGCCCACCTGGCGCGGTTGCTCGCCGAACAGCCGTACCCGCCGCCGGACGCCCGCGACGACGCGGTCGACCCGGCCCAGCGGTCCGGCTGAGGCCACCGGCCCGACCCGGCCCAGCGGTCGGACTAAGGTCACCGGCCCGGCCCGGCTCAGCCGTCGGGCTGAGGCCAGCGGCGCCGCGGCGAGCCGGGCGGTCAGCGCCAGCCGTACCCGGCGCGCAGGGCCTGACCCACCCGGTCGAAGCGGGTCCGATCCAGCACCGCACCCTCCCGCCGGATGCTGTCCTCCCGCATGGTCAGCACCCGGTCCAGGCGCACCCAGCTCGGACGCCGGTCACGGTCCCAGTCACCCGGCCCGAGGGCCAGCCAGTGCCGGTCGCCGTGGCGATCCTGCTGGCTGGAGAGCATCAGCCCGAACAGCGTCCGGCTGTGCCGGCCCACCACCAGCACCGGCCGATCCTTGCCCTGCCGGGGGTCGTCCTCGTAGGACACCCAGGTCCAGACGATCTCCCCCGGGTCGGCCTGACCGTCGGGCTCCGGAGCGTACGACAGCTCGCGGCGCTGCAACGCGCTGACCTGACGCGGTCGCGCGAGCCTGGCCGGGGACGGACCGGCCGCGCGCGGCCTCGGGATAACCGCGCCGACGCGCGACGCCATACTCCTGAACAGACCTGCCACGGCGGCAGCCTATCCGCTGCCGCCGGTCCCCTGGTCGGCAGGGAGTGTGCCCTTCTCCGCCGCGTGCCGGTCGCGCCTCACCCGACGATCAGGTCGGGCGTGCCGGTCGCGCCTCACCCGACCATCGGGTCGCTGCCACCGCCAGTGGTCGGCAGTCGCGCCACCATCTCCTGGAACTCGCCGACGGTCACCGTCTCGCGCAGGGTGGCGAACACGGCCGCGGCCCCGGCAGCCGCCGTACCCTCGTCGACTCCGGCCCGCTCGCCGACTCGACGCAGGAAGTCAGCCGGCCCGCCCGGCGACACCGCGTCGGTCAGCTCGCCCGGCAGGTACCCGGTCGGGTCGGTCGGCGGCGAGCCGGTCATCCGCTCCACGACGGTCTGTAGAACCGCGCGCGCGACGATGGCCGCGGGCTCGGGCGCCAGCCCGGAACGACGTGACACCGCGGCGACGAACAGCGGAAACCGCACGGCGCCCTCCTGTCGTCAGCGCCGCGCTGGATACCCCTGCCGGCACCGGACAAACGCCCGTCGGCGGCGGCCGGGTCCGGGTCGGTTTCGTACCGTGCCCGGGCGGGCCCGCCAGGAACCGACCATGAGCGAGGCCGGCGGGACGAGCGCCGCCCGGAGGTCTCTCGGCCGCCGGGTACGGCTCGCACGCACACGTCGCGCCCCCGTTCGCCACCACGTGTGCCGGCCCGAAAGACCACGCTGGCAACCCGCCGGACCGGAGCTGTCCGGCCGCTCAGGTCGCCAGGCGAAAGTCATCGTACGCGGACAGTAAGGAGTCCTGTCAATGCTGGATTCCGCATCCAGTCCTCGTGTAAATATGGTGTTCCGCTGTGCGAGGAGCCTCCATGCCTGAGGAGCCCGGCCACCCCGGCGAGACCTTCGCCGAGCGTCTCGACTGGCTTTTCCGCACCACCCCGGATCCGACCGGCAGGCCGTACAGCGTCCGCCACGTCGCCGGCGAGTTGACCCGGCGCGGCTGCCGGATCTCCCACACCCACCTCAACAACCTGCGCCAGGGCCGGGCACCGGACCCGCGACGGTCCGTGGTGGAGGCGATAGCCGCCTTCTTCGGTCGCCCACCCTCGTTCTTCGCCGGGCGATCGGCCGACCGGGATCCTCCCGACGAGGACCTCGTCCACCTGCTGGCCGACCCGTACGTCCGGCAGGTGGCCCGGCGGCTGGTCGACGCCCGCCTGTCGCCGGAGGGACACGCCGTCGTGGTGGCGGTGATCGAGCAGGTCCGTCGCCTGGAGGCTGCGGCCGGAAACCGACGCGGCTCGGCCACCCCCGTCGCCGGAGGCTGAGGCACGCCGGGAGCCGAGGCACGCCGGGCGGCTGGTCACGGGTCCGGCTGCGCGCCCACTCCCCCGGCTGCCTCCGGGCCTCGGTGCTGTGCCTCCCGCCAGCGTGCGGCGCGTACCCGGTCCATCGTGTAGCACAGCTCCCGAGGGGTTTCCGGCCGCCCGGGCACCCGGTCGAACGGGAATCCCCGGCCGGCGTAGTCGTAGTGGGCCTTCAGCAGCCGGGTCAACCCCGCCATCGCACCGATGATCTTCTTGCGGGGCCGTCCGGTGGCCTCGGCCAGATCCCCCACCGTGAACCGCCGCTCCGGCTCGGCGGCGAGCGCGTCGAGCACGGCGCAGACCGTCCGGTGGGTGGCGCTGCGCCCCTGGCTGAGCCGGCGCAGATCCTCGACCGTCCAGTCCGACTCCGGCTGGCGGGGCATCAGATCGGCCCGCCGTCGGGGCGCCGGCCCCACCCGGTGCCGGGCGTCGAGGTCGGCCAGCAACCGGGCCACGTGCGGGACGTACGCCAGCGGAACCGCCACCAGGACCATCCCCTCCGTCGACGTCCCCGACGGCGGGTACGGCGGCAGCGCCGACATGCTCACGTCGTCGACGGCGTTGCGGTGGCCTGGGCGGGCACGAACCGGTAGCCCAGGCCGCGTACGGTCACGATCATCGGTGCCTGGTCCCCGTCCAGCGCCAGTCGCCGGCGCAGCCGCTTGATGTGCACGGTCAGGGTGTTCGACGTGTCGTCGGAGATACCACCCCAGACGGCGGCGAGCAGTTGCTCGCGGGTGACCGTCCGCTCCGCGTGGGTCATGAAGAAGTAGAGCAGTCGGAACTCCTTCAGCGGCAGCGCCACCGTCCGACCGTCCAGGCTCACCTCGAACGTCGCCGGGTCCACCCGCAGCCCGCCCAGTTCGATCGGCGGATCGAGGGCGCCGGAGGTGTCCGGGCGGATGGCCCGCAGGATCGGCAGCACCTCCTCGGCCCGGTAGGGACGCCGTACGCAGGCCGTGGCACCGGCCTTGAGCGCGGCGGCGGCCACCCCGCCGTCCTCGTCGCCCACCCCGACCACCGTGGGGATGCCGGCCCGGCGGGCGAGCAGCCGCACCAACTCGGTGCAGCTCATGGTGGCCAGCCCGGCGGCGACCACGGCCGCGTCCGGTTGCAGCGCCCCGGCGGCCAGCAGCGCCTCGGCGGCGTGCGCGAAGTGGTGGCCGCGTACCCGGTGGTCGGCCAACTGGGCGACCAACGCGGCACCGACGCTCTCCTCGTCGTCCACCACGAGCAGCACGAAACGCCCATCGGATCGATGGTCACCCCTGGTGGCCTCGACGAGATTGTTCATCGCACACCGGCTCCGGTTCAGCTCAGGCCCGCCGCGACACCCTCGGTCGCGCAGGGCGTTCCCCCGCACTACAGGTCGGCGACGGGTCGGCAGGGCACGGCCGGGCGTCACGACGAGCCAGCCACGCCCGGTGGGTCACCCTCGAACGACGGCGACCCACCGTCGACCGTCGCGTTCGGCCTCAGCCGAAGCGACCGGTGATGTAGTCCTCCGTGCGCTTGTCCGCGGGGTTGGTGAACAGCTTGCCGGTCTGGCTGAACTCGACCAACCGCCCGTGCCGCTCCTGCGCCTCGTCCACCTCGGCGGTGAAGAACGCGGTGTAGTGGCTGACCCGGGCCGCCTGCTGCATGTTGTGCGTGACGATCACGATGGTGTAGTCGTTCGTCAGCTCGAAGATCAGATCCTCGATCTTCGCCGTGGCGATCGGGTCGAGGGCCGAGCAGGGCTCGTCCATCAGGATCACCTCGGGCTTGACGGCGATCGTCCGGGCGATGCAGAGCCGCTGCTGCTGGCCGCCGGAGAGCGCCAGGGCACTCTTGCGCAGCTTGTCCTTGACCTCGTCCCAGAGCGCGGCCTTGGTCAGCGCCTCCTCGACGTGGTCGTCGAGGCGGCCCTTGATGCCGTTGATCCGCAACCCGTACGCGACGTTGTCGTAGATGGACTTGGGGAACGGGTTGGGCTTCTGGAACACCATGCCGATGCGCCGACGCACCTGGATCGGGTCGATGTCCTTGGCGTACAGGTCCTGGCCGTGGAAGAGGACGTCGCCGCTGACCCGGGCCCCGGGGATCGGGTCGTTCATCCGGTTGAGCGCCCGCAGCACCGTGGACTTGCCGCAGCCGGACGGCCCGATCATCGCGGTGACCTGATTCTGCTGGATCGGCATGCTGGTGCCGCGGACCGCCTCGTAGCTGCCGTAGTAGACGCTGACGTCGCGCAGCTGCATCACCGAGGCGGCGGACTCGCCACCGGAGGTCGTGGTGCCGGGAGCGTGCACCGCCACGGACGGGCGGGTGGTGAGGTTGGTGTCGTTGCTGGCCATGTCAGCGCTCCTTGATGGCGAACCGGCTGGAGATGAATCGGGCGATGATCGTGAAGCCGAGCACGATCACGATGAGCGTCAGGGCCGCACCCCAGGCCCGGTCCTGTGCGGCGGGGAAGGGCTGGCTGGCGTTGCGGAAGATCTGCGCCGGCAGCGCCGTGTTGGAACCGTCGAAGAGGTTCCAGTTGGGCGAGAAGACGATGCCGGTGACGATGATGATCGGGGCGGTCTCACCGGCCGCGCGGGCGACGGCCAGCAGCGAGCCGCTGGTGATCCCGGAGATCGCCGCCGGCAGCACCACGGTCAGCGTGGTCTTCCACTTGCGGGCACCGAGCGCCATGCTCGCCTGCCGCAACTCGTCCGGGACCAGCCGGAGCATCTCCTCGCTGCTGCGGATGACCACCGGCAGCATCAGGCAGGCCAGCGCCAACGCGCCGGCGAAGCCGGTCTGCTCACCGACGAGCAACACCCAGGAGATGTAGATGAACAGGCCCATCACGATCGACGGCACGCCGGTCATCACGTCGGACATCAGCCGGATGATCCGGGCCAGTGGCCGTTGTTTGCCGTACTCGTTGAGGTAGATCGCCCCGAAGACGCCGAGCGGGATCGCCATCAACGCGGCCATCCCGGTGATGAGCAGCGTGCCGACGATCGCCGGGCCCATCCCACCACCTTCGCGGCGGTAGGAGTTGGGGATGTCCTCGTTCAGGAACGACAGGCTCATCACCCCACCGCCCTTGGCGACGACGGTGTAGGTCACCAGGGCCAGCGGGATGACGGCGAGCAGCACGGCGAACCAGATGGCCGCCGTGGCGAGGTGGTTGGTGAACCGACGGCGGCCGGAGAGCGCCGCCCGGGTCAAATCGGGTCCGCCGGCGGCCGGGCGGGCGGCGGGTGGTGCGGTGAGAGTCACGCGACGCTTCCCTTCATCCGGGCTTCGGCCCGACGGACGACCACCTGGGCGAGCAGGTTGACCAGCACCGTCATCGCGAACAGCACGACGCCGAGGCCGATCAGCGCGGCGGTGAAGGTGCCGGTGGACTCACCGAACTGCTGCACGATGACGGCGGCCATGGAGTTGCCGGGGGCGAACAGGTTGGCGGTGATGTTTGTGGCGCCGCCGATGACCAGGGCGACCGCGATCGTCTCGCCCATCGCCCGGCCCAGGCCGAGCATGACCGCGCCGACGACCCCACCGAAGCTGTGCGGGAAGACCGCGCCCCGGATCATCTCCCACCGGGTGGCGCCCAGGGCGAGGGCGGCGTCCTTGTCGGCACGCGGCACCGTGCTGAACACCTCGCGGGTGATCGAGGTGATGATCGGCGTGACCATGATCGCGAGAATCAGGCCGGCGGTCATGAAATTCCGGCCGCTGGCCACCGGGCCGAAGAGGCGGCCGAGCAGCGGTATGCCACCGAGGACGTCGTGCATCCACTGGTAGATCGGGACCAGGGCGGGTGCCACGACCAGGATGCCCCAGAGGCCGAAGACCACCGACGGTACGGCGGCCAGCAGGTCGATCACGGTCACCGCCGGGCCGCGCAGCCGACGCGGTGCCAACTCGGTCAGGAACAGCGCGATGCCGACCGAGACCGGCACCGCGAACAGCAACGCGATAAGCGACGAGACCGCGGTGCCGTACGCGAACGACAGCGCGCCGAAGATGGCGTCCCCGGTGGCCGGGTTCGGGTCCCAGACCCGCTCGGTGATGAAGCGCAGGCCCATCGCGTCGAACGCGGGCCAGGCTTCCCGGACGGTGGTGATCAGGATCAGCCCGAGGATGGCCAGCACCAGCAGGCCGGTGCCGAGCGTCCACCAGGAGAAGACGCGGTCGCCGAGGGCGCTGCTGCCGCGCTGGGTCAACGTCGGCTTGGCGGCGGGGGGATTGTTCGTCAAGGTCATCTTCACTCCAGCTCAGGTACCCCGCTAGGGACGGGATCGACGTGATCCCGTCCCCAGCTGGAACGCCCTAGCGATCTTGATTTGATCAGCCCTGGATCTTCTCGACCTGGGCCAGCGCCTTCTCCTTGAGGGAGGCCGGCAGCGGTGCGAAGTCGACCTCCTCGGCCAACTCCTGGCCGTCGTTGAGCAGGTAGGTGAGGAAGCCCTTGACCAGCGCGGCCTTGTTCGCGTCGTCGTAGGAGGTCTTGACGATGATGAAGGTCGGCGCGGTGATCGGGTAGGCGGAGGCACCGGCGGCGTTGAGCGGGTTGTAGCTCAGGTCCTCGGCGATCTCGGCACCTTCCAGGCCGGCGGTGGTGCCCTCCAGCGACGGCTCGACGAACTGGCCGTCCTTGTTCTTGATGGCGGCGAACTTGAGGCCGGTGGCCTTGGCGTCGCTCAGGTCGACGTAGCCCACGCCGCCGTTGGTCTGCTGCACGATCTGGGCGACACCGGTGTTCTTCTCGCCGCCCTGCGTGCTGGCCGGCCAGGCCACCGTGTCACCACTGCCGAGCTTCCAGGTGCCGGCGGCAGCGGCGTCGAGGTACTTGGTGAAGTTGCTGGTGGTGCCGGAGCCGTCCGAGCGGTGCGCGACGGTGATCGGCGTGTTGGGCAGCTCGACACCCGGGTTGTCGGCCTTGATGGCCGCGTCGTCCCAGGTCTTGATGTCGGTCTGGAAGATCTTGGCGAGCGTCTCCGGGCTGAGCTGGAGCTTGTCGACGCCCTCAAGGTTGTAGGAGACCGTGATCGGGGCCGCCACCGTCGGCACGTAGAGGAACGAGCCGGCGGTCACGCCGTCGGTGTCCTTCACCAGGCTGTCGGTGCCGGCGAAGTCGACCAGACCCTCACCGAACTGCTTCTTGCCGGTGCCGGAGCCGGTCGAGTTGTAGTTGACCGTCACGTCGGAGGCCTCGCTCTTGAAGGCTTCGATGACCTCTTGGTAGTAAGCGTCCGGGAAGCTGGCGCCCGACGCCTTCAACTCGCCGGACAGGTCGGCGTAGGCGCTGTCGCCGCCGCTGCCGCCCGGCTCCGAGCTGTTGTCGTTGCTACCACAGCCGGTAAGCGCGAGCGCGGCAAGCGCGACGCCAGCAAGGACGCGCCGCGAAAGCACGTTGCGGTTCACCAGGTAAGCCTCTCTATCGGGGTGCATCAGCCCGTCCGGGCCGTACGCGAGTCAAGTTAGGAGGCGCAGGTAGCCGGACTCCCGGACCCAGGTGAACGAAAAGTGAACTTGCCGGCTCGGTGGTGGCCACCTGGGAGCCGGGATGTGACGTTGCGAACGCGCCGTACCGGATGTCCGGATTTTTGTACGCCGCCTGCTGGCCCTCGCGCGCCTCGTCAGAGCCGGATGGTGCCGGTCACCAGGTAGACGACCTGGCGGGCGACGTTCACCGCTTGGTCGGCGTAGCGCTCGTAGTAACGGCCGAGCAGGGCCAGGTCGATCGCGGACTCCACCCCGTACGGCCAGCCGGAGACGAGCAGCGACAGCAGGCGTTCCTGCGCGGCGTCGACCTCGTCGTCGTCCAGCCCGAGCTGCATCGCGTCGAGCCGGTCCTGGGTGGCGAGCACGACCGCGCACTTGTCCGCCACCCGCGCCGCCGCCTCGGCCAGCGCCGTCATCACCGGCATCGCCGGCTCCGGGACCACCGCGATCGGGTGCCGGCGCAGCGCGACCTTCGCGACGTGCACCGCGAGGTCACCCATCCGTTCCAGGGCACCGGCGATCCGCAGCGCGCACACCACCAGGCGCAGGTCCGAGGCGACCGGCTGGTGCCGTACCAGCACCTCGGGGATCATCGCCTCCACCTCGGCCCGCCGGGCGTCCAGCACGGCGTCACCGGCGAGCACCGCCTCGGCCGCACCCCGGTCCGCCTCCAGCAGCGCGGTGCTGGCTCCCCGGATCGCCGCGCCGGCGTCCCGGCTCATCAACGCCAGTACGCCGGTGAGCCGGTCGAGCTGCTCGTCGAAGCTGTCCCGGCTCATGTGCGCGTCCCTCCCGTCCAACCGGGTCACCCGGTCACGGTTCCGCCGGAAACCGGCGCGGCAGCCGGCCGACCCTGGACAGCAACCTACCTGCCCCCCGCGCAGCGCCACCCGCCGCGCCACCCCGGGCAGGGCACCGGCAGGTCTCGCCGCACCGGTCAGTCGGCCAGCACGTCCAGCAGCAGGGCCGCCGTCCAACTGAACGCCGGTGAGCCCAGGCCGGCACCGGTGTCCGGATGGAAGTACTCGTGGCAACCGGCCGCGGCAACCAGGTCGATCATCGAGGAGCGCAGTCCGGCCGCCAACCTGTCGTGTCCGTGCCTCAGCAGTCCACGCCGGATCAGCCAGGTGACGTTCATCCAGCTCGGGCCGCGCCAGTAACGCAGCGGCTCGAAGTCGGTGCCGGTGCGGTCGTGGCTGGGCAGTGGCCGGTCCATCCGGGCGGCGACACCGAAGCGGGCCGAGCGGGCCTCGGCGAGCACCGCCTCGACCTGTCGCGCCGGCAGGCCGGGCAGGATCAGCGGGGCCAGGCCGAGCACCGTACGGGCCGGCGTCAGTCGGCCGGTACGCAGGTCACGCGGGTGGAAGGTGCCGCTGTCCGGGTCGTACAACCGGGTCACCACGGCCTCGGTGATCGCGACCGCCCGCTCCCGGTGCGGGCCCGGGTCGGCGCCGATCACCTCGGCGATCCCGGCGAGCGCCGACTCCGAGGCGCCCATCGCCGCGTTGAACAACGGACACTCCACCAGGAACGGATGCCGGTCGGCCAGGCCGTCGTCGCGGTAACCGCCAGCACGGTACGCGGTGACGATGGTGACGTACCGCGCGTAGTCCAGGTCGGTGGGTCGGTGGGCGGGATCGGCGTGCACGGTGTCGCGACGCCGGTACGCGCGCAGCACCGCCGCCTCCGCCGGCACCGCGGACATCGGTGCGTCCCAGGCCGGGCTGTTGTCCAGTCCGGACTCCCACGGGTGCACGATGCTGGCCAGCCCGGCGCCACCGACATCGCGGCAGGTGGCGAGGTAGCGCTGCTGCGCCACCAGGTGCGGATAGAGCCGGCGCAACGCGGCACGGCTTTCCTCCGACGGCACGCGACGGTACGCGTGCCAGGCGGCCAGTGCGTGCACGGGCGGCTGCACCAGGCCGGACGTGGCCATCGGGGGCGTCCCCTCGACGGACGACGACGACCAGAATCCCGGCCCGGGAAAGTAGGCGCTGCCGGACACGGCCGGGTTGAACACGATGTGCGGCACCCGGCCGTCGCGCCACTGGGCGTGGAACAGGCTGGTCAGCTCGGACCAGGCGCGGTCCGGACGAAGGTGGGCCCAGCCGATCGCGATGAAGGCGGAGTCCCAGCTCCACTGGTGCGGGTACAGGGTGCGTGACGGCACCGTGTGTCCGCCCGCCCAATTGCCGTCGAGGGTGGTGCGGGCCAACTCCCACAGCCGACCATGTTCGCCGACGGCATCAGCGCCTACAGCCAGGCCCGGCCTCGCCGGCGGAACAGTTCGGTTCACCATGAGTCACGACATGGTAGCGCGCGAGATGGCCTCCGGATACCTACCGTTCGTCTGTTCCGGCCGCCGGACGGCTTCCCTGAGCCGGCCCGGATACGGTGCAGACATGAACAATCCGACCCGTTGGGCCACCGACACCGGTCCCGAGCACTCGCAGTGGTACGTCAACCGGTTCCGGCAGTTGGCGGCCGAAGGTGCGGACCTGGCCGGGGAGGCCCGGCTGCTCGACACGCTGGTGCCGCCGGCCTCCCGGATCCTCGACGCCGGCTGCGGCACCGGTCGGGTGGGCGCCGAGTTGGCCGCGCGTGGGCACACGGTGGTCGGGGTGGACGCCGACCCGGTTCTGATCGACGCGGCCCGCGCCGATCATCCGACGCCCCGCTGGCTCGTCGCCGACCTGGCCGAACTGGATCTCGCGACGGCCGGCGAGGGCGAGCCGTTCGACGCGGCGGTGCTCGCCGGGAACGTGCTGGCCTTCGTCGCCGCCGGCACCGAGCGTCAGGTGCTCAGCCGGGTCGCCGCGCACCTGCGGCCGGACGGCGTGGTCGCGGTCGGATTCGGCACCGACCGGGGGTATCCGCTTACCGACTTCGACGCCGACGCGGTCGGTGCCGGGCTGCGCCTGGAACACCGCTTCGCCACCTGGGACCTGCGCCCGTGGCGCGACGACGCGGACTTCGCCGTCACCATCCTGCGCCGTCCCGCCTGATCGCCGCTCCCCCGGCCCGGCGAGTCCGCCACTGCGGCGGATATTGGCGTGGAGGCGTCCTGAGGCGGATCGTAACCTGTACGGATGCCCCCACAGCTCCCTCATGCCGAGCCGGGCACGCCGGACACGAGGGGGCCACTGAGGTACATCTGGTGGCTGGTCCGCTGTCAGCCGTGGCGGGTGCTGCGCGGCGGCCTCATCGGCACGGCCTGGATGCTCGGGTTGTCGGTCCGGCCGTACCTCGTCGCCCGTGCCATCGACGACGGGCTGCGCCCCGCCGACCACCGGACGCTGCTGCGGTGGGTGGCCGCGATCGTGGTCGCCGGGATGGTCCTGGCGTGCCTGGGCATCATGCGGCACCGCACGATGACGTTCGTCCGGGAGGACGCGTCGGCCCGGTCCGCCGCCGTCCTGCTGCGGCACCTGTCCCGGATCGGTGCCGTGCTGCCCCGCAGGCTCGCCGCCGGGGAGGTCGCCACCGTGGGCGGTGCAGACATCACCCACACCTCTGCGGTGCTGACGATGACCGGGCCGGGCGTGGGAGCCGTCCTCGCGTACGTCTTCGTCGCCCTTCTGCTGTGGTCGGTGTCCCCGTTGCTGGCGGTGTTCGTGCTGCTCGGCGTGCCGGCGGTGGTCCTGCTGGTCGGGCCGCTGCTGCGCCGCCTCGAACGGGTCGAGTCGGTCTACCGTCACCAGCAGGGCCTGCTCACCACCCGCGCCGCCGACATCGTGGCCGGGCTGCGCGTGCTCGCCGGGGTCGGTGGGCGGGGACTGTTCGCCCGCCGGTACGCGGCCCGTTCGCAACGGCTGCTGGCCGAGGGGTACCGGGTCGGCGCAGTGAACAGCTGGATCGAGTCGCTGACGATCGTCATTCCGGGCGTGTTCCTGGCCGCCGTGGTGTGGCTGGCGGCGCGGATGGCCTCGGCCGGTGACATCACCATCGGGCAGATGGTGGCCGTCTACGGATACGTGGCGGTGCTCATCGTGCCGGTGTGGTTCCTGCTCGAAGGCAGCTACCAGGTGATCCGGGGGCGGGTTGCCGCCCGCCGGATCGTCGCACTGCTCAACCTGAGGCCGGACGAGGCCGGCCCCCCGGCGCCGATCGGCGGGACGCAGGCCCCTCCCCCGCCGGACCGGCCCGCCGGCCTGCACGATCCCGCGACCGGGCTGACCGTGCCCGCCGGGCGACTGCTGGCCGTCGCCGCCGACGACCCGGCCAAGGCGAACGCGTTGGCCGACCGGCTGGGGCGGTTCGTCGCCAGCGAGGTGACCTGGGGTGGCGTACCGCTGACCAGCATCGCGCTGGACGAGGTGCGGGCCCGGATCCTCGTCGCCGACCACGACTCCTACCTCTTCGCCGGGACCCTGCGCGAGGTCCTGCGCGTCCGGGCGGGCGCCAGCGACACCGACCTGGGCACGGCGCTGCGCACGGCGTCGGCGGAGGATGTGGTCGACGCCCACCCCGACGGGCTGGCGATGCCGGTCGGTACGCGGGCCCGGACCCTCTCCGGCGGCCAGCGGCAACGCGTACGCCTGGCCCGCGCTCTGCTCGCCGAACCGGACGTGCTGATCCTCATCGACCCGACCTCGGCCGTGGACGCGCACACCGAGGCGCGCATCGCGCAGCGGCTCCGGGCGGCGCGGGCCGGACGAACCACGGTCGTGCTGACCACCTCACCGCTGCTGCTCGGTCGCGCCGACCTGGTCGCACACCTGCGCCACGATCGGATCATCGCCGCCGGCAGCCACACCGAGCTACTCGAACGCGACCCGAGCTACCGGGCCCTGGTGTCCCGGGACAGCGAGTCCGCCGACGCCGACAGGTCACTTCGGTGAGCGGGCTGCCCGTCGCGAACCGAAAGGTCGTCCGCCGCGCCGCGCTGGGCCTCATCGCCGCCGACCGTCGCGCGGTCGCCGTCGTACTGGTGCTGCACGGCGCCGCCGCGGTCGCCGGGCTCGCCACGCCGTGGCTGCTGGGCCGGATCGTGGACGAGGTCGCCGCCGGTGGCGGCGCCGCCGCGGTGGACCGCCTGGCCCTCGCGATCGGCGGCTGCGTGCTGGCCCACGGGCTGCTCACCCGGTACGCCCAGTACGCCGGTCACCGATTCGGCGAACGCGCCGTCGCCCGGCTCGGCGAGGCGTTCGTCGCGCGAACGCTCGACCTGCCCATCGCCGTCATCGAGCGGGCCGGCACCGGCGAACTCGCCACCCGCAGCTCGGTGGACGTGACGACTGTCGGGACCACCGTGCGGGATGTGGTGCCCGTCATGGTCATCGCCGGAACGCAGTTGTCACTGCTCTTCGGCGCGATCTTCCTGCTGCACCCGCTGCTCGGGCTGGTCGCCCTGACCGGGCTACCGTCGATCGTCGCGGTCGCCCGCTGGTACCTGCGTCGCGCCAGGCCGGCGTACCTTGCCGAAGGTGCCGCGACAGCCGAGCTGACCGAGGCGCTGACCACGACCGCGGAGGGTGCCCGCACCGTCGAGGCGCTCCGCCTCGGTGCCGACCGCATCGCGCACGGCAGGCAGCGCATCGGCCGGGTGTGGGCCACCCGCCGGGCCACCCTGGCGCTGCGGTCGGTCTTCTTCCCGGTGGTGGAGGCGAGTTACGCACTTCCGATCGCGGTGGTGCTGCTGTTCGGCGGCTTTCTGCTGGACCGTGGCATGGTGACCCTCGGCGAGGTGGTCGCCGCGGCGCTCTACCTTCAGCAGGCGATCGAGCCGCTGGATCGACTGCTGCTATGGATGGAACAGGCCCAACGCGGCCTCGCCTCGTTCGCCCGGGTGCTCGGTGTCGGCCAGCAGAGCGAACCCGCCGCCACCCCGGTCACCGCCGGGACACCGCGACCGCGCGGCCCGGCGACCGCCCGGTCCGGGCAACTCGTCGTGCGCGGCGCCCACTTCTCGTACGCCGACGGCCCCGACGTGCTGCACGGGATCGACCTGGTGGTGCGCCCCGGAGAGCGCCTCGCCATCGTCGGCCCTTCGGGCGCGGGAAAGTCCACCCTCGCCCGGCTGCTCGCCGGTATAGACGTGCCACGCGAAGGCTTGGTGAGCCTCGACGGCGTTGCGGTCACCGACCTCGACCCGGCCGAGCGACGTCGCCGGATCGCCCTCGTCACCCAGGAACACCACGTCTTCATCGGTACGCTGCGCGACAATCTCGCCTTCGCCGCACCCGACGCGTCCGACGCGCAGATGCGCGCCGCACTGGCAGCCGTGAGCGCCGACTGGTACGCCGACCTGTCCGACGGACTCGACACACAACTCGGCGACGGTGCCCGCGAACTTGGTGCCGCCGACGCCCAACAGCTCGCGCTGGCCCGGCTGGTGCTCGCCGACCCGCACACCCTGATCCTCGACGAGGCGACCGCCGCGCTCGACCCGACGACCGCCCGACGCACCGAGCGGGCACTCGCCGCCGTGGTCAACGGGCGTACCGTCATCGCCATCGCCCACCGACTCAACACCGCGCACGACGCCGACCGGGTGGCGGTGCTGGAGGACGGCCGCATCACCGAACTCGGCAGCCACGACGAACTCGTCAGCTCCGGTGGCGCCTACGCCGCCCTCTGGCACTCCTGGCACGGCTGAGCGGTCGTCCCGGTTCGGCTGCGCCGTGGGAGGCGCTCCAGGGCCCCTGGCTTGTCGGTGCTCGGGCCTAGCATGCGGAGCATGAGGCGGTATGTGGACGAGGATCTGCACGGTGCGGAGTTCCGCGAGTGCGATCTGACCGGGGTACGCCTGATGGGCGTCGTCATGCGGGATGCCGTGATCGACGGACTCGTCAGCAACCTCGTGGTGAACGGTGTCGAGGTCACCGGGTACGTCGAGGCAGAACTCGACCGACTCCATCCGGTGCGGGTGTTGATCCGCTCCGAAAACCCTGCCGAGCTGCGCGAGGCGTCGCGTCAGCTCCATGCCGCCTGGGCCGCCACGATCGAGCGGATCCGTCGTACGCCCGGCATCGAGCGCCGCAGCGTGAACGACGAGTGGTCGGCGGTACAGACGATGCGTCACCTCGTCTTCGTCCACGACTCGTGGTTCCGCCGCTGCTGCCTGGGCTCGACGGAGCTGTTCACACCGATGGGCATCGGGCCGACCGTCGAGCCGTACCGCAGCGCGCACGGGCTCGACCTCTCACTCGACCCGGATCTTGACGAGATCGTGAGCGTGCGTGACGCCCAGGCCGCCGAACTCGAAGCCTGGCTCGACGAGGTCACCGCTGTGCAACTCGCCGCCCGAGCGCCGGTGCCCGACGACGATGTCTGGCCTCCGTACGCCCGGGGCCGCTCGGTGCGGCAGTGCCTCGGCACGGTGCTCAACGAGACCTACGAGCACCACGGCTTCTGCGTCCGCGACCTCGACCTGATCGTGGCGCAGGACGCTGCCTAGGGCTGCCACACCCACCGACGTCGCCGCCGAGGTGGCGACGTCGACCCGCGCCCACGCCACGACTCCGGTCCGGAGCTCTCGACCTCGGGACCGGAGTCACCGGCAAGGCGTGATCGGATCAGCGGACGACGTCGTAGACCAGCTTCTGGATGCCGTTGGCGTAGGACTGGCTCTCGACGAGCTTGAGGTTCTGCTTGTCCCGGTCCGTGTCGGAGAACAGCCGCTTGCCCGCACCGAGCAGGACCGGGAAGACCAGCAGGTGATAGCGGTCGATCAGGCCGGCGTCGGAGAGGTTCCGGTTCAGCGTGGCGCTGCCGTGGATGCTGATCGGACCGCCCTCGGTCTGCTTCAGCGCGGCGACGTCGTCCAGCGACCGGAGAATGACGATCTCCCCCCAGTTGGACACCAGGTCCTGCTCCTTGAGGCTGGTGGACACGACGTACTTCGGCATCGCGTTGTAGCCGGCGAACTCGACGGTCATGTCCGGCCACACCGGCGCGAACGCCTGGTAGCTGACCCGGCCCATCATCATGGCCGTGGCCTCGTCCTGTTCGCGGCCCTTGATCTCGTAGGCGGCCTCGTCGAACGCGATGTCGTTGAAGGTCCAGCCCGAGTTGCGGTAGCCCGGCTCTCCGCCGGGTGCCTCGATGACGCCGTCGAGCGAGACGAACGCGGTGGCGATCAGGGTACGCATCTGGTTGCTCCTTGGTGTTGGTCTGCCGTGCTGTCGTCAGTGCGACGAGCGGGAGTCACCGGATTCGACAGCCCGCGCCGAGAAATTTCCTACCACTTCCGCGGCGCGCGTCCGAGCAGGTCAGGCAGGGGCGGCGCGCTGGCGGGCCGCATCCGGGTCGAGCGACGCACCGGCGGGTACGAGGCTGACCACGCCTGCGGGCAGTCGGACGGGCTGCACGTCCGCGTAGCCGAGCATGCCGGTCACCTCGGGGCCGGCGAGCGCGTACCGGCGGCCGAGGTCGGTCACCACGGAGATCGCGCCGCCGGTGGCACCCGGCGTGGCGACCGATTCGACGACCGCGCCTCGTCCCGGCTCCACGAGCACGTGGTCAGCGGTCGTCGCGTCGGTCGGCTGTACCGCCGCCCGGGCCAGCGGCGGCAGTTCCACACCCAGCCGCAGCTCGACCGCGCCGGTGTCGTCGCCGACCCGCGCGCAGATGTTCGACGGGTCCGGCGTGGCCAGCCGGGGCGGGGCAGCCGGCGGCGCATCGGGACCGGCGGGGACGAGGTCGGGCAGCTGCGGCAGGGCGGCGAACCGGCCGAGGCTGATCTGCTCCGGCTCCCGCTGACCGGTACGGGCGAGCAGCAGGCTGGCCTGTAGCTCGGTGATGCCGGCGAGCCCGTCGCGCAGCACCACCGCGTACTGCCGCCCGCCGCCGGAGTTGCGCACCACCAGCACGTCACCGATCCGGGCCTCGGCGACCCGGGTGGACCGCCGGCCCAGGTGCGGCGGGTTGAGTGGGGCCAGGTCGAGGCCGGCAGGCACCGAGTTGAGCAGGGCGGCGGCCACCGGGACGGACCGCGAGCGGGTGGTCGCGAGCGCGGCCAGCACCCGGTCGGTGTCCCGGATGAGGTGACGCCGCTGCTGCCAGAGCAGGTGCAGCCGGTCGTCGGGATCACGCAGCAGCAGTGCGTCCCGGCCCAGCGGTCGGCTGCCGGTGCCGTCGACGCCCACCAGCAGCACCGACCGTGCCACTGCTCCGTGCTCGGTCGGGGGCACCGAGCAGACCGTCCACGGTGCGGTGGCCAGCCGGGCCGCCGGAGGCAGCGAGTCGGGGGCGTCGCGGATGCCCAACGGCAGCCCCCTGGGCACCCCGTCGATCGACCGGCGGGACACCAGTACGGTCCTCGGCCGCTGCGCGCCGATGATGAGCAGCGCGGAGGCGTAGTTGAGCACCGGATGCAGCTTCTCGTCCCGGTAGACGAACCGGGCGCCGGACTCCTTCTCGACGATTACCACACCGGCGTCGCGCCATTTCGTGCCGCCGCCGGTGAAGAGGCCGTACAGGGCGGCGGCACCCAGCCCGATGACCGCCACCAGCACGCTGGCCATCCCGGCTCCGGCGAGCCGGCGCATCGGTGACTGCGCCGGATCGGTCTCCCGGGTCACCAGCGCGGCCACCGTCCGCTGGACGTTGAACTGGTACGAGTGCAGCTGATCCTGCCGCGACGGCATCGCTTTCCCTCCGGCGAGACGATCGGGGCACAGGATATGCGCTGCGTCGATGTCCCGAGGACCGTGCGTCACGCCGCTCGCGGCGGCTCACCGGCCGGTAGCATCCCGGCGGTGAGCGTACGTTTCGAGGAACTGGCCTGGCGACCGACACCGATCGGCGAGATCAGTCTGCGCCGACGTCGCGATCCCCGGCTCGACCTGGACGTGTACGAGGTCAAGCTCGACGACGAGTTCCTGATGTCGAGCCTGTTCACGGCCGGTGAGGTCGAGCTGGCCCGGTTGGGGTTGGCGCCGCTGGCCGGTGACCGCCTCGACGTCGTCGTCGGCGGGCTGGGCCTCGGCTACACCGCCCGGACCGCACTGGCGGACGACCGGGTCGCCTCCCTGCTGGTGGTGGAGGCGGTCGAGGACGTCATCGACTGGCACCGGCGCGGCCTGCTGCCCTTCGCCGCGGGGTTGGCCACGGACCCGCGTACCCGGCTGGTGCGGGCCGACTTCTTCGCCCGGGTGGCCGGGCCGGACGGTCTCGACCCCGACGACGCCGGGCGTCGTTTCCACGCGGTGCTGCTGGACGTCGACCACTCCCCCCGGCACCCGCTGCATCCGAGCCACGCCGCGTTCTACCGGCCCGACGGGTTGCGCCGGCTGGCGCGGCTGCTGCATCCGGGCGGCGTTTTCGCGCTCTGGTCGGACGACCCACCGGACCCGGACTTCGAAGCCAACCTGGCCGCCGTGTTCCCCACCCACCACAGTCACGTGGTGCGGTTCGCCAACCCGCTTACCGGTGGCGAGTCGGCCAACACCGTCTACCTGGGGCAGCTTCCCGGCTGAGGCCCGCCCTGACGCGCTCCTTCGGGCACCTCCCCCACAGTCTCCGAGCGCCGCGCGCCCAGTGCGGCCGGGTTGTGCACCCACACAGACGGCATCATCCGGGTGGAAACGGGTAGCCGGTTCGGCAATCGCGCCCGGACCGGCCGGGCGGCCGGTTGGGAGGTGGAGATGCGTGCCATGCTCTGGGTCGTCGGCGTGGTCGCCGGGGCGCTGGTCCTGCTCGGGCTGCTCCTCGAAGCGGTCCGCTGGCTGGTCATCATCGGCCTCATCGCGCTGGCCGTGGTGATCGTGCTGGCCTTCGTCAAGGGCCGCCAGTCCGCCCACAACTACCCCAACCGCCGCTGACCCCGACCCACCCACCCCACCACCAGGGACGCTCGTGGTGAGCAACTTCAGGGTTGTTGCTGGGTCAGCGGGGCCAACAACCCTGAAGTTGTCCGAAACGGCGGCGGCGGCGCGAGGTCGCGGCGCGGCGGTCAGGCGGCTACGAGGGTTGGGGTGGGGTGGTCGACGGGGTCCTCGAGCGAGGTGGCCGGGGGTGCCGGCTGGCGGCGGTTCGGCAGGGCGAGCCGGAAGACCTTCCGCCACGCGGAGAAGACCTGCCGGGGCAGCGAGCCGGTGGTGTACTTCAGCCCGTACCGGTCGAACAGCGCGCGCACCTCCGGCGCGATCTCCTGGTAACGGTTGCTCGGGAGGTCGGGGAAGAGATGGTGCTCGATCTGGTACGACAGGTTGCCGGTCATGATGTGCAGCAGCCGGCTGCCGCTGATGTTGGCCGAGCCGAGCATCTGCCGCACGTACCACTCCCCCCGGGTCTCACCCTCGATCGAGGTCTTCTCGAAGGTCTCCACCCCCTCCGGGAAGTGCCCGCACATGATGACCGAGTGGCTCCACCAGTTGCGGATCAGGTTCGCGGTGAAGTTGGCAGCCAGGGTGTGCAGGAACGACGGGCCGGACAGCAGCGGGAACAGCAGGTAGTCCTTGAGGACCTGGCGGCGGATCTTCCGGCCGACCGCGCGGACCTTGGTGCGGAACTCGGGGTCCTTGTGGCCCCCGTTCTTGAGCTTGTTCCCCAGGTCGAGGTCGTATGCGGCGATGCCGTACTCGAAGAAGCAGGCGTTGAGGAAGTTGTACAGCGGCTGCCCGAGGTGAGCCGGGTGCCAGGGCTGGTCCTCGTCGACCCGCATGATGCCGTAGCCGAGGTCGTTGTCCTTGCCGACCACGTTCGTGTAGCGGTGGTGCAGCTCGTTGTGTGACTGCTTCCACTGGTCGGCCGGTGCGACGTGGTCCCAGTCCCAGCTGGTCGAGTGGATCTTCGGGTCCCGCATCCAGTCCCACTGGCCGTGCAGGATGTTGTGCCCGATCTCCATGTTGTCCAGGATCTTCGCCACCGAGAGCCCGGCGGTGCCGACGATCCAGGCCGGCGGGAAGAGCGAGAACAGCAGCACCACGCGGCTGCCGATCTCCAGCTTCCGCTGCGTCGAGATGACCTTGCGGATGTACGCGGCGTCCCGCTCGCCCCGGGAGGCGATCACGCGTTCCCGGATGGCGTCGAGTTCCTTGCCGAGGGTCTCGATGTCCTCGGCGGTGAGGTGGGCGATCGGGTTGTCGGCCTTCTTCTGGATCACAGTCACGTCGGTCGTTCTCCGATCAGATCTCGAGTTCGCACGGGCCGGCGGCGGCAGACACGCAGGTCTGCACGCGTACGCCGTCGCCCGGCAGGGCGGTGGTCAGTTGGCCGTTGCGCAGGTCGCGGACGGCGCCCTGACGCAGCGGCAGCACGCAGCCGAAGCAGATGCCCATCCGGCAGCCCGACGGCATGAGCACCCCGGCGTTCTCGCCGGCATCCAGCAGCGGGGTGGCGCCGGTGGCCGCCACGGTCACCGACGAGCGGGTGAAGGTGACGGTTCCGCCGTCACCCGCAGTGATCACGGTGGGACGGAACCGCTCGGTGTGCAGCCGCGTGGCGTGGCCGCGAACCGACCAGTGCTCCTCCGCGGCGTCGAGCAGCCCGAGCGGGCCACACGCCCACGTCTGGCGCTCCAGGTGGTCGGGAACCAGGGCGTCGAGTTCGGTCACGTCCAGCAGGCCCTCGACCTCGGTGTGCCGCTCGATCAGGCGGATGGCGCCGCGCTCGGCGAGGGCGCGCAGCTCACCGCCGAAGACCACGTCAGAGGCGGTGGGCGCCGAGTGCACAAGCACCACGTCGCTGCCGTCCAGGGCCCCCGAGCGCAGCATCCCGGCCACCGGGGTGATGCCGCTGCCCGCGGTGAGGAACAGCACCCGCGACGGTGCCCGCTCCGGCAGCACGAAGTCGCCGCGCGCCTGGTCGAGCTGCACGATCGTGCCCGGTCGGATCCGGCGGACCAGGTGGTTGCTGACCACGCCGTCGGGGATCGCCTTCACCGTCACCGAGATCGGGTCGGCGCGCCGGCCGGGGGCTGAGGTGACCGAATAGGCCCGCCACTGGCGCACCCCGTCGACATCCACACCGAGCCGGACGTACTGGCCGGGGACGTGTCCGCGCCAGCTGCGGCCGGGCTGGATCAGCAGGGTCGCCGCGTCCCGGGTCTCCGGGTGCACAGCGACGATCCGGCCACGCAGGTCGGCACCGGCGCGAAGCGGGGCGATCAGGTCGAGGTAGTCGCTGGGCAGTGCCGGCGTGGTCACCGTCTCGGCGAGCCGCCACAGGCGGCGCCGAAAAGATCTCGTGTCCGGTGGCGGGACGGTGGCGGTCATACGACGATGGTCGCCGCCCGCTGGCATAAACTCTTGGTCTGCGAAGGTAAAGCGATCCACCCCTTTTGTGCGGAGAGAACAACCGTGGCGGAACCATCCGGAACGACCAATCGGGCGGCCCGCATCGAACTGGACCAGCGGGTGGCCCGCGAACTGCGCGACCGGCTGCCACTGGTGGCCGGGCAGACCGTCACCGCGATCACGGCCGAGGTGCCCAGCTACTCCGGGACCCTGACCGGACAGATGCGGGACAAGATTGAGAACGCGGTGCAGATCGCGTTGGGCACCTTCCTGCAACTGCTCGAACAGTCCCAATCCGCCGACCGTCCGCAGGTCAACGACCCGAGCACCCCGCTGGTCCCGGCGCTGGAGGCCGCGTACGCCCTGGGCAGCGGCGAGGCCCGGTCGGGCCGCAGCGTCGACGCGCTGCTGGCCGCGTACCGGGTGGGTGCCCGGGTCTCCTGGCGGGAGCTGGCCGCCGCCACCGTGGCCACCGGCCTGCCCGCCGCCACCGTCGCCGAGTTCGCCGAGCTGATGTTCGCCTACATCGACGAGCTTTCCGCCGCGAGTGTCGCCGGGCATGCCGACGAGCTGGCCAGTGTGGGCCGGGCGCGACGGCGGAACCTGGAACGGCTCACCCAGCAGTTGCTCGCCGGTGAGGCGGAGGACGTGCTGCTGCGCAGCGCCGAGCGGGCCGACTGGCCGGTGCCACAGACCCTCACCGTGGCACTGTTGCCGCAGGCGAAGCTGCGCGGGGCGCTCGCCCTGCTGGGCGAACACACCCTGGAGAGCAGCGAGGAGCTGCCGCCCGGCGAGCCCGGCGAGGACACCGCGGTGCTGCTCGTACCGGACATGCACGGTGACCGGCGCCGGCAGCTCGCCCGGGTGCTGCACGGACGCCGCGCGGTGCTGGGCCCCTGCCGTCCCTGGGCCCGGGTCTGTTCCTCGTACCGACGGGTGGTCCGGGTGGTCGCGCTCGGTATCGCCCAGCCCACCGACGGCGAGCCCCTGGACACCGAACAGCATCTGGCCGAGCTGCTGCTCAGCGCCGACGTCGAGGCGCTCGCCGACCTGCGTAGCCGGGTCCTGCAACCCCTCGCCGAGCTGCCCGCCGCCACCGCCGAACGGCTCACCGAAACGCTGCGTTCCTGGCTGCTGCACCAGGGACGGCGGGACGACGTCGCCGCCGACCTCTTCGTGCACCCGCAGACCGTGCGCTACCGGATGGGCCAACTGCGCGAACTCTACGGTGACCGCCTCACCGATCCGCGCAGTCTGCTGGACCTCACGGTCGCGCTCGCGCTTCCGGCCGGCGGGGCGACGGCCGGGTGAGCGGACCACCGGCCGTGGCACCCGTCGAGGGCAGGGGCAACCAGAGAAGCGGTCACTCGGAGGGCATCGGGCCGAGCAGGCGGATCTCCTCGACGTCCAGCCGGGCCTGCAGTTCCTGCAGCACAGTGTCGTCGATCTCCCGCCGGTCGCGCATCCCGGTGATCTCGCGTCGCTTGTGTTCGAGGGCGGCCAGCCGCAGTTGACGCTCGACCTCCCGGGCGGTCAACGAGTCGTCCTCCGGCTCGGACTGCACCGCGTCCAGATGGCCCGCGTACTCGGCCCGGAGCCGTTGCACGATCGCCGTCTCGGCGCCCACCCGGTCGGCGAGGTCGGGCAGTGCGTCGAGCGTGGCCCGGGTGGCGTTCAGCTGCGCCTGCCGCGACTCCTCGACCCGTTCCGGATCACCGCTCAGCCCGGCCCAGGTCATCAGGAACGGCAGAGTGGTGCCCTGCACGAGCATGGTCACCAGGATCACCGTGGCGACACCAAAAATGATCAGATCCCGCTCCGGCACCGGACTGCCGTCCTGCGCGGTCAACGGCACGGCCAGCGCCGCCGCCAGCGAGACCGCACCCCGGAAACCGGCCCAGCCGGCGACCGTACGCACCCGCCAGTTGACCCGGCGGGCGAGCTGCGACTCGCGCCGGTCCACCAGCCGGGCCACACCGGCGATCAGGTGCAGCCACAGCATCCGCACCAGCACCAGCACCACGGCCACCACGAGCGCGATCACGACGGCCCGGCCGAGGGAGACGCTTGTGACGTTCTGCACCGCACGCGGGATCTGCATGCCGACCAGCACGAAGAGTCCACCGTTGATGAGGAAGGTGGTCAGGTCCCAGAACGACAGCGCGAGGATCCGGGATCGGGCCCGGATCACCCGAGGGCTGGCGTAGGACAGCATCAGACCGGCGACCACCACCGCGAGCACCCCGCTCTCGTGGATGCTGTCGGCGAGGAAAAAGGCGGTGAACGGGGTGAGCACACTCAGCGCGCCCTCCCGCAGCGGGTCGTCGATGCGCTTGCGGATCAGGATCACCACCGTGCCGACCACCATGCCGGCGGCGATGCCGCCGAGGAAGGACAGGCCGATCCGTTCGACGAGTTCGAAGGCGTTCGGTGCGGCGCCTCCGCCGAGCAGACCGAGCGCGATGGCGAACAGCACCAGGGCGGTGCCGTCGTTGACCAGGCTCTCCGCGCGCAGGGTGGTCAGCAGGCGGCGGGGCATCCGCTTGGCCAGCCCGGCCACCGCCGCGGCGTCGGTCGGGGCGAGCACCGCGCCGAGCACCCAGGCAACCGCCGGATCGACACCGAAGCGCTGCACGACAAGCGACACCGTGACCATCGTGACCCCGACCAGTCCGACCGCCAGCAGGGCGATGACCACGATGTTCGCCCTGATCTCGCGCAGGCTGGTGACCAGGCTCTCCCGGTACAGGATCGCCGGCAGGAACAGCAGCAGCACCACCTCGGGTGCCAGGACGACGTGCGAGAACGGGGGCAGCAGCGCCACCAGGGCACCCAGGCAGATGAGCAGCACCGGTGGGGCGACCCGGTACCGGCCGCCGATGGTGGTGCCGACCAGCACGACGACGCCCAGCGTGATGACCAGCAGCAGCTCGCGCACTCGCCCCCCGTTCGTCGCCCCCCACATGGTGGTACGCCGACGGGCCGCCCCGGGCCGATTCGCCCGCCCGGGCTCGGGTTCAGCGACCGGGGCCGGCGCTCAGGTCCTCCTCGATGCGCTTGGCGGTGGCCAGCAACGGCGGCAGCAGTTCCTTGCGGACCATCTCGAACGAGCCGCGGCTGGCGTGGGCGGAGACGTTGACCGCGGCCACCACCGAGCCGTTGTCGCCGTGGATCGGGGCGGCCAGTGAGCGCAGCCCCTCCTCCAGCTCCTGGTCGACGAGGGCGTACCCCTGGGTGGTGATCTTCGTCAGGATGCCGCGCAGCTTGGCCGGGTCGGTCACGGTGCGCCGGGTCAGCGGGCGCAGCTGCGCCGTGGCGAGATAGTCGTCCAGCCACCTGGCCGGCTGCGCGGCGAGCAGCACCCGACCCATCGACGTGGCGTACGCGGGAAACCGGGTGCCGACGCTGATCCCCACCGTCATGATCCGCTTGGTGGGTACCCGGGCGACGTAGACGACCTCGTCGCCGTCGAGCACCGACACGGAGCAGGACTCGTGCACCTGCGCCACCAGCGCCTCCATGTGCGGCCGGGCCACCTCGGGCAGGCTCAGGCTGGACAGGTAGGCGTAGCCGAGGTCGAGGATGCGTGGGCGCAGGGAGAACAGCCGCCCGTCGGTGCGTACGTAGCCGAGTTCGACCAGGGTGAGCAGGAAGCGGCGGGCGGCGGCCCGGGTCAGCCCGGTGGCCCGGGCCACCTCGCTGAGGGTGAGCTGCGGGTGTTCGGCGTCGAAGGCCCGGATCACGGCGAGACCGCGTTCCAGCGACTGGACGAACTCGCCGGGGCGGGCCGTCGCCTCGTCGCTCACTGGGCCTCCTGCCGCAGAGTCTCCTGGGCCACCTTGAACGCCCGGTTCGCCGCCGGTACGCCAGCGTAGACGGCCACCTGGAGCAGCACCTCCCCCACCTCGTCGGGGGTCAGGCCGTTGCGCAGGGCGGCGCGTACGTGCATGGCCAGTTCCTCGTCGTGGTGCAGAGTGGCCAGCACGGCGAGGGTGATGCAGCTGCGGGTACGCCGGTCCAGCCCTTCCCGGGTCCAGATCTCACCCCACGCATACCGGGTGATCAGATCCTGGAAGTCGGTGGTGAACTCGTCGGTGCCGGCGATGGCCCGGTCGACGTGCGCGTCGCCGAGCACCTGCCGGCGTACCACCATGCCGGCCTCGTACCGCTGCTGGTCGGTCATCAGCGCACCGCGCCTTCCGGATCGAGGTGGTCCACGAGCAGTCGGGTGACGGCCTCGGGTTGCTCGACGTTGGCCAGGTGCGCCGCGCCGTCGAGCACCACCAGGCGGGCCGACGGGATCCGCTCGGCGATGGCAGCGGCCTGCTCCGGTGGGGTCGCCGGATCGTCGGCCGCACCGATCACCAGCGTCGGGGCGCGGACGGCGGCCAGGTCCGGACGCAGATCCATCGCGGCGATCGCCTCACAGCAGCCCGCGTACCCGACGGCGGGTGTGCCGACCAACATGTCCCGGTAGGCGGCGACGGTGTCCGGACGACTCTCGGCGAAGGCAGGGGTGAACCAGCGCTCGACGATCGCGTCGGCGATGCTGTCCAGCCGGCCCGCACGCACGGCGGCGGCCCGGGCCCGCCAGCCGTCCGCCGGCCCGAGCGACGCGGAGGTGCACAACAGGGCGAGGCGGTCGATCCGCTCGGGGGCGTGCGCGGCCAGCCACATGCCGACCATCCCGCCGAGGGAGAGCCCGGCGTAGTGGACCCGGATCACGGCCAGGTCGTCCAGCAGCCGCAGCACCTTCCGGCCGAGCAGGTCGATGGTGTACGGCCCGGCCGGCACCGCCGAACCGCCGTGGCCGAGATGGTCGTAGCGGACCACGCGGTACCGCTCGGCCAGCGCCGCCACCTGCGGCTGCCACATCGCGCCGGTGGTGCCGAGAGAGCTGCCGAGCACCAGCACCGGTGCGTCCGACGGGCCGTCCACGGTGGCGTGCAGCCCGCCGGTCACGGCTGTGCCTCCCGATGCGGGCCGGCGGTGGCGGCCGGGCCTCGCGCCGCCTCGTGGCGCGGGCCGGCGGTGGGGCCCTGGCCTCGGGCCGCCTCGCGGTGCAGGTCGAGGGCGCGGTCGATGAGCTGCCCGGCGCTGCCGAGCCAGCCGGCCGGGTCGAGTGCGGCGTCGACGTCCGGCTCCGACAGGTAGGCGCGCAGGTCCGCGTCGGCCAGCAGCGCCGCCCGGAAGTCGGGCCGGCCGGCGGCGCGGCGGACCAGGTCGTGGGCGGCGGCGCGGCCGAGCGCCGGTGCCAGGCGGGCGGCGACCGACTCGGCGAGCAGCAGGCCGCCGCTGGCGTCCAGGTTGACCCGCATCCGCTGCGGACGTACGTCGAGGTCGGCGAGCATCCGGGCGGTGCGGGCAGCCGCCCCACCTGCGAGGTGCGTCAGGTCGAGCAGGGGTTCCCACTCGGCGTGCCAGCCACCGGTGGCCCGCTCGTGTTCCTGGCCGGCGGCGGCGAACAACGTGCCGACGAGCCCGGGGCCACGTCGGGCCGCGGCGGTGACCAGCACCGAGTCCACCGGGTTGCGCTTGTGCGGCATCGCCGAGGAGCCACCCCGCCCCGCACCCCCCTCGGCCACCTCACCGACCTCGGTCTGCGCGAGCAGGCCCACGTCGAGGGCGATCTTGCCGGTGGCGGCAAGCAGCCCACCGAGGGCCGCGGTTAGGTCGAGCAGGGGCTGACGGCGGGTGTGCCAGGGCAGCGGGCTCGCCGCCAGGCCCAGGTGCGCGGCGAACCGGTCGACCATCGCCGGCCCGGCCGTGCCGTACGCGGCGAGCGTGCCGACCGCCCCGCCCAGCTGCGCGGGCAGGTCGGCGCGCGCCCTGGCCAGCCGGGTCCGCGCCTCGACCAGGCCGACCAGCCAGCCGGCCGCCTTGAGCCCGAAGGTGGTCGGTGCGGCCTGCTGGCCGAGGGTGCGGGCGGCCATCAGGGTGTCGCGGTGGGTCCGGGCCAGCCGGGCGGCGGCGTCGGCGGCGTCGGCGAGGTGCCGCAGCAGTGGCTCGGCGGCGCGGACCGCCACCAGCGACAGGGCGGTGTCGAGCACGTCCTGGCTGGTCGCGCCGTGATGCACCCAGGGGCGGGCCGGTTCGGCGACCGCAGCGGTCAGCTCCCGCACCAGCGGGACGACGGGGTTGCCGGCCGCCTCGGCCGCGGCACCGAGAGCGGCCGGGTCGTACCGTTCGGCGCGGCACTGCCGGACGATCTCGTCGGCGGCCGGGGCAGGCACCAGCCCGACGTCGGCGCCGGCCCGGGCCAGGGCGGCCTCGACGTCCAGCAGCGCCCGCAGCAGGGCGTGGTCGCCGATTTCGGCGTCGACGTCGGGTGTGCCGGAGAGCCCGCGCAGCAGTGCCTCAGACGGCGAAGAAGACGGTCTCATGCTCTCCCTGAAGGCGGATGTCGAACTGGAACCCGTCCGAGCCCGGTCGGGCCAGCAGCGTGTCACGCCGCTGCGGGTCGACGGTACGCAGCACCGGGTCGGTGGCGTTGGCCGCCTCGCCGGGGAAGTAGACCCGGGTGACCAGGCGGTGCAGCAGCCCTCGCCCGAACACCGACAGGGTCAGGTGCGGCGCCTCCGTGTCGCCGTCGAAGGTGGGCAGCGGCCCCGGCTTGACGGTGTGCAGGGCGTACCGGCCCTCGGTGTCGGTCTCGGCCCGGCCGAAACCCCGGAAGCCGGGGACCGTCGGTGGCCGGGCGCCCCGCGGATCGTCGGGGTGGTCGAAGCGCCCGTCGGGATCGGCCTGCCAGCTCTCCACCATCGCGTCGACCACGGCCGCGCCGGTGCCGTCGACGATCCGGCCACGCAGCCAGAACGCCTCGGGCGTGCCCTCCGGAACCACGTACGGCCCGTCGGGCCAGCGCAGGCCGATGTGCAGGTACGGCCCGACGGTCTGGGCGGGCGTGACGCCAAGCGACTCACTCATCGTCGTCCTCGTCCTCGTCCTCGAACACGGTGGCCTCCCGGCCCCGCAGCACGATGTCGAACTCGTAGGCCAGCGCCCACTCCGGGCGGGTGGTGGTGTGGTCGTAGCGGGCCACCATCCGCTGGCGGGCCCGCTCGTCGCGGACCGAGTTGAAGATCGGGTCCTGGAAGAACAGCGGGTCGCCGGGGAAGTACATCTGGGTCACCAGGCGCTGGGTGAACGCCCGGCCGAAGAGGGAGAAGTGGATGTGCGCGGGCCGCCAGGCGTTGTCGTGGTTGCGCCACGGGTAGGCACCGGGCTGCACGGTGACGAAGCGGTAGCGGCCGTCCGCGTCGGTCAGGGCCCGTCCGACGCCGGTGAAGTTCGGGTCCAGCGGCGCCGGCCAGGTGTCGGCGGCGTGCCGGTAGCGGCCGGCGGCGTTGGCCTGCCAGATCTCGACGAGGGTGTGCGGCACCGCGTGGCCGTCGCCGTCGAGGACCCGGCCGTGCACGATGATGCGCTGCCCGAGGGGCTCACCGTCGTGCTGGCGGGTCAGGTCGTGGTCCAGCTCGCCGAGCCGGCCCTCGCCGAGCAGCGGCCCGGTGACCTCGGTGAGCCGCTGCGGCAGGTAGGTCAACGGCTGCTGCGGTGCCCGCACCACGGTCGACCGGTAGCCGGGGCTGAGCAGTGGCGGATGGGCGTCGACGTCGTCGCGCCGGTAGCTCGGCAGGATCAGTTTCCGCTCGGCGTCCTGGGTCACGGCCGCTCCTCCCCTTCAGTCGATCCGAGTATCCGCGACCCGGAGGCGTCGAGCGGAAACCCGAGGGCGATCGCACCGCCCTGCGGTCCGGCGACCGCGGTGGCCGGGCAGCGCCCGCTCACGCCGCCGCCCGCATCGTCGCTTCGAGGGCACGCAGCACGGTGAGTTCCTCGGCGGTGGGCGGCTCATTGGTGCTCAGGTCCTCGGCGACGGCGAGCGACCAGCCGGTGGCCTCGCGGACCCGCTCGACGGTGACGCCCGGGTGCAGCCGGGTGAGGGTGAGTTCGCAGCTGTCCGGGTCGGCCTCGAGGACGCCGAGGTCGGTGATGACGGTACGGGGTCCACCGCCGCGCAGGCCGAGCCGTTCCCGGTCACCGGGGCCGGCGCCGTAGCCGACCGAGGTGACGAAGTCGACGCGTTCGGTGAACGTACGCCGGCTCTGCCGGACGATCACCACCACCTCGCCGCAGGAGGCGGCGATCTCGGGAGCGCCACCGGCACCGGGCAGGCGGACCTTCGGGTCGGTGTAGTCGCCACCGATGACTGTGGTGTTGATGTTGCCGTACCGGTCGAGCTGAGCGGCACCGAGGAAACCGACGTCGATGCGCCCGGGTTGCAGCCAGTAGTTGAAGACCTCGGGCACCGAGATCACCGCGTCGGCGGTGTCGGCGAGCACGCCGTCACCGATGGACAGCGGCAGCCGGTCCGGCTTGGCGCCGAGACAACCGGACTCGTAGATCAGCACCAGATCCGGCGCGTGGGTGGCGCGGGCCAGGTTCGCCGCGGTGCTGGGCAGGCCGATCCCGACAAAGCAGGCGGTGCCGTCGCGTAGCTGTCGGGCGGCCGCCACCGTCATCATCTCGTCGGCGGTGTACTGCTCGCTCATGCCTGCACCTCCGCGTTGCGCACGTGCCGTTCGATCCATTCCTGGAACGTGTCACGGTCCCGGCTGATCTCGTCCCAGGCCACGTAGAAGGCGTTGTCCCGCACCGAGTAGCCCTGCGCGTACGAGGGATGGGCACCGCCGGGAACGTGCGCCACGGCGGTGATCGCCCAGCCGGGCAGCACGACCTGGCCGGCCACCGGGGTCAACTCGTCGACGATCTCCTCGACGGTGACCAGGGAGCGGCGGGCGGCCAGCACCGCCTCCTTCTGCACGCCGGTGATGCCCCACATCTGCACGTTGCCGGCGCGGTCGGCACGCTGGGCGTGCACCACCGTCACGTCGGGGTTCAGCGCGGGAACGGCGGTCAGCGTCTCCCCGGTGAACGGGCAGTCGATGCTGCGGATGTTGCCGGTGTGCCGGGGCAGGTCGGTGCCGGTGTAGCCGCGCAGCACGGCGAACGGCAGGCCGGAGGCACCGGCGACGTAGCGGTTGGCCATCCCGGCGTGGCTGTGTTCCTCCAACTCCAGCGGGACGGGCCAGGAGTTCTGCACGGCGTCGCGGAAGCGGTGCAGCGACCCGACGCCGGGGTTGCCGCCCCAGGAGAAGACCAGGCGGCGGGCGCAGCCGGCACCGATGAGCTGGTCGTAGACGACGTCGGGGGTCATCCGCACCAGGGTCAGGTCGCGCCGCTCCTGCCGGATGATCTCCTGGCCGGCGGCGAACGGGATCAGGTGGGTGAATCCCTCCAGCGCCACCGTGTCCCCGTCGCGGACCAGCTCCGCGACGCCGTCGGCCAGCGAGACGAGCTTCGCCATGAGCCTCCCTGCCTCCTGTGTCGCACACCCGCCGACCGCTGTTCGGTATGCGGACCGACGTACTTATCTCGAACGTAATCGGCGTTGGCGACGTTCGTCAACGCACGCCGGCCGGCTGGATTCACGCGTCCGACCTGACGCAGAAATGTTGCGGTGATCCGTTGACGCGAGCGGAGTCCCGTGCAAATGTCCTAGATGAGAACGCTTGTTCGGCAAGCGAACAAGCCAGGCACGCGGCCGGCTCTGGCGACCACCGGGCCGCCGCACGTATCAGGCGTGGCCGGAATCATCCCGCCGGCCACCGCCCGTGGCTGTCCCACCCGCGGCGCAAGGAGGATCACCATGCCCCTGCTCGACACCGACACCTGGCACGGCCGGATCTACAGCGACGGCTGGGTGCGGGCCTCCGGCGGCACCGCCACCGTCCGCGCCCCCGCCACCGGCGAGGAGATCGGCCAGATCGGAGTGGCCGACGCCGACGACGTCGCGCGGGCCAGCATCCGGGCCGCCGCCGCGCAGCGGGCCTGGGCCGCCACCAGCTACACCGAGCGGGCCGCCGTGCTACGCCGGGCCGGCGCGTTGTGGGAGCAGCACGCCGCCGAGGTCGGCGACTGGGTGGTCCGCGAGTCCGGGTCGATCCCGCCCAAGGGCGGCCTGGAGACCGGCACCGCCGCGCAGGAGTGCTACGAGGCCGCCACGCTGCCCTCGCAATCGCTCGGTGAGATCATCCCGAGCGCCCAGCCCCGACTGAGCCTGGCCCGCCGGCTACCGGTCGGCGTGGTGGGCGTCATCTCGCCGTTCAACGCACCGCTGATCCTGGCGATCCGTTCGGTGGCTCCGGCGCTGGCGCTGGGCAACGCGGTGGTGCTCAAGCCGGACCTGCGCACGGCGGTCTGCGGTGGGCTGTCCATCGCCCGGGTCTTCGAGGAGGCGGGGCTGCCCGAGGGCCTGCTGCACGTACTGCCGGGCGGAGTTTCCACCGGCGAGGCGCTTGTCGCCGACCCGCGCGTACGGGTGATCAGCTTCACCGGATCGTCCGCCGCGGGCCGCAAGGTCGGCGAGGCCGCGGCCCGGCACCTGAAGCGGGCGCACCTGGAACTGGGCGGCAACTCCGCGCTGGTGGTGCTCGACGACGCGGACCTGGACCTCGCCGTCTCGGCCGGGGCCTGGGGTTCCTTCCTGCACCAGGGGCAGATCTGCATGACCACCGGCCGGCACCTGGTGCACGAGAGTGTTGCCGAGCGGTACGTCACCGAGTTGGCCGCCAAGGCCGACCATCTGCCGGTCGGCGACCCCGCCAAGGAGCAGGTGGCGCTCGGGCCGATCATCGACGAGGCGCAACGCGACAAGATCCACGCGCTGGTCACGTCGAGCGTGGACGCGGGTGCCCGGCTGGCCGCCGGCGGCATCTACGACGGGCTGTTCTACCGGCCGACGGTGCTCGCCGACGTCACCCCCGCCACTCCCGCGTACGCGCAGGAGGTCTTCGGCCCGGTCGCCCCGGTGCTCAGCTTCTCCGACCTGGACGAGGCGGCGGCACTTGCCGGCGCCAGCGAGTACGGCCTGTCGCTGGGCATCCTCAGCCGCGACGTGATGAAGGCGATGGCGCTGGCCGAGCGCATTCCCAGTGGCATCGTGCACATCAACGACCAGACCGTCAGCGACGAGGCGGTGGCGCCGTTCGGCGGGGTCGGCGCGTCCGGCACCGGCTCCCGCTTCGGTGGGGCGGCGGCGAACATCGAGGCGTTCACCGAGACCCAGTGGCTCACGATGCAGGGCGACATCACCCGCTACCCGTTCTAGGCCCCAAGGAGGCATGGATGCGTACCCAGGTCGGCATCATCGGAGCGGGACCGGCCGGTCTCATGCTGTCGCACCTGCTGCACCGGCACGGGATCGACTCGGTGGTGGTGGAGAGCCGCAGCCGCGAGTACGTGGAGCACCGGTTGCGCGCGGGCGTGCTCGAACAGGGCTCGGTCGACCTGCTGCGGGACACCGGCCTGGGGGCGCGCCTGGACCGGGAGGGGATGCGGCACGAGGGCATCGAGCTGCGTTTCGACGGCGAGTCGCACCGGGTGCCGATGACCGAGCTGACCGGCCGGGCGATCACCGTGTACGGACAGCAGGAGGTGGTCAAGGACATGATCGCCGCCCGGCTGGCGGCGGGCGGGACGATCCTGTTCGACTCCCCCGCCGATCGGCTGTCCGGCCTGGACACCGCTCCGGTGATCCACTTCCGGCACCAGGGCCGGGAGGAGGAACTGCACTGCGACTTCGTGGTCGGCTGCGACGGCTACCACGGGATCAGCCGCCCGGCCGTGCCCGACGGGGTGCTGACCACCTACGAGCGCACCTACCCGTTCGCCTGGCTGGGCGTCCTCGCCGCCGCCCCGCCCGCGGTGGAGGAGCTGATCTACGCCCACCACGAGCGCGGTTTCGCCCTGTACAGCATGCGCTCGCCGCAGATCTCCCGGCTGTATCTCCAGGTGCCGGCCGACGAGGACATTGCCGACTGGCCGGACGAGCGGATCTGGGCCGAGCTGCGTACCCGGTTGGAGACGGTGCCGAACTGGACGCTCAACGAGGGGCCGGTGCTGGAAAAGTCGATCACCCCGCTGCGCAGCCTGGTGGTCGAGCCGATGCAGTGGCAGCGGCTGTACCTGGCCGGCGACGCGGTGCACATCGTGCCGCCGACCGGCGCCAAGGGCATGAATCTGGCGCTGGCGGACGTCGCACTGCTCGGTGACGCCTTCGCCGCCTGGTACGCCGACGGCAGCACCCACCTGCTGGACGGCTACTCGCGTACCGCGCTGCGCCGGGTGTGGCGGGCGCAGCAGTTCTCCTGGTGGATGACCTCGATGCTGCACCGGCTCAACGCCGACGACCCGTACGAGGCGAAGCTCCAGTCGGCGACCCTGCGGTACGTCACCACCTCCCCCGCGTACGCGACAAGCCTCGCGGAGAACTACATCGGCCTACCCGAGGTCTGAGCGCGGCAGGTGAGGGACCTCAGCGCTTGCGCGCGAGGATGAGCCGGAACCGTGGCCTGCCGTCGCGGTGCTGCCCCAGACCGGTCAGGGCGGTGTCCGTCACGGTGAAGCCGACCGCCGTCAGGTCGTCACGCAGCGCGGACAGGCTGGTGGTGTGGTAATACATCACGAACGGTGGACGCCACACGGCGTTGCGGACCCGCATGGTCAGGTCGAATCCGCGCGTGACCCAGTGCGCGACGGAGGTACGCGGCGACGGCGTACCGATCGGAACGGCGAACAGCCCACCCGGCCGCAGCGCCCGGTGGACCCCGGCGAAGAGCGCGGGCCGTTCCTCCGGCAGGAAATGCCCGAGCGCGCCGGCGCTGACCGCGAGATCGAACCCCTCGGTGAACGGCAGGGCCCGAGCGTCGGCCCGTACCCAGGTGGCGTCCGGGAATGTGCGGCGCGCCTGCGCGAGCATCCCGGCGCTGAAGTCCACGCCCGTGATCCGGTCCCGACACAGGGAGCTGAGGACCTGCATTCCCGCGCCGGTGCCGCAGCACACGTCCAGCCCGTGGTCGAACGACCCGACTTCGGACAGCGCTAGCGCGGTCGCGCGAAGAACGCTGTCCGGCGTACGGAACGGGGTGTGGTCGAACTTCGGCGCCAGCAGGTCGTAGCCACGCTCCACCGAGGAGAGCGCCTGGACGCACAGCTCCCGTAGCGACGGGCCGTGAGGCGAGAACACCGGCCGAGGGTACCTTCCGGACCGTCGGACGCCCTGCCCTCCGACTAGGTGATCGAGCGGCGGGCATCCGACGGTGTCGGCCGCAGCCCGATCCGCTCCAGGCATGGCGCGCGGCGGCGTTAGGGGGTAGAAACATCTCGGCGAGAGAGCGCTCTCACAGCGTCGTGATCCTCTCCCGCCACCGTGGTCTCCCACGTCGTCGGAACGGACACCGCACCGTGCCCGATCGGAAGGACGAACGCATGCCGACCCCACCACCACACCGGCGACTCGGTCGGGCACTTGCCTTCGGGCTGGTGCTGACCACCGCCGCGGTCGCCACGAACACGCCGGTCAGCGCCGGCCCGCCCCGACCGGCCAACCCCACCTTCGGGCCCAATGTCACGATCTTCGACCCGAGCATGCCGGTCAGCCAGATCCAGGCGACCCTCGACGCGGCGCACGCCGCACAGGTCGACAACGAGATGGGCACGAACCGACACGCCTACCTGTTCCGGCCGGGCCAGTACGGCACCGCCGAACAGCCACTCCAGATCAAGGTCGGCTACTACACCGAGATCTCCGGCCTGGGCGCCTCCCCCACCGACGTGGTCATCAACGGCAAGGTCGAGACGTACAACCGCTGCCTCACCGAGGGCGGCACCGCCAACTGCATCGCGCTTGTCAACTTCTGGCGCACGCTGAGCAACCTGTCCCTGCGCATCAACGCCGCCGGCCAGGACGACTGCCGCGCCACGGCCAACTTCTGGGCCGTGTCGCAGGCCGTGTCGATGCGGCGGCTCGACATCAGCGGCGGCGGACTGTCGCTGATGGACTACTGCACCAACGGGCCGCAGTACGCAAGCGGCGGCTTCATCGCCGACTCCCGGCTGCCGGCCACCACCAACGGCTCCCAGCAGCAGTGGCTCACCCGCAACAGTGAGGTCGAGAGCTGGTCCAACGCCGTATGGAACCAGGTGTTCGCCGGGGTGGTCGGCGCTCCCGACGACGCCGGGTTCCCCGACCCGCCGTACACGACGCTCGACACCACCCCGCTGAGCCGGGAGAAGCCGTACCTGTTCGTCGACGCCAGGGGGAAGTACCAGGTCCGGGTGCCGGCCGTGCGCCGCGACACGCGCGGCATCACCTGGGGTACCCGGATGACGCCGGGTCGGACCATCCCGATCAGCGACTTCTTCGTCGCCCGACCGTCCGATCCGGTGCACGTCATCAACCGTGAACTCGCCCGGGGCCGGCACCTGCTGCTCACCCCCGGGGTGTACGACGTGGCCCGCAGCATCGAGGTCCGGAGGCCCGACACGATCGTGCTCGGTATCGGGCACGCCACGCTTACCGCGGTGAACGGCGCGGTGCCGCTCAACGTTGCCGGGGTGCCCGGCGTGGTCGTCGCCGGGGTCACAATCGACGCGGGCCTGAAGGAATCACCGGTGCTGCTGCGGGTCGGCCGCAAGCACGGCCGCAACCACAGCACCCCGCGCAACCCGATCACGCTGTCCGACGTGTACTTCCGGGTCGGCGGCCCGCACATCGGCCGGACGGACACCGCGCTGGAGGTCAACAGCGACCACGTCCTGATCGACCACACCTGGGTGTGGCGGGGTGACCACGGTGTCGAGGGCTTCACCGAAGGCGTCAACGGCGACACCGACCGCTGGCGTACCAACACGGGTCGCTACGGCGTCGTCGTCAACGGCGACCACGTCACCGCCACCGGCCTGTTCGTCGAGCACTTCCAGCGGTACAACACGGTGTGGAACGGTGAGCACGGCACCACGATCCTCTACCAGAACGAACTGCCGTACGACCCGCCCACGCAGGCGGACTGGCACAACGGCAAGGTCAACGGGTGGGCCGGCTACAAGGTCGGCGACCGGGTCCGCCACCACACCCTGCACGGTGGCGGGGTGTACGTGTTCAACCAGAACGATCCGTCGATCCGTACCGAGAACGGCTTCGAGGTGCCGGTACGCCCCGGCGTCCGGCTGCACCACATCATGACGGTCAACCTCAGCGCCGGCACCATCGACCACGTCGTCAACGGCGTGGGCGAGGCGGCCGACATGGACCGGGTCGGCGCTCCGGTCTACCTGAGGCAGTACCCGTAGCACCGCAGGCGCGGGGGCCGGCGGCTCGCCGGCCCCCGCCGACGCGGTTCAGTGCACGACCGGGCTGCGGCGCTCCAGCAGGACGACGTCACGCCAGCGGCCGTGGTGGCGGCCCACCCGTTCGCGGGTGCCGACCACCCGGAACCCGGCCCGCCGGTGCAGCGCCAGGCTGGCGGTGTTCTCGGGGAAGACGCCGGACTGGATCGTCCAGATGCCCGCCGCGTCGGTCGACTCGATAAGCGCGTCGAGCAGCAGCCGGGCCACGCCCCGGCCCTGGGCGGCCGGGTCGACGTAGACGGAGTGCTCCACCACCCCGGCGTAGACCGCTCGGGCAGAGGTCGGCGACACGGCGATCCAGCCGATGAGCGTCCCGTCCGCATCGACCGCCACCAGCCGGTGCGCCGGCAACCGACCGGCGTCGAAGTCGGCCCAGGACGGCGCGACCGTCTCGAAGCTGGCGTTCCCACCGTCCAGCCCGGCCTGGTAGATCGCCAGTACCCGGTCGGCGTCGTCCGCCGTCATCGGGCGCAGTCGCACCTCGGCCGTCACCGGCTCGTTTCGGATCATGGCCGAATCGTAGGCGAGGGCGTCGGACGGCCCGCACGGCGATCGGAAGCGCGCCGGTCGCCGGGTCGGGCCGGGTGCGACCTGGCGCGGCGAGAGCTACTGGCCACCGCGCTAGCTTCCGGGCCCCCGCCGGTACCGGTCGCCGTGGCAGCCCAGGCGACGCGAGCGGAGCCGCCGCGCCGGGCGCGACCTGCCCGCGGATGGGTCCGGCACGGGCGAGTCGCGCTCCCCCTCCGCCGCGTGGACGACCGTGTCGAAGGTGATGGTGAAGCGTTGTCGCAGGGACGGCGGCAGCGGGGCCCGGCTCACGCAGCGACGCAGCCGGGGCAACGCCCGGCGGCCCCGCGCCGCGTCGAGCAGGGCCGCGTACATCGCCGACGTGCCGTGGAAGACGGTGACCTCCTCGCGCAGCATCAGGTCCAACGCCGCCGGGCCGGTGAAGCGGCTCAGCAGCACCAGGGTCGCCCCGGCCCGGAAGGTGCCGGTCAGCGCGACGGCCTGGCCGAACCGACCGCCCAACGGTAGACAGCCGAGCACCACGTCGGTGCCGTCCGGCTCGGCGGCCGGGTCGACGTCGGGGTCCGCGAACGTGGCAGTGCCGCCGGGTGGGGTGTCACAAAGATCTTCCAACCGGGGTGCGCCGGACAGGCCCCGGCTCGGGCCGACCGTGAGCAGTGGTACCCCCGCCCGGGCGCTGAGCCGCCGCCCGGCGGCCAGGTGCGAGGTGTGGCAGACCAGCAGCCTCGCGTCTCGGGCCAGGTGGTCGGCCTGCGGACCGACCGGCACGCCGACCGGCACAGCGACCGCACCTGCGGCGAGGGCGCCGTAGTAGACCCGGGGAAAGTCCACCACGTTCGGCGCGAGCAGGGCCACCGCGTCACCGTCGCGCACCCCGGCGGCCCGTAGCCCCGCGCCGTAGCAGCGGGCTTCCAACCACAGTTCGGCGTACGTGACGCGAGCCCGTCCGTCGACGACGGCGACGGTGTCGGCGTGCCGGTCGGCGGCTCCGGCCAGCACTGTCGCCGGGGAGAGCGCCGTCATCGGGGCGGGTCCGCATACAGCCGGCTCACCGTCTCGGCCACGCAGACCGGCTTGCCGCCGCCGTCCCCGTCCACTGTCACCGTGGCCACCAGTTGCGCCCCGCCCTCGAAGGGGCTGACCTCGTCGATCGTGGCGACGACCCGCACCGAGCTGCCGACGCGTACCGGCGCCGGAAAACGGACCCGGTTGAGGCCGTAGTTGACCCCCATCCGCACCCCGTCCACCCGGTACAGGCGGCCGACCAGCGCGGGCAGCAGGGCGAGCGTCAGGTAGCCGTGGGCGATGGTGCCGCCGTACGGTCCGGCCGCCGCCCGTTCCTGGTCGAGGTGGATCCACTGGTGGTCATCGGTGGCGTCGGCGAACCTGTCGACCCGGCGTTGGTCGATGGGGAACCACGGGCCCGGCCCGAGTCGCTCGCCGACCGCGCCGGCCAACTCGTCGATGCTGGCGAAGCGCCTCATCCCAGATGCCCTCCGAGCTTCGTGTACCCGCGCAGCAGGTCGCGGGAGATGATCAGTCGCTGCATCTCGTCGGTGCCCTCGAAGATCCGGTACAGCCGCACCTGCCGGTACCAGCGTTCGATTGGCAGCTCGCGGGTGTAGCCCATCCCGCCGTGGATCTGCATGACCCGGTCGACCACCCGGTTGACCATGCCGGCACCGTAGAGCTTCGCCATCGAGGAGGCGTGCCTCGGGTCCAGGCCGGCGTCAACCGTCCACGCGGCCCGCAGGATGAGCCAGCGGGCCGCCTCCAGCTCGGTCTCCGAGTCGGCAATCATCCACTGGATGGCCTGGTTGGTGCCGATCTTGGCCCCGAAGGTCTCCCGGGTGTTGGCGTGGTCGATGGCCATCCGCAACGCGCGTTCGGCGATGCCGACGGCGTGCGAGGGGATGGTGTAGCGCCCCTTGCCGATCCACTGCATGGCGAGGGCGAAACCCTGCCCCACCTCGCCGAGGATGTTGCGGTTCGGTACCCGTACGTCGTCGAAGAACAGCGAGGCGGGCCCGCCCTCGCCCATGGTAGGGATGAACTCCGACCGCCAGCCCATCGCCCGGTCCACCAGGAACGCGGTCGCCCCGCCGTTCCGGGCCCCCCGCTCGGGATCGGTGACCGCGATGACGATGGCGAAGTCCGCCTCGTTGCCGCCGGTGATGAAGGTCTTCTCGCCGTTGAGGATCCAGTCGTCGCCGTCGCGGCGGGCCCGGAACCGGATGTTCGCGGCGTCGGAGCCGGCGCCCGGCTCGGTGATGGCGAAGCAGGAGTTCCGCTCCCCTTCGATGGTGGGCAGCAGGAACTCCTGCCGCTGCTCCTCGGTCGCGTGGAAGAGGATGTTGTCCGCCTCGCCGCCGAAGCGGAACGGCACGAAGGTGCGACCGATCTCCGTCCAGATCAGCGACTGGACGACGGCGGGCAGATCCATGCCGCCGTACTCCGCTGGCGTGGCCAGCCCCCAGAAACCGAACTTTCGGGCCTTGAGCTGCAACTCCCTCAGCTCGGAGCGTTCCAGGCCGGGCTGGTGGGCCCGCTCGCGGCGCAGCAGCTCCTGCTCCAGCGGCATGACCTCCCGGGTGATGAAGTCGCGGGCGGTGTCGCGGATGGCCCGCTCCTCGTCGGAGAGCCCGAAGTCCATGTGCGCACGCTTCCTCTCGCGGGTTCAGAAGGCGTTGACGCCGGTGAGCGCCCGCCCGATGAGTAACTGTTGAATCTGGCTGGTGCCCTCGTAGAGGGTGGCGACGCGGGCGTCGCGCAGGTACTTGCCGACCGGGTACTCGTCGATGTAGCCATACCCGCCGAAGACCTGGATGGCGTCGTTGGCCGCGCGGACGGCGGCCTCACTGGCGAACAGCTTGGCCATCGACGCCTCGGTGGCGAACGGCTCGCCCCGGTCGATCAGGTCGGCGACCCGCCACACCAGCAGCCGCGCCGCGGCGGTGTCGACCGCGATGCCGGCGAGCAACTGCTGCACGAGCTGATGTCCGGCGATCGATTTGCCGAACTGCGTACGCGTTCCGGCGTAGCCGACGGCGGCGTCCAGGCAGCCCTGGGCGATGCCGACGCAGCCCGCGGCGACCGACATCCGGCCCTTGGCGAGGGTGGCCAGCGCCAGCTTGAAGCCGGTGCCGCAGTCGCCGAGGCGGGCGGTGTCGGGCACCCGGACGGCGTCGAGGACGAGTTCGGCGGTGGCCTGACCGCGCAGGCCCAGCTTGCCCTTGATCTCCGACCGGGTGAGGCCCGGGCTGTCGGTCGGCACCAGGAACGCGGTGATCCCCCGGTGGCCCGGGCCGCCGGTACGGGCGAAGAGCAGCGCCACGTCGGCGGTGGTCCCGTTGGTGATGAACGTCTTACGGCCGGTCAGCAGCCAGTCGTCGCCGTCGCGGACCGCGCGGGTGGTAAGCGCCGCCGCGTCCGAGCCGCTGTCCGGCTCGGTGAGCGCGAAGCAGCCGAGCGCGGTGCCGGAGCAGAGCGGCGGAAGCCACCGTTCCCGCTGCCCCGGGGTGCCATGGGTGGCGATCGACTTGGCGACCAGGCCGAGCGAGACCGACACGATGCCACGGACGGCCGAGTCACCCCGGCCGAGTTCCTCAAGCACCAGGCAGTACGCGAGGTGGTCGCCGCCGGAGCCGCCGTACTCCTCGGCGATGGTGAGGCCGAGGAAGCCGACCTCGCCGAGCTTGCCGACGATGCCGGGGTCGACCGCCTCGCGCCGGTCCCAGGCCGTCGCGTGCGGCACCACCTCGCGGTTGACGAAGTCGGCGGCGAGCGAACGGACCGCGACCTGCTCGGCGGAGAGGTGAAGGTCCATGGCGCTAAACTAGCGGTGCAAGTTTTATGCTGTCCAGACCCCGGTGTGGCAAAGTTCCCCGCGAGCCACTAACCCGAAGGAGGACGCCCATGCCCCGGCCGCGACAAGCCCTGCTCAGCCGGGCGCGGATCGTCGAGGCCGCCGCCGCGTTGATCGACGCCGAGGGGCTCGACGCGTTCTCCACCCGTCGGCTCGCCGCCGCCCTCGGGGTACGCGGACCCTCGCTCTACAACCACTTCGCCACCAAGGACGAGATCCTCGACGCGGTCGCGGACAGCATCACCGGCCAGGTCGACGTGTCGTTCTTCGGCGAGGTCGACTGGCGTGAGGCGCTACGACGCTGGGGGCATTCCTACCGGGCCGCGCTCGCCGCCCATCCAAACATCGTGCCGCACCTGGCCCAGGGCCCGGGTCGACGCCCGGCGGCGCTGGCCATGGCCGACGCCGTCTACGGCGGGTTGGTCGCGGCGGGTTGGCCGCCCGCCCGGGCGACGCACATCGGCGCGCTCATGCGCTACTTCGTGATGGGTTCCGCGCTCAGTTCCTTCGCCCAGGGCTTCGTGAAGGATCCGGGGCTCTACGCGAAGCAGTACCCGCACCTGAGCCAGGCCCACCGCCTCGCCGAGCACCAGCACCAGGTCGACGAGGGCGCCTTCGCGCTGGGCCTGGAGGCGCTCATCGACGGGCTGTCGCACACGTACGAACGCGTCGTCGGCCCGCTGCCACCCCTCCCGCCGGGCGGCTCGGCGTACTAGAGTTCAAACTTGCACCGCTAGTTTTAGTCGAGGTGAGGAGCCCATGGAATCCGTACGGACCGACTTCTACCTCGACGGACGCTGGGTGCGCGCGGCCGGCGGACAGTCGCTTGAGGTGCACAACCCGACGACCGAGGCGGTCTTCGGCACGGTCCCGGCCGGCACCGCCGAGGACGTCGACCGGGCCGTGACCGCCGCCCGGGCCGCCTTCGACGGCTGGTCGACCACCGATCCCGCCGACCGGGCCGCCCACCTCGACCGGCTGCACGCCGCCCTGACCGCCCGCGTCGACGACATCGCGCACACCGTCGCCGCTGAACTCGGCACGCCGCTGAAGGTCGCCACCCGGGTCCAGGCCGGACTGCCGCTGACCGTGCTGCGCAGCTACGTCGACCTGGCCGCCCACCCGCCCGCGCCGCAGACCGTGGGCAACTCCCTTGTGGTACGCGAACCCGTCGGTGTGGTCGGGGCGATCACCCCGTGGAACTATCCGCTGCACCAGATCGTCGCCAAGCTCGCGCCCGCCCTGGCCGCCGGCTGCACGCTGGTGCTGAAGCCGAGCGAACTGACCCCGCTGACCGCGTACCTGCTCTTCGACGCCATCGACGAAGCCGGCCTGCCGCCCGGCGTGGTCAACCTGGTCACCGGCACCGGGCCGGTGGTCGGCGAGGCCCTCGCCGGGCACCCCGACGTGGACCTGGTCTCCTTCACCGGCTCCACCGCCACCGGCCGGCGGATCACGCACCTGGCCGCCGACCGGATCGCTCGGGTGTCGCTCGAACTGGGCGGCAAGTCGGCGAACGTGATCCTCGACGACGCCGACCTGGCCACAGCGGTGAAGGTGGGCGTCGGCAACGCGTTCCTCAACTCGGGCCAGACCTGCACCGCCTGGACCCGGATGCTTGTGCACCGGGACCGCTACGACGAGGCCCTCGACCTGGCCGCCAAGGCGACCGACGGCTACCGGCTCGGTGACCCGCTCGACCCGGCCACCCGGCTCGGCCCGCTGGTCTCCGCCGCCCAGCGGGACCGGGTACGCGACCACATCGCCAGGGGTCTGGCCGACGGCGGCCGGCTCATCGCCGGTGGACCCGACTCCCCCGTTCCGCAGCGCGGCTGGTTCGTCGCCCCGACGGTCATCGCCGACGTCGACCCCGACAGCGCCCTCGCCCAGGAGGAGATCTTCGGGCCGGTGCTGGCGGTCATCCCGGTCGACGACGACGACCAGGCGGTGCGGGTCGCCAACAACTCCCGGTACGGGCTGGCCGGTGCGGTCTGGTCCGGCGACGAGGAGCGGGCGCTTCGGGTGGCCCGCCGGCTGCGCACCGGTGCCGTCGACATCAACGGCGCGCCGTTCAACCCGCTCGCCCCGTTCGGCGGCTACAAGCAGTCCGGCGTCGGCCGCGAGCTGGGCGTACACGGGCTTGAGGAGTTCTGCGAAGTGAAGGCGATCCAGCGGTGAGGGGCCTGGTGGTCCGGGGCGTCGGCACGCCGCCCCGGGTGGAACAGGTCGAGCTGCCCGGCACCGGCCCCGGGCAGGTACGGGTGGCGGTCCGGGCGGCCGGCGTCTGCCACTCCGACCTGTCCATGGTCGACGGCACCATCGCCGCGCCGTACCCGCTGCTGCTCGGCCACGAGGCCGCGGGCGTCGTCGTCGAGGTCGGCGACGGCGTCGACCGGATCGCGGTCGGTGACCACGTGGTGCTCAACTGGGCACCCCCGTGCCGCGACTGCTGGTACTGCGGGCACGGCGAGCCGTGGCTCTGCGAACGCTCCGGCAACCCGGCCGCCGCCGTCGGGCACACCATCGGCAGCGCGCCCCTGCACGTCACCCTCGGCCTCGGGGCGCTCGCCGAGCAGGTGGTGGTGCCGCAGCAGGCCGTGGTGACCGTACCGCCGGACCTGCCCTTCCCCACCGCCGCGCTGCTCGGCTGCGCGGTGCTCACCGGCGTCGGCGCGATCCGCCGTACCGCCGACGTGCAGCCCGGCGACTCGGTAGCCGTCATCGGCCTCGGCGGCGTCGGCCTCTCCGCTGTCGCCGCCGCCCGCGCGGCCGGTGCCGCCACCGTCATCGCCGTCGACGTCGCACCCGCCAAGGCCGAACTGGCGTACGCGGCCGGTGCCACCGACTTCCTGCTCGCCGACGACACCCTCAGCCGCGCGGTACGGTCGCTCACCGGTGGGCGCGGCGTCGACCACGCGGTCGAGTGCGTCGGTCGGGCCGCCACCATCCGCGCCGCCTGGCGGGCGACCCGTCGCGGCGGGCAGGTCATCGTGGTCGGCATGGGCGGCAAGGACGACATGGTCGCCCTCAGCGCCCTGGAGATCTTCCACTCCGCCCGCACCCTGCGCTCCTCGGTGTACGGCTCCTCCGACCCCGACCGCGACGTGCCCGAGCTGGCCCGCGCGGTGCTCGACGGCACCCTCGACCTCGACTTCCTGGTCACCGACCGGATCACCCTCGACGACGCACCGGAGGCGCTGGCCCGGATGGCCCGGGGCGAAGGTGCCCGCACGGTGGTCCTGTTCGACTGAGGCGCCCCGGTCGGCCAGCGGAATCCCGTTCCGCAGCATCGTGCTCCGCGAGCAGGTCTGGGGACCGCCATCGCAGACTGCGTCTCCGGCGGCCTGGAGATCTTCCGTCAGTAAGTGTCGCCCCAGTAGGTGTCCGTGCTGATGTTCACCACGTCCTCCAGCTTACGGAGACCGGTGGGGAAGATGTTGAGGTGCCGCAGGTCGGGCAGGTTGCACCAGCGCATCCCCTGCTGGCCCTCGTCGGAGACATCGTCTGCGGCCAGGTAGTCGGCGGACAACTCCGATTTGAGTTCCGCGAGAAAGTAGAACTCGATCTTGTGTTGATCGCGCCCCTTCCCGGCCAGGTCGTGGCGCGCGTGGATGTACTCACGAACGAAGAGCAGACGCCCTGGCACCACGTCCGCGCCAATCTCCTCCTGGCATTCACGGATCAGAGTTTCGGTCAACGTCTCGCCGTACTGCTGCCGGCCGCCGGGCAGCGAGTACCAGACCCCGAGCCCCATCTGGTGGTCCACATACTTCAGCAGGAGCACCCTGTCGCCATCGAGGATGACAGCCTTGGCAGAGTTTTCGAGCCGGCTCTCGGCACTCGTCATGTCGTCGCTTCCAATCCCGCTGCTTCGATCATGTCCTGGAACGTGTGCGGAGGTGGGTTGTTCTGCCAGCCATTCATCGCCAGGCGGTCGAGCAGCGCCCGCTTGAGGTCGATGATCGCCAGGAGCGGCTCACCGAACCGAGGATCCAGAGCATCGAGGCCGAGCGCGATCTCACGCCAGAGGGCATCGGCCTCCCGGTAGCACTCCCGCATGATGCCACCCGACACCAGCATCTCCAAGATGGCGCTGTGCGTCTCGTTCAGCTCAGGATCGTCGGCCAGCGCCCGGTTGAGCACACCAGCATGCCTGCCGTGGCTGCCGATGACCTGCTGCGCCCGGGTCCAGAGCTTGCTGATCGAATGGCGCAGGTGCGCGTTGAGCGTCGGCTCGGCGAGCCCCTTGGCGACCGGGTAGCTCACCAGCCCAGTAACGGTGTCCTCGAACAGGTCCGCCAGTTCGTCCACCCGCTGCCTCAACCGACGCATGTCGCGGACCCCGTCGGCCAAGCCGTCCGGCACGGTCTTCCCGAGATAGGCAAGCAGTCCGAGAAGGCCAGACGAATAGAAGCCAGATCCGAGGTGTCGAGACCTGACATCCATCCGATACCAGTTGACAAGGCTGTCTCCGTCTTCGAGCGGCGCTGGGTCGAAGCGGGCGGCGTAGTTGTCGTACATGGACTGGACGATTTCCGCCGTCACCTCGGCCATCACCGGTAGTGCCCGAACGCCTGCTGGTGTGAGCGACGCCTCGCGAACCATCGTCAGCAGGCTGGTCACCGAAAGGCACATGGTCGAGTTGACGTCGGCAAGCAGCAAGGCCGGGTCGCGGATGCTGTAGGAAGCCGAAAGGTCGAGGTGGCGGTCCATGTTGTTGAGGATGAGGGTCTGACCCAGTGCGTAGATCTTCAGGTACTCGGCCAGCACCCCCGGATCGGCACCGATGCGGGCACCAACCGCGGCCGCCGGCACCGTCTGCCGGAACAGCAGCTCGGAGTCGAGGGCATCCTGATACAGCCGGGACATCCGGGGAAACAGAAAGTCCATAGTGCGTAGTTGGCTAAGGGCCATCAAGATCGGATGACCGTATCGGGCGAGAAGTTCGACCGTCGTTCCGAAGTCGTAGCCGACGGGGTCAGCACCCGTAGAGAAACGCCTCACCCGCCCGCTCCCACTGACCGTTTTCGTTGCACCCTCTGGAGTACCTCCCACGTGAACTCCATCTGTAAGAGGAAGTAGATCAGCGCGAACGCCGCGGACAGCAGGGGCGTCCAGGAGATGTCTGTTCCATACGTGATGAGACGGTCGGCACCGACAGCGACGTACGCGGCGTTGAGCGATCCGATCACCACTGAAGTAAGTGCTGCGGCCTTCAGCTTGCGCCGACTCTCCAGGTATGGGTTGGTCGACCCCCACACCGGTTTCCATCCTTCGGGAAACTCGGCAGCAAGCGCGTGCAGGTAGAGGCTTCGCAGCCGGTTGACCTGGTGTTTCGCTTCGGTCTGCACCCGATCGGTGACGACATAGGCCCGCAGGACGATCGTGTTCAACACTCCAGCGATCACCGCCGCCGCATAGATGATCGGTAGCCGCAGCACCGTGCCGACCTGCCCCACCGAGGAGATCAATTTAGCGGACACCAGGGCACCAGCGACCAGAACCGGAAAAGCCAGGATACGGAGACTGAGCTTATAGAGATCCCTTTCGGCGTCCTTGTAGTCGTTGTGCAGGATGAACGCCTGCTCGAAGTCGATCAACAGCATCTTGCGGGCGGTCTCTACGTCGATGCCCCCGGGTCGCGTCCGCGCTGGTGGTGTGGTGCGATCCTCCGCATTCTTGGGCGTCAGCGCCTGCTTGATCACCTGGCGCAGACGCCTGCGGCGTTCGTGAGTAGGCACGGGCGATCGCCACCTCCCCAGGGTCACGTGCTGCGCATTATCGCGTCAGACGTGGCATCGGGGAAACGGCTCCGCAGAGACGACAAATGCCGACGGAAGACTATCGCGATCGAGGGCGGTTCTGCGGTCAGTGCACTTCGCCGCGCTACGGTGACGGTCATGCCGCGCTACCTGAAGGTCGCCTACTTCCTAATCCTGCTCGCCCTCGTGGTCTTGGGCTTCGCCTGGGACGCGTCCGTCGGTCTTAAGGTCCTGGTTGGTGCGGTGGCGGTAATCCCTGTTGTGGTAGCCGATCTCGTCCTTAGGCACCGGCGGAGCGGGTCGCCCAACGCATAGCCCGAAATGTACGGCGGCTGTCCCACCTCCGGTCATCGCGCTCACCAGCGCGCCGCCAACCCGTCGGCCGTCGACCCCACACCTCGGTGGAGCAGCCGTTCGGCAACTCGACCTGGAGTCGTCTGGCCCCGTCGGAGCCGCAATCCCCAAGTCTCAACCCTGTCCCACCGTCGGCCCTGCGATGAGGATCAGTCGGTTGCGGGCTGGGCGAGAGACAGGAATGGTGCCGTCACTGGTCAGCCCACCCCGAGGGCAACGGCGAGCTGCGTGATCGTGCTCGGGGCGCACGCGTCACGGGCGATCTCGGTGAGTAGCTCCCGGCCCGCGGGCCGGTCTCGGATCTCTGCCGGTGCGGTGCGCTCGGCTTCGACAAGCACCCGTGCGGCGGTGGTCGCATCGTCGGCGTGGAGGTAGGCACGGGCGACATCGAGCAGGTGCGCAGCGCGATGTTCGGGGGGTAGCCACCGCCATCCGGGCCGCCTGGAGGCCTTCTCGTGCCAGGCGATCGCAGCACGGGCGTCGCCGGACTCGACGGCTGCTGCGGTACGGGCCAGGGCGACGGCTGTGGGTCCGAACCCGGTGTGGTGATGGTCGTGCCCGTCGCCGACCCGTTCGGCCATGCTGGCGGCCTCGTCGATCAGCTCGGTGGCAGCCGGCTCGTTTCCGTGCTGTGCGGCTGCCAGCGCGGCCTGGATGAGCAGCGTTCCGCACAGGGACAGCTCCGCCGGTGCACCGCTCTCGATCACGGGTGAGGCGATCCGGTACGCGGCGGCGAGCATCACCGACTTCGCCTCCCGCGTACGCCCTGACATCCGCAGCACCTGACCGAGTTGGACGGCTGCGGCTGCCACCAGTTCCCGGTCCCCGGTGGCGGCGAGCATCGCCCGGTCAGTGGCCATCCACGCCAGCTCGGCGTCGCCGAGCTTGACCAGCAGGGCGGCCGTGATCCGGTACGCCTCCACCAGCGGGGTTCTACCCGTGACCGGGGCTTGGGAGTAGGTGCGCTGTGCATTGGTGAGCAGGTCCGGTGCCATGTCGATCACCTGCTGGTAGCGGGCGTACTGAAAGGTCGTCCACGCGTGCCCCACCTCCCGCAGCATCCGGTCCACCGGCAACACCGGCCGCAGGCCCGCCGGCATGCCCAGCGGAATCTCGTACCGGGACAGCGCAGTCCTGATCGATTCGACGCCCTCGGCGCGATGTGTCACCTCGGCCGGCTCGGTGTTCCCCCCGACCAAGACGGCGATGTCGATACGCAGCACCCGGGCAATCTCCTGGAGAGTGGAGAGCCTGTCCAACGATCGGACTCCCCGCTCAACCTTGTCGACCCAGCTCTTCGACTTGCCGAGCCGGTCGGCGAACATCTGCTGCGACAGCTTCCGCCGCCCCCGCCAGTACGCCACCCGCCGCCCGACCGGCAACAGCTCAACGCTGTCCACGACGCCACCGCCGGTCCGGTATCGCCCGGGTGATCTCCTCCGCCGGGATCCGCTCCGCCTCAGCCTCGGCGAGAAGCCGCCGCTTGGCCGCTTCCCGCTCAACTGCCTGGATCTGCTCGCCCCGGCTCACCCCTGGCTCGTCGCCGTCACCCTGCATCCCCACCTCCGTCGGCAGACGCGCGGCGGCAAGTCTGCCGTCGCGGGTCCACAGTGACGTCCTGATGTCACCGAGCGCGACGGCACAAAGCCCGACAATCAGGCCACATTGGTGGCGACATAAAGACGACATAGCGCTATCGTGTCGGTCATGAATGCCCCCAACACCGCCCTGCGAGCCATCCGCATCGGAATGCGGATGAGCCAGGACGACTTCGCCCGCGCGCTCCAGGCCGCCGGCCATCGCGTCGGCGAGCCCAACGACGCCAACAAGAGGCTCGTCCAACGATGGGAGTCCGGCGTGATCGCCGCCCCCAGACCCGTCTACGCCCGCGCGCTGGAGGTCGTCACCGGACTACCCATCTCGCTGTTGGGCTTCGCCTCTGTTCCCGGTGGACAGATCACAGATGATGCGCACGGCGGCCACGACCTGACATCCCCCATGTCCAGCCTGGCCACGCCGACGCCAAGGCCGACCACGGTTCACCAGTCATACGAGGGGGTCTGGCTCAGCCGCTACCAGTACTACTCCAGCGGCCGGGGAGACTCCTTCGCCGGACAGCACTTCGTCGTAGTCCTCCAGCACGGCGACCGGCTGACCGCACGTAGCCTGCCCGGCTCGGCAGCCTCGTCTCTCTCCATGGACCTGACCGTGGACGGGTCCGTCATCACCGGCACCTGGGTGGAGCAGACCGACCCGGCCGGCTACTACCGGGGTGCCCGCTATCACGGTGCGATCCAACTTCTGGCCGAGCCGACGGGGCGACGGATGGCCGGAAAGTGGGTCGGGTTCGGCAAGAACATGGACGTCAACACCGGCCCGTGGGAACTCATCTTCCGCGACGCCTCGACATCCAAGGCAACACTCGACCGATACAACACGACGGCGACGTAGCCAGTGCTCTGGCCACGAAGGTTCGCGGTGTCAGCCCGATCACCCGCCGAATTGATCTCTTCGCTCGTCAGGGCTGCCCGCAGGCAGGCCGCGTCGCCCGGCCTCGGCCTGCTGGCGACCTTCCGTCGGCATCCGGCCGGGCCCACGAGGAGATCCGCCGTTGGTGAGGGGCATCAGCGACCAGGCAGAGCGCATAGATTTGACGCCGTGCGATGGCTGGAGATTCGACGGCATTCCCTGACCAAGAAAGGGTCCGGTCGGGGGCGGGGTTCGCACCTGTCTGCGGATGGTGTCGCCCTCGCTCGCCTCGTCGGATCGAAACTCGGCACCTTTACCTACGTCCTGACCAGTACATCGCCGCGAGCCATTGAGACCGCCCTTGCCTTGGGCTACGCCGTCGATGACGCCATCGACATGCCCTCCGGATACGTGCCGGACGAGGTTGGCCACCACGACCAGTGGACCTGGCCGCAGCCCTATGTCACCTACGCAGAGCTCATCGAACGTGGCGGCGGGCTAGCGGCAGTGGCCCAAGTTCACCGGGAAATCTGGACCGAAGCGATCATGGCTGTGCCCGAAGGCAGTGGCGCGCTCGTGGTTTCCCATGGCGGTTGCATCGAACCGACACTGGTGAGCTGCCTTCCCCATCACGACCACTCGTCGTGGGGTGCGCCCTTTGGTCACTGCGACGGAGCACGACTGGAATTTGATAGAGGTCGATTCACCAAGGTCCGTCTGTGCCGCGCACCGATTCGGTCAGCCTGAACGAAACGCCCTCGGAGCCCCCGCACCAAACCGCTTCCGCCCTCTGCGGTGTGCGCCCTCGGCAAGCGGGCCGCTCAGGATCCGTCCGAGGTCACCCGGCCTACCGGGGCTCGTCTCGGCCCGATTCGGCCGGCACGGCTGCTGTCATTCGCTGCGGTGCGTCCGGCGGTTGTCTGGTCCACCCGACGAAGCGGCGGTGCAGCGCACCAGCAGGCGCCCAGGGCATGTCCTCGGCCGCCTGGACGAGATAGCCACCGAGGTAGAGGGCCAGCGACACCGGCGCGTCCGCGTACTCCGCGCGCAACTCGCGTCGCCGCGTCGGACAAGGCCATGGCAGGTCACAGCCGCCGCAGCTCCAGATCGGCAGGACCGGACCGTGGGTGGTCACCGCACTCCCCCCAGGAACCGCGCGACGCTCGCGTGGGCCTGCCGGCTGGTCGCCCAGTCCACCTGCCAGCAGGGGTACGGTGCCAGCCGCGACCACCACATCCGGCAGCCAACGCACATGCCGTCGAGCCCTCGAACATGCACCGCGAGGATCGTTCGCTCCGGACCGCCGATCACTACTACTCGCCTTCCTGTGGCCAGTGACCACGGTTGATGGGGATGCGGTGCCGGGCACGACACGGCAGATCGGCTCCGCAACGACAGACGCGCCGCCAGCGCTGCCAGGACCAGACCGGCCGATGCCGTCGGGCGAAGTCAACGCGGTAGCCGACAGGTACTCGTCGTACGAGACGCGCCGGCTGCTGGAAGTTGACCGGCTGGATGAATCCGCCATCGCTCGGCTCACCGAACTTTCCCTGGCTCAGGCCTGCTGGCTGGCTTGCCGGGCGTCTCCAACGCCGACTCAGGGCTGCCGTCGGGCCGCAGGCGTGCCGCATGATCGAGTAGCCGTTGCTGCGCTGCCGCCTGCTCGACATTCTGGTACCGCTGTCCGGTCCCCGGCGGTGGTGGCGGTTCAGGACGCCGCAGCAGCCATCGCATCAGCCCATACAGGTGCGATCGGAGGGTCACAGTCCCGCCCCCTCGCTCAGCGTCACGAGGGCGGACCGGGTGAGAGCTTCTGGGCCGTAGAGGGTGCCTGCCCACACCAGGCCCGGCGCGTGGTCGGCGTCGAAGTTCATGTGCGAGACGATTCCGCCGGACTAGCTGCGGCGGCCATGTCGGCTGGTCATGTCACGGTGACATGGGCTGCCTCGACCAGCCCGGAGAACGACCATAGGCTCCACGTTGAGCACCATGAGTAGTCGACTCACGACGCTGGGAGCCGCTGTGCTGCTCGACCAACTTCGGATTCCTGATGACCTCTGGTCACGCGAGGACATACGTGCGGCACTGGCTGCACGCGATGTTGGTGCGTTGTTCCGGCTGCTCGCCAGGCACACGGGCGCGAGCCAAACCCGCATCGGTGCCGCCGTTGGCCTGGAGCAGGGTTACGTCAGTCGGATCATCGCCGGCCGGAAGGTGACGTCGATCGAAGTGTTGGAGCGGATTGCCGACGGCTGCGGTATGCCCGACGAGTCACGGATGACGCTCGGCCTCGCGCCGGGCCAGCGGTCATGTCGCCCTGACATGGCCGATCGTCGGGACGGCCGGCAAAGTGATGTGCCGGCCAACCGCTCCTGGCGTGAGGATGTGCGCGCTGCCGTGCAGCTATGGGAAGGCGACGTGAACCGTCGAGAAGTACTCCGTCAGATTGTGTTCAGCTCCGCCGCGTACACCTTGCCCGCGCTGCGTTGGTTCACCGCCACCAGCCCGCAAACCGTCGCGCAGGAGGGCCGCCAAACGGTCGGCCAGCCTGACATCGACACCATCCGCGAGATGACCGCCACCTACCGGCGACTCGACAACCAGTACGGCGGCGGCCACGCCCGCGACAACGTCACCCGTTACCTCCATCAGGAGGTCACGCCTCTGCTGACCCAGGGCCGATACGACCCGCAGATCGGCCGCAAGCTGCTCACCGCCGTCGCGGAGTTGACGCAGCTCGCCGGCTGGCAGGCGTACGACATGGCCGAACACGGCCTCGCCCAGCGATACCTCACCCATGCCCTCGACCTGGCCCGCACCGCCGACGATCCCGGCCTGGGTGCCGAAATCCTCGCCGCCATGAGCCACCAGGCCACCTACCTCGGCCACACCGCCACCGGCGTCGACCTCGCCCGCGCAGCCCGACACACCGCACACCGCGCCGGAATCACCGTGCTGGCCGCCGAAGCGCTGGTCATGGAAGCCCACGCCCACGCCGCCGCCCGCGACTCGGTCGCCTGTGCCACCGCACTACACCAGGCGGAACAAGCCCTCGACCGAGCCGACCGCAGCGGCGACCCGCAGTGGCTCGGCTACTTCGACGAGGCATACCTGTCAGCCAAGTTCGGCCACTGCTTCACCGCACTCGGCCAACACCGCCAAGCCGAACGCTTCGCCACCCGATCCCTACGCATGGACGAACGCTACGTACGCGGCAAAGCCTTCAACCTCGCACTCCTGGCCACCATCCAAGCCCGCCACGGCGAACCCGACCGCGCCAGCGTCATCGGCGGGCAAGCCCTCGCCCTGACCACGCAACTGAAGTCCGCCCGCGCCGTCCGCTACGTACGTGACCTGCAAACGAACCTCTTGCCATACCGCCGCCGACCGACAGCCCGTCACCTCATCAACCGCATCGACGCTGCTCTCAAACAGCGCCGCTGACTACAACTCGCCGTGAGCCTTACGCGCGACCAGTTCCAAAACCGCAATGACCGTACCGGCACCCACGATCTCACCCTGAGAGATGAGGTGCCGGGCCTCCTCCAGCGGAATCCAAGCCACCCGCTCTACCTCGTTCACGTCCACCGGAGCACCGATGTGCTCCGCGTCCCGAGCGAGAAACAGCAGGTTCTCCGCATCCGCAGTCGCCACCCACGGCTGGAACGACAGCAGCGGCTCCACCGCACCCGGACGCCAACCGGTCTCCTCCTCAACCTCCCGGACCGCACACGCCGCCGGGTCCTCCCCCTCATCGACGTAGCCACCGGGCAGCTCCCACACCCACCGATCAAACACGAACCGATGCCGCCGCATCAGCAACAGCCGCTCCCGACCGTCAAGCACCGCAACCATCGCCGACCGAGGCGCCCGAATTACGTACTGCTCGAAACGAACCCCGTCCGGCAACTCCACATCAGCGACACTCAGCCGCGCCCGCCGGCTACCGTCTACCACCCGCTCACCGTGGATCGTCCACCGCGTCGACCCGATGCCCTGCTCCTCCACCATCCGGCCAGTATCCCGACCGACGGGGTGGAACGCTGCCGTCCTCATTCCCGTCGAGATGCACTCGGGTTGACGCCGCCACCCGACGGACACAGTCGACGCAGCGGGTACTTCTGCCGTCGTGTCCTGATCGGAACGCTATGGACGGCACGGTGCGTGATGGCACACCTACGCACCACTACTGGCCGGTGACTCCCATTCGTTCGCACAGGCCCCGCAGTTCGGTGGAGACAAGCCCGCGGCGCAGCAGTCCGCGGGCGATTTCTCGCGCCGCCGTCGATGACCGGGTGTGCTGGGCACCGACCCGCTCGGCTGCCAGCAGCATCCGCACCGCGTCTCGCTCCCGATCAGCCGCCACCATCGCGCGGGCCATGTCCAGCCAGTAGTACACCTGCCGCACCGCCGGCAAATCCCCGACCGCCACCTGGGCAGCCGCCTGTAACGCCTCTTGCGGACGTCGGGTGTCGAGCAGGTAGGCCATCCGCCACAACGCCGCGTTGCTCGGTCCCCACAACAGGTCCCAGCTCGTTGTCTCCCCGGTGTGCGCGGCGATCCGCGCCGCCTCGTCGAGGTGATCCTCGGCGGCGGCCTGATCTTTCATGCCGGCGAGGTGATGCGCGCGGGCGAGGTGCAGGAACCCGAGCACATCCAACGCGGTGTCTGCGCCGCTGCCTTCCAGGTCCGCTCCGGCCCGATCGCAGTACGCCCGGGCCGGGCCGTACGCGCCGGTGTATGCCGACACCCGCGCCCGATTCGCCGCCGCCACCCCCGCCGCAACCGGATCATCAAGCAGGTGCGCAGCCTCGGCCGAACGCTCCGCCGCCAACCAGGCGTGGGCCGAGTAGCCGACGTTCAGCAACGAACCCATTGCCACCCCGTACACCGGCACCATCAACCGGTACGCCGACCGCTGATCAGTCACGCCGTGCAGGGCCGGCACGAGATCCGTCAGCCGACGCAGGGCCCCGGCGTAGTCGCACCGGCCGTACAGATCCCGCACCAGCGCGGACTCTCGAGCCAACTGCTCCACAGTGGCAGCCCCGACGCTCGGCGGCCCATCGAACGGATGCGCCATCATCGCCCGCCACACCCGCTCGGCGTCGATACGCGCACCATCAAGGTGCCGATCAGCCGGCGTGTACGGCTGGCCGGTCAGGTCGAAAACCGAACATTCCAGGGCTGCGGCCAGATCGACCACCATGTACCGATCGGTGCGCTGCACACCGCGCTCGATACGTGACCAGGTCGTATGCGAGATGCTCGCGCGACTCGCGGCGTACCGGATGCTCCAGCCCCGCAACTCGCGCCGGGCCCGGATGCGCTCACCCACCGACGGGTCAGCAGGTATGGCTCGGCGAGGCACAACGATCCCTCCCGAACAACGATCAGATTCGGCAGGCAGCCAGCACGACAACCGGCGACCACGCCACCACCGACGGTACACCGGACTGACAGGGACACTGACTACGGCCGGCGTTTGTACTGGTTGCCGTGCCGGACGATGCGGTGGTGGGCCTGGATTCAGCCGGGCCACCCGTCGAGGTACTCGGCGAAGGAAACGTCGCAGCGCTCGTCGCCGCCGATTTCCCGGAACTGGTCCAGGTCGTCGTAGCCCGGCGTATCGGGCAGCAGCACCCGCAGGGGGTGCGTGGCGTGGTCGGCCAGGAACTTCCACAACGCCCGGGTCAACTCCGGCTGGTCGGAGTTGGCGGTGTAGCCGTCCTGGAAGTAGCTGATTCGCTGGTCGCCCAGCCGGTACGCGGTGCCCAGTGCCAGACACGTGGCGCACGGCGGACAGGCCAACCAGCCGGAGAGTGACACCCGAGAACCCCTCAATCACATCGTCGTGCCACGCAGTCCCAGCATGACCGCTTCCACCGACGCACACTCCACAACCCACCAGGCACCGCCCGAGTTTTGCCGGACCGATCCCGACAAACCTTCAACCGCTGCCCGACGGGTGCCTGCGGGCGGGCCCGGCCTCTCGCTTCGGCAGCCCGAGGTCTAAGCCGATTCGTCAGGATGCAGCGGGGCGAAGACGCGGGTGCGCTGGTGCTGTTCTACCAGCGCGATGGATCGCTACCGTTGGCGCATGCCTCGGCTGGTTTTCTCCGGCCCGGATCTCGGGCGGATTCGCTTCGCGATCATGCCATTTCAGGAAACGTTGAAGGCTGCCCGCAGCCTGGCATTGCCCCGGCCACCCGCTGCTCTGGCCGCCTGGCGACATGCTGTTTCACGATTGCTCCCGCCCGCCGCCCGACCCGCGCTGGTGCTGTGTGGCGCGCATCCCCGGCACCTGCCTGATTTCCTGACCCCACAACCGTCGACGTCGGTGGAGTCCTTTCAGGACGAAATCGCCGCCGCACTCGGCGATCCGGCCGCACCGGTCGCAGCTGACACGCTCGCCTTCGCCAGCGTGCTACGCACCAGACCAGCGCTGGTCGACGATCTGATCCAGCATCCCCACCAGAGTCGGCGAGCCCTAGCCCGCTCGTTCGTGGCACTGCACCGCGCCGTGCTCGCGGCCGACTGGCCGCGTATGCAGGCACAGCTCTCGGCCGACGTGTCGGCGCGGGCGCGAATGGCGGTCCAGCGCGGCGTGGCGGCGATGCTCGACACGCTGTGCCCTCCGTTGATCCGCTGGGAGTACCCGTATCTGGAGTTCGCCGGTCCGCCGGCAGCGGACTACCCGCTAAACGGCCGAGGGCTGGTCCTCGTGCCGAGCATGTTCCTCGATGACGTCCATCGGCAGCTCAACGAACGGCAGCAGCCGATGTTGTTCTATCCCGCCCGGGCCGCTGCCGACTTCTGGCGTGCTGGGGGACGCAGCACGGGCCCGGACGGGCAGTTGGCCGGATCGGTCGGCCCGCATCGCGCGGCGGTCCTGCGGTTGCTGGCCGACCGGCCCGGACTCGGTACTGCGGAGGTCGCCGCGGTGCTGCGGGTGTCACCGGCAACCGCTTCGGCGCACCTGGCGAGGCTGCGCCGGACCGGGCTGGTGGCCACGGTTCGCTCGGCCCGACGCGCCCGGCACGAGGTGACGCCACTGGGCTGGCAGCTGCTGGATACGAACGTCGAGTGATCAGTCGACCGCGATCGCCTCGATCTCCAGCAGCCACTCCTCCGCGTAGATTTCGGTAATGATGATGGTGAGGGCGGGGACGTGGTCGCCGAGAATCTCCTGACGGATGCGGCCACTGGCCGCACGGTGGCTGCGGTCGGAGAGGTAGATGGTCACCTTGGCCAGGTTCCGGACCCCCATGCTCACCTCGGACAGCACGGCCAGCAGGTTACGCCAGGTCAGACGGCACTGTGAGTCGAAGTCGGCAGGTACGACGCCCTGCTCCGCCCACGGCACCTGACCGCTGACGAACACGGTTCGGCGGGCTCCGGAGACCACCGTGCCGTGGGTGTAGGCCGGGCCGGGATCCGGCAGAACCGCAGGGTCGATCGTCTGAATCTGATAGGTCTGCACGGCGTGGACGCTAGCCCTACCACCGCACGCGGCCCGAACGATTCGACGCAATGACGAATCGTCCGAGACGGCTCCAATGCCGTGGTCAACCGGGTACCTCGGACGGTGCGGCGTCGCGTTCGGCGGCTTCGATGTTGGCGTCGGTGACCACGAACATGCCGAGCAGCAGGGTCAGCGTCAGCGACCCCAGGATGGCGAAGACCGCGCGGAGGCCGAACGCCTCGGCCAGCAGGCCCCCGACCAGCGCGCCGGCCGGCATGCTTCCCCAGGCCAGCATCCGGTAGCCGCTGTTGACCCGGCCGAGCAGCCGGTCCGGGGTGATCCGCTGGCGTAGCGAGATGGTGATGACGTTCCAGGTGGCGAGCAGGATCCCGCCGACGAAGAAGACCGTACCGATCACGAACGGGTTGGTGCTCAGCGCCGGTACGCCCACGACGGCGGCCATCGCCAGCACGGAGAGCGCGAGGGTGCGGGACCGCCCGAGCCGCTGTTCGATCCAGCCGGTGGCCACCGAGCCGAGCACGATGCCGGCGGCGATGGTGGTGAGCAGGACTCCGTACCCGGGTTCGGTGAGGCCGATTGCCGAGTCCGGGCCGACCGCGTAGAGCACAAGCACGGCGAAGATGCCGCTGGTGATGAAGTTGCTGGTCCCGACCATCGTGGCCAGGGTGCGCAGCAGCCGGCGCCGCCAGAGGAAACGCAGCCCTTCGACGATGTCGGCGCGGATCGTCGTCGGCTCGTCGCGCTCGATCCGGAACCGGCCGGCGACCAGGAGCAGCGCGGCGACGGCCACCGCCCACAGCACCGCCGGCCCGGCGAGTGCCAGGGCCACTCCGGCGGCGACCAGGAAACCGGCGAGCGGCGGGCCGACGAACTGGTTGGCGGCCAGTTCCACGGCGGCGAGCCGACCGTTGGCCCGGGGCAGTTGGTCGCGGGTGACCACCTGCGGCAGGATCGACTGGGCGGAGGTGTCGTAGAGGGTCTCGGCGACGCCGAGGCCGAGCGCCACCAGGTAGAGCAGCCAGATCGACCCGGCGTCGAAGGCCGCCACAAGCGCCAGTGCGCCGATGAGCGCCGCGCGCAGGGTGTTGGCGGCGAGCATCACCCGCCGCCGGTCGAGCCGGTCGGCGAGGGCGCCGGCCGGCAGCGCGAACAGCAGCCAGGGCAGGCTGTACGCGGCTGCGACGCCGGCCACCAGCACCGGTGAGCGGGTGTAGCCGACGGCCACCAACGGCAGTGCGATCTTGACGATCCCGTCGGCCAGGTTTGACACCGCCGACGCGGACCAGAGCCGCCAGAACCGACCCCCCAACCCGCCCTCGTCGGCGGGGTGTGTCGCCCCCTGATCCGTACGCACTGGTTCCTCGACCCCCGTCACGCCGCCGATCATCGCAGCGTCGCGGCGACCGGCGAAAGGCCGCACGGCCTTTCACTGAGTGAAATAGACGCTGCCGATCAGCGGCCGGGTCACGGGATCATCCGACCGCACCCCGCTCCCGTCCCGAGAGAGGTTGGGTCACGATGGCGTTCGCCCGCAACCAGTGGTACGTGACGGCCTACAGCAACGAGGTCGGGCGGGATCTGCTCGCCCGCACCGTGCTCGGTGAGCCGCTGGTCCTCTACCGCACCGAATCCGGGGAGGCCGTGGCGCTCGCCGACAGGTGCGTGCACAGGCGTTATCCGCTCTCCGAGAGCCGCCTCGACGGCGACACGATCGTCTGCGGCTACCACGGCTTCACCTACGACCAGACCGGCGCCTGCGTCTTCGTGCCGGGCCAGCAACGCATCCCGCGTACCGCGCGGGTCGCCGCGTACCCGGTGGTGGAGCAGGATTCGCTGATCTGGGTGTGGATCGGCGACCGGGACCGCGCGGACCCGACCACCATTCCCCGCGCGCCCTGGCTGGACGACCCCCGGTACGCGGTCGTCCGCGGGATGGAGCCGCTGAACGCGCGGTACAGCCTGCTGGTGGACAACCTGATGGACCTGTCGCACGAGACCTACCTGCACGGCGGCTACATCGGCACGCCGGAGGTGGCGAACACGCCGATCACCACCGAGGTGGACGAGGAACGCGGCATCGTCTACGTCAGCCGGCACATGGACGACGCCGAGTGCCCGCCGTTCTACGCCAAGTCGACAGGGATCCAGGGCCGGATCACCCGCTGGCAGGACATCGAGTTCCACCCGCCGTGCCTGTACCTGCTGCACAGCCGGATCGCGCCGCAGGGCCTCTACCCGCCGGCCGAGGGCGAGGACAGCGACGCCTTCCACGCCGAGATCGTGTACGCCATCACCCCGTCGACGGAGAACACCACCTACGACTTCTGGGCGGTGGCCCGGGACTTCGCCATCGACGACGAGTCGGTGAGCGAGTACCTGCACCAGAGCAACCACACGGTGGTCATGCAGGACGTGACGGCGCTGAACACCCTGGAGCAGGTGATCGCGTCCGAGCCGGACAAGTACCAGGAGCTGAGCATCAACATCGACACCGGCGGGCTCGCCGCCCGACGGCTGATCGCGCGGATGGTCGAGGCGGGGACGGTGGGGGCGCCCCGATGACCGAGCCGGCCAGCATGCTCACCGGCGACCGGATCTACCGGATCCACTGGATGCCGGGCACCGACACGCTGCGCGGAATCTGCCACTGCGGTGCCGAACGCGTCGCCGAGGAACCGGTCGAGTTGTGGGAGTGGCTGCTCGCCCACCCGTACGGTCATCAGTCGCCGGAGGTGGTCCCGCCAGCGCCCCAGGCCGCCAGCGGGACGCCGGTGTCGCCCGCCCCGACGCGGTCGGCGGTGCCGGCATGACCGACGACGACCTGGACGGCGCGGAGCTGGTGGTGGCCGACCGGGACTGGGCGGCGACCGGCGTCGCCGTCCTGAGCCTGTGCCGCCCCGGCGGCGGCGACCTGCCCGCCTGGTCCCCCGGCGCGCACCTCGACCTGGAACTCGGGCCAGGGCTGGTACGCCAGTACTCGCTCTGCGGCGACCCGGCCGACCGCGCCACCCTGCGGGTCGCGGTCCAGCTGGAGCCGGAGGGACGCGGCGGCTCGCGGCACGTGCACGAGCGGCTCACCCCGGGCGCGACAGTCCGGGTACGCGGACCCCGGAACAACTTCCCGCTGGTGACGGCCTCGCGCTACCTGTTCGTCGCCGGTGGCATCGGCATCACGCCGATCAGACCGATGGTCGCCGCCGCCGACGCCGCCGGAGCCGACTGGCGGCTGGTGTACGGCGGACGCAGCCGCGCCACGATGGCCTTCGCCGACGCGCTGCGGGAGAAGTACGGCGACCGGGTGAGCCTGTACCCGCAGGACGAGACCGGCCTGCTCGACCTGGACGAGCTGCTGGGACGGCCGGTCGACGGGCTGGTCTACTGCTGTGGGCCGGAGGCGTTGATCGCGGCGGTGGAGCAACGCTGCCGGACGTGGCCCCCCGGGGCCCTGCACGTCGAGCGCTTCACCCCGCTGGCTCCGACCGAGGCCGTGGACGCCGCCGTCGAGGTCGAACTCGCCCTCAGCGGCCGGACCCTGACCGTACCGCCGGGCACGTCGATCCTGGAGGCGGTGGAGGCGGCCGGGGTGCAGGTGCTGTCCTCGTGCCGGGAGGGCACCTGCGGCACCTGCGAGACACCCGTCCTGGACGGTGTGCCGGAGCACCGGGACAGCCTGCTCACCGAGGCGGAACGGGCCGTCGGCGACACCATGATGATCTGCGTTTCCCGGTCCGTCACGCCCCGGCTGACGCTGGAGCTGTGACCGGCGGGCCGGGGGTCGGCATGATGGCGGGATGGACGCGCAGCCCGGACGGTCGGTCACCAGCAAGGTGCTGGCCCTGCTCGACGCGTTCACCCCGACCAGCCCGGCGCTGACCCTCAGCGAGCTGGCCCGGCGGGCCGAACTGCCGTTGCCCACCGCGTCCCGGCGGGTCGCCGAGCTGGTCGCCTGGGGTGCGCTGGAGCGGGGTGACGACGGGCGGTATCGGATCGGGTTGCGGCTGTGGGAGGTCGGTTCCCTCGCTCCCCGGGGGCTCGGGCTGCGCGAACTGGCGCTGCCGACCATGGAGGACCTGTACGAGGTGACCCACGAGAACGTCCAGCTCGCCGTCCGGCAGGACGTCGAACTGGTCTTCATCGAACGGATCGCCGGGCGGCACGCGGTGCCGGTGCTCACCCGGGTCGGTGGTCGCTTCGCGTTGCACGCCACCGGCGTCGGGCTGGTGCTGCTCGCGTACGCACCGGCCGAGGTCCAGGAACAGGTGCTGGCCGCGCCGCTGGAGCGGTACACCCCGCTGACCATCACCGACCCCGGACGGCTGCGGCGCGGGCTCGCCGAGGTGCGCCGCACCGGGTACGCGGTAAGCGACCGCCAGGTGACCATGGACGCCCTCTCGGTGGCCGCCCCGATCTACGGACCGGAGGGCGCGGTGGTCGCCGCGATCTCACTGGTGGTCGCCCAGCACCGGGCGGACCCGGTGGCGCTGGCCCCGCTGGTCCAGGCGGCCGGCCGGACGATCTCCCGGTCGCTCGGCACGTCGTACGGGCCACGGCGGTCGGCCGGGTGAGGCCAGTACCGCGCCGTCACCCGGCGCAGTAACGTGTCCGGGTGTTGATGCGCTCTGGTCAGCCCCACACCGACGCGATCGCCACCGGGGCGTCGTCGTGATGAGCGACGGTCTGGGCGAGCTGTCGCCGCCGGGGTCGCCGTCGGAGCGGGCGGCGGTCGGGCGGGCCCGCGCCCAGCGTCTGCTGGTGACCCTGCTCGGCGACCACTGGCACGCCGGTCGTGCTCCGCTGCCGTCCGGGGGTCTGGTGGCGGTCCTCGCGGAGTTCGGCATCGCGCCTGCCAACGCCCGCGCCACGCTCGCCCGGCTGACCCAGCGGGGGATGCTGCACCGGACCAAGGAGGGCCGGCGGACCAGCTACCGGTTGACCGAGCCGGCCTGGCACATCCTCCAGCGCGGTGCCCGACGCATCTTCGCCACCACCGACGGGAGCACCTGGGACGGCAGTTGGACGCTCATCGCGTTCACCGTGCCGTTGGAGGACGCGAACCAGCGACGCCTGATCCGGGCCCGGTTGCGCTGGTTGACGTTCTGGCCGCTGTACGACGCCACCTGGGTCACGCCGCACGACCGGCTCCACGAGGCACGCGAGCAGCTCAGCGAACTCGGGGTCACCGACGCGGTGCTCCTGCGCTCCACGGACCTGGAGTTGCTGCCGGACGGCAGGGCGCGGCTGGAGGCCGCCTGGCGAATCGACGAGGTGGCCGCCGGTTACCAGGAATTCCTGCACCGCTACCGCGAGCTGGCCGACCGGGCCTGCGCCGGTGCGGTGCTGCCGGCGGAGGCGCTCGTCGCCCGTACCCGGCTGGTCAGCGACTGGCGGGCGCTTGTCGGCACCGACCCTGACCTGCCAGCCGAGTTCCTGCCTCAGTCGTTTCCACGGGCCGAGGCACGGGCGATGTTCCTGAGCATCTCCGAGGCGCTGGCGCCGCTGGCCCAGAAGCGCTTCGAGGACCTCGTCCAGCGACTCGAACCGGTCTGAACCGCTCCACTCCGCCGCACCTGACTCCATATCGGACATTCCGGCCCGACCGTCACCAAGGCACCCTGCCGGTTTGCGGCATCGATGCATTGCACTTCCATTGACTGCCGGTCAGTTTTCGCATTACGTTTTCTCCGTGCCTTCGACCCCGGAGGCCCAGCCGCCCGTCCCCGGCTGAAAGGGGTCCCGCCATGCCCACCCACCGATCTCGGAGGAGCACCCGGCACCGACCCCTCCGGGTGGCGTTGACCGCGCTCATCGCCACCGCACTGGTCAGCAGCTCCGCACCGGCCGGGGCCGCGCCCGGGGCCGGCAAGGGCGGCGACCGGGGCTTCGACGTGTCGGTCGTCTCCGGTCGCGCGGACATGGTCAGCGGCGGCGACGCCCTGGTGCGGGTCGCCGTGCCGCGCACCGTCGCACCGCACCGGGTGAAGGTCCGCCTCGACGGCCGGGACGTGACCGGCCGCTTCCGGCCGGCGGGCGACAAGCGGACCCTGCTCGGCCTGGTGGACCGGCTGAAGCTGGGCCGCAACCGGATCGAGGTCCGCGCGCACGGGCCGGGCTGGGGACGCCCCGGCGCCAGCCTGACGCTTGTCAACCATCCGGCCGCCGGCCCGGTCTTCTCCGGGCCGCACATCCCGCTGTTCTGCACCGCCTCGGGCAGTCCGTGGCACCTGGGCCCGGTCGACGAGGACTGCCACGTCGCCGAGCCGCAGGTCAGCTACCGGTACCGCAGCACCGCCGGCAGCTTCGTCGACCTGCCCGACGGTCCGCTGCCGGCGGACGTGGCCAGCACCACCACCACGGCCGGCCGGACCGTCCCGTACGTGGTGCGGATCGAACGCGGCACCATCAACCGGGCGGTGTACGAGATCGCCATGCTGCACCAGCCCGGCTCACCGGCCCCGAGCCCGTGGACGACCACGCGTGGCTGGAACGAGCGGCTTGTCTACACCTTCGGCGGTGCCTGCGGCATCGGCCACACCCAGGCCACCAGCACCGGCGGCGTCCTCGACCACACGTTGCTGAGCCGCGGCTACGCGGTGGCCAGCGCGACATTCAACGTGTACGCGCACAACTGCAACGACGTCACGTCCGCCGAGACGGCCATGATGGTCAAGGAACACTTCATCGAGACGCTCGGCGTACCGGCCTTCACCATGGGGTGGGGCGGATCGGCCGGCACCATGCAGCAGTTGCTGATCTCGAACGCCTACCCCGGCATCCTGGACGGCGTCATCGGCAGCATCGGCTACCCGGACGAGCGCTCCACCACCATCTCCGGCCACGAGTGCCGGTTCATCTCCCAGGCGGCCACCGACGCCGGGCTGTCGGCGGCCCAGCAGCACGCCGTCAGCGGCTTCGGCAGCCCGAACACCTGCTTCGGCTACCAGTTCTTCGACAGTGTGGACTGGCCGACCGCCTGCCCCGCCCACATCCCCGCCGACCGGCGCTACCACCCGGACACCAACCCGGAGGGCATCCGCTGCGCCATGGCGGACTTCGTCTCGAACGTCTACGGCGTCGACCCGAGGACCGGTGCCGGCCGGCCGATCATCCCGGACACCGTCGGCGTGCAGTACGGCCTGGCGACGCTCAAGGCGGGCGTCATCAGCCCGGAGCAGTTCGTCCGGCTCAACGAGGGCATCGGCGGACTGGACGTGGAGGGCAACCGCACGCCGCAGCGCACCTCGGCGAACGTCGCGGCGATCAGCAGGGCGTACGCGACCGGCCGGGTCAACCAGTTCGACGGCGGGCTGCGCTGGACACCGATCATCGAGACGCGCGGCTACACCGACCCCACCGGCGACTTCCACGACCGGTTCCGCTCCTGGACGATGCGGGAGCGGCTGGTGCGGGCCAACGGCAACGCCGACAACCACGTCAGCGTGACCGGCCCGCCGGGCGCGGCCAGCGCGGCGATCCAGGAACAGGCGCTCGCCGACATGGACGCCTGGCTGACTGCGCGCGGCAGGCTCGCGGCGGCCCGTCCGCACCTGCACGCCGTGGCGCTCACCCGGCTGTCGCGGCCACGCGGCCTGGCCGACAGCTGCGTCACGCCCGACGGTGAGCGGATCGTGGAGCGGCTGACCCTCGACCCGACCGGCCGGTGCAACCAGCTCTACCCGTACCACCGCAATCCTCGAGTGGTGGCGGGCGGGCCGACCACCTCGGCGGTGCTCAAGTGCCAGCTTCAGCCGCTACGCAAGTCGGGGTACGGGGTGCGCTTCACCGCCGAGCAGTGGCAGCGGCTGCGTACGGTCTTCCCCGGCGGCGTCTGTGACTGGTCGAAACCGGGCGTCGGGCAGCGCCCGCTCGCCGGCACCTGGATCCGCTTCTGACGGGCAGCACCTGGTCGGGAGGCTCGCCCGGGCGAGCCTCCCGCCCGCGCTCAGTCGGGAAACGCGAGCAACCGCAGCAGACCGGCCAGCCGCTCGTGCTCCTCGGGGGTCACCGGGGCCAGCAGGCCCCGCTCCACGGCGCGGGCGGCCTGCTGGGCGCGGGCGAAAAGGTCCCGGCCGGCGTCGGTCGCGACGAGGACGTTTGCCCGCCGGTCGGCGGGGTCGGTGCGGCGCTCCACCAGCTGGCGCTGTTCGAGCCCGTCGACCAGGGCGACGACCTGGCTCGGGTCGAGGCGGAGGAACTCGGCCAGCTCCCGCTGCGTGGGGCGGGCCCCGTCCGCGGCCAGCGCGAGCACGGAGTAGGAGCGCGCCTTGAGCCCGTGCTCGGCGAGGGCGGCGTTGGCCGCCGCGAGCGTGAGGGCGTTGGCGCGGGCCAACAGAAAGACCAGGTCACCGCCGAGCACGCTGTCCCGCAGGGCGTCCCGCCCCGGCAGCCGGGTCTTCCCGCTAGCGGACATGGCGACGATGGTAGCGCGTTTCCTCAATGATTGACATTTTCAATGGTCCGTGCTCAGATCGGGTGGACACGAAGGAGTTCTCCATGTCCCTGGACGGCAAGGTCGCCATCGTCACCGGTTCCGGACGCGGTCTCGGCCTCGCGTACGCGCAGGAACTCGCCCGGCAGGGCGCCGCCGTGGTGGTAAACGACGTCGACGCCCAGACCACGGCCGACGCCGTCGCGTCGATCCAGGCGCTCGGTGGCCGGGCCGCCGCGGTGGTCGCTCCGGTCGGCCCGACCGAGACCGCCGAGCAGTTGGTCGCCACCGCCGTCGAGACCTTCGGTCGACTCGACATCCTGGTCACAAACGCCGGTGTGCTGCGCGACACCGTGCTGTGGAAGATGACCGACGAGGACTTCGACACCGTCATCAACGTGCACCTGCGCGGCACCTTCACCACCGTGCGCGCGGCGGTGCAACACATGCGGACAGCGGGCGAGGGTGGCCGCATCATCTGCATCGGCTCCCCCACCGGCCAGCGCGGCAACTTCGGCCAGACCAACTACGCCGCCGCCAAGGCGGGCATCGTCGGCATGACGCGCACCTGGGCGCTGGAGCTCAAGCGCGCCGGCATCACCGCCAACACCGTGGTCCCGGTGGCCGCGACCGCCATGACCGCCACCGTCCCCTACTTCGCCGCCGCCGTGCAGGCGGCCGAGAAGGGTGAGCCGATGCCGGCGTTCTTCCGGCACGATCTCGGCTTCGGCACGGCGGACGACGTCGCCGGCCTCATCGCGTTCCTGGGCTCCGACGCGGCCGGCGGCATCACCGGTCAGGTGATCGGGGTGGGCGGCGACCGGCTCCAGGTCTGGACCCACCCGGAGGCGGCGCTGACCGCCCACCGCGAGGGCGGCTGGACGTACGATGCTCTGCTCGAAGCCTGGCCGGCGACGTTCGCCGGTGCGACGCAGAGCGTCGGCGAGCGGTTCCCGGAACTCCCCGAGGAGTTCAAGACCGCAGGCTCCTGACCCGCCGGAGGAAAGTTCCCCATCATGTACCAACCCGCCATCGACCTCGACGCCGTCACCGCGATCGACATGCACGTGCACATCGAGGTCGACGAGCACGGCCACAACTCGCTGCCCGACGACCTGGTGGCGGCGGTCTCGAAGTACTTCAAGGCCGACGGACCGCGCCCGGCGATCGAGGCGGTGGCGCAGTACTACCGGGAACGCCAGATGGCGGCCGTCGTGTTCACCGTGGACGCCCGCACCCAGTTGGCGCACCAGCCGCTGTCGAGCGTGGAGATCGCCCGCGCCGCGGCCGAGCACGCCGACGTCCTGATCCCGTTCGGGTCCGTCGACCCGCGCACCGGGGCGGCGGCGCTCGACCTCGCCAGCCGGCTGATCGAGGAGGAAGGCGTACGCGGCTTCAAGTTCCATCCCACGGTGCAGGGCTTCGATCCGAGTCACGAGGAGTACGCGCCGCTGTGGGGGCTGCTGGAAAAGGCGGGCGTGCCGGCGTTGTTCCACACCGGGCAGACCGGCATCGGTGCCGGCATGCCGGGCGGCTACGGCTTCCGGCTCGGCCTGTCGAACCCGATGCTGCTCGATCCCGTCGCGGCCGAGTTCGGAGACCTTCAGATCATCATGGCCCACCCGTCGGTGCCCTGGCAGGACGAGGCGCTGTCGGTGGCCACCCACAAGCCGAACACCTGGATCGACCTGTCCGGCTGGAGCCCGAAGTACTTCCCGGCCGAGCTGGTGCGGTACGCCAACTCGCTGCTCAAGCGCCGGGTGCTGTTCGGCACCGACTACCCGCTGCTCACCCCCGACCGCTGGCTACGGGACGTGCGCGGCACCGACCTCAAGCCCGAGGTGCTCCCCGGCATCCTGAAGGACAACGCCGTCCGGCTGTTGCGCCTGTCCAGCTGACGACGAGAGGAAGCTCATGACGACGACGATCACCTACGAACAGCTCGCCGACCTCGCCGGCACCGACCTCGGCTACACCGACTACCGGACGGTCACCCAGGATCAGGTGAACCTCTTCGCCGACGCCACCGACGACCACCAGTGGATCCACGTCGACCCCGAGCGGGCGAAGAACGGCCCCTTCGGCGCGCCCATCGCCCACGGCTTCCTCACGCTCTCCCTGGCGGTGCCCTTCTGGACCGAACTGCTCGACGTCAAGGGGGTCACCACGAAGGTCAACTACGGCCTCGACAAGGTGCGCTTCCCGGCCCCCGTCAAGGTCGGCTCGCGGGTACGCATGACCGCGACCGTCGCCGAGGTCGTCGAGGTGGCCGGTGGCTACCAGATCGCCGTCGACCAGACGATCGAGATCGACGGCGGCACCAAGCCCGCAGTGGTGGCCCGCGGCCTGTACCGCTTCTACGCCTGAGGGCCACCGGCAGGCCGACCGGTCACGCATCGACGCACCATCCTCCACCACCGGGAGACCGCTGATGCACGAACAAGGAATCGGCGCCTGGCTGGCCAAGCGCCGGCTCAAATCCCCCGACAAGGTCGCCCTCGTCCACGGCGAGGGCGACCGCGTGACGTACCGCCAGTTCGCCGACGGCACCGACCGGGTCGCCGCGCTGCTGCGGCGTCTCGGCGTCGGCAGGGGCGACGCGGTGGCCTATCTGGGCGAGAACAGCCCGGATTTCCTCCAGGTGATGTTCGGCGCGGCGCGGCTGGGTGCTGTCTTCGTTCCGGTCAACACCCGGCTGGCACCGCCCGAGGTCGCCCACGTTCTCACCGACTGCGGCGCGCGGGTGCTGATCCACGATCCGGAGTTCGACGGGCGGGTGGTCGCCGCCATCGGCACCGGGCCGTCCCCGCGCGTCGTCGTCACCGGCGAGGGTACGGCCGACCGGCCGGGACTGACCCGGCTGCTGAGCACGACCGCGATGTCCGACGCTGCCGCCGCCGAGGTGGGCCTGGACGACCCGGCCGCGATCATCTACACCTCGGGCACGACCGGCCGGGCCAAGGGTGCGGTGCTGACCCACGGCAACCTCACCTGGGTCGCGCTCAACTGCGTGGTCGACTACGACGTCGTGTCGACCGACGTCGCGCTGATGATCTCGCCGCTGTTCCATGTCGCGTCCCTCGGCATGGGGGCTCTGCCGGTCATCCTCAAGGGCGCCACGCTCGTGCTGGAGAAGGGCTTCGAGCCGGGACGCGCGCTCGCCCAGATCGAGCGGCACGGCGTCACCATGCTCAGCGGGGTGCCGACCACCTACCAGTTGATGGCCGACCACCCGAACTGGGCCACCACCGACCTGTCGACGTTGGGCAAGCTCACCTGCGGCGGCTCGGCGGTGCCGACCCGGATCCTCAACGCGTACGAGGAACGTGGCCTGTCGTTCTCGCAGGGCTACGGCATGACCGAGGCGTCGCCGGGCGCGACGTCGCTGCCCCCCACGATGACCCGCGCCAAGCAGGGCAGTGTGGGCCTGCCCCACTTCTTCACAAGCGTGCGGATCGCCGACGAACACGGCGAGCCGATCGCCGACGACGGCATCGGTGAGATCCAGATCTGCGGTCCGAACGTCTTCCCCGGCTATCACCTGCTGCCGGAGGCGACGGCCGAGGCGTTCTCCCCGGACGGCTGGTTCCGCTCCGGCGACCTCGGATACCTCGACGCCGACGGCTACCTCTACATCTCGGGCCGGCTCAAGGACATGATCATCTCGGGGGGCGAGAACATCTACCCGGCCGAGATCGAGGTCCTGCTCGGCGAGATCGAGGGGGTGACCGGGGTGGCGGTCATCGGCGTACCGGACGCGCGGTGGGGCGAGGTGCCGTGGGCGATCATGACCGTACGGGAGGACGCCACCGTCGACACGGCCACGGTGCAACAGTTCCTCGACGGCCGGGTCGCCCGCTACAAGGTGCCCAAGAACGTGATCGTCGTCGACGAACTTCCCCGGACCGCGTCGGGGAAGGTGCGCAAGGCCGACCTGCGGGACCGGTTCGCCGGCTAGTGCGGTGTCCGGCTGCGCCGCGCCGGATCGCCGCCTGACCTCGCCGCGACACCGCCCACGTTCCTGGCCACCGCACCGCTGCCACCGGCGACCAGGGCGGCGAACTCCTCGGCGGACGCCGCGGCCAGCCGCTGGTGCATCCGCCGGTAGACCTGCGTCGACCGGCCGGCCGGCCACTGCTCGTCCATGAACTCGCGGGGCAGCCTCGGGTCCGCGCGCAGCAACGCGAGCCAGTCGGCCACCAGCATCGTGCGTACGGTCAGCGCGCTCGCCGCCTGGGTCGCCGCGCCCGGCTCGCCCCACACCTCGATGAACGCCAGGTGTTCCCGCCGGATCGCCTCGATGTCCCACGCCGCGCGGACACTGTCGGCGATCGGAAAGCCGGGGAGTTCCCGGGCGTGGAAGGCGACTACCGTCTTGGGGGGAAGGTCCCGGCACAGCGGCTCCAGCGACCCGGCGAGGTCGACCTCACCGGGTGCGAGCCAGAGCCCGTCGCGTAGCGGCGCGAAACCCTCCCAGGTGAGGGTGGAACGCAACCGGTGGCGCAGGGTCCGCTGCCCCTCGGGGATCGTGAACGTGACGAGGGTCCAGCCGGTGCCCTGCGGGTCGAACGGGCGCGGACCACGGACCCGTTCGGTGGCCTCCCGCAACACCGCCACCCCGTGCTCGGTCAGCGAGAACAGGATCTCCCGACCGCTCTTGCTGCGGTCGAGCATGCCGGTCTGCACCAGCCGGTCGAGGGTCGCCCGCGTCGCCGGTGCGGCGACGCCGGCACCTTCGAGAACCCCGATCAGGACGCTGGCGCGAATCGGGCCCACCGCATCGTCGACGACGTGCTCGCCGAAGAACGCGAGCAGCAGCTGCTTCGGCTGACGACTGCGCACAGCTTTCCCTCTCGAGCGAATCCACCCCGCGGCACGGTCACGGGGCGACGGTCTGCCCGCGCTTCGCACGCTGGATCTGGTCGTAGACATGCGTACGCAGCTCGGTGAAGCGCGGTAGCGCCCGGGTGGTGATCTGGTCGCGCTCCGGCGGGAGGTCGACCGACAGATCCTCCTGTACCCAGGTCGGCGACGCGGACAACACCAGCACCCGTTCCCCCAGGTAAACCGACTCGTCGATGTCATGGGTGACGAAGAGAACCGAAATCTTGCGGCTCGCGTGCAGCTCGCGGACGAGATCCTCCAGGTCCGCGCGGGTCTGCGCATCGACCGCGGCGAACGGCTCGTCCATGATCAGCACCTCGGGCTGGTACGCGATGGCCCGCGCGATCGCCACCCGCTGCTGCATGCCACCCGAGAGCTGCCACGGGTGACTGCGGGCCGCGTGCGCCAGCCCGACCGCCTCGATGGCGTCGGTGACGAGCTTGTCGCGGGCCGAGCGGGACAGCCGCTTGTGACGCAGCGGCAGCTCGACGTTGCCTCGGACGGTCAACCACGGGTAGAGACTCCGGCCGTACTCCTGGAACACGACGGCCATCGCCGGGCTCGGACCGGTCACCGGCTGTCCGTCCATCTCGACCAGGCCGCTGGTGGGCCGGAGCAGGCCGGCGAGGCATTTCAACAGGGTCGTCTTGCCGCAGCCCGACGGCCCGACGATGCAGACCAGCTCACCGGAGCGCATGGTGAAGCTGATGTCCCCGATCGCCTCGACATCGCCGTTCGTGGACTCGTACACCTTGCGCAGGTGCTCCACCCGCAGCAGCGTGCTCCGGTCAGGCACGGTTGACCTCCCTGATTCCGTGGTACCAGCGCAGCACCCGTCGCTCGACGACACCGAAGGTCGCGGCGAGGAGCACGCCGACGAGGCCGAGCAGGAGAATGCCGCTCCACATCTCGGCGATGAGGTAGTTGCGTTGGAAGTAGGCGATCCGATAGCCCAGTCCGGCGGACGAGGCGAACATCTCCGAGATGACCATCAGGATCAGCGCGACCGAGAGGCCCTGCCGGACCCCGGTCATGATCCGCGGGCTGGCCGCCGGGAGCACGAGGTACCAGAGCCGTTCCCACCAGGTGATCTGGAACGAGTCGGCGGTCTCGGACATCACGCTGTCGGTGGCCCGGACACCGTCGATCGTGTTCAGCAGAATCGGCCAGATCGCGCCGGAGACGATCACGACCACCTTCATCGTGTCGGTGATGCCGAGCAGCAGCATCACGACCGGGATCAGCACCGGCGGAGGGATGGCCCGGAAGAACTCCAGCAGCGGTTCGAGCAGTTCGCGTAGCCAGCGGAACAGCCCGATGAGGGTGCCGGCGGCGATGCCGATCACGATCGAGGCCGCGATGCCGAGGGCGAGCCGGTAGAGGCTCGGCAGCACGTCGTCGACGAACGCCGGCCCGATCCAGGTCTCCCGGAAGGCTTCGAAGATCGTCAGGGGGCCGGGGAAGAACCGGTTGGTCGACGAGGACGACGCCAGTCCCCAGACCACCAGCAGCAGGAAGGGCAGGCCGAGCGGGTAGAGGAAACCCGCGGCGACGCGGCGCCCGAGGCCGCGCCCGCGCGAGCGCTGGGCGATGCGGACGGTGTGCGCGGTCACAGGACCTCCTCACCGCGTACGGACTGGTGCCACGACAACGAACGCCGCTCGATGAATCGGAAGACGAGATTGACCAGAAGCCCGAGCAGCCCGGTGACCACCACGAAGGCGTACAGCCCGACGGAGTCACCGGCGGACCGGGACAGCTCGATCATCCGTCCCAGACCGGGATTGCCGATCACCATCTCGGCGGTGATGGCGAGGATGAGGGCGACCGCGGCGGCGAGCCGGACGCCCGTCATGAGGTACGGCAGGGCGGTCGGCAGCACCAGGTACGACAACCGCTCGCGGCGGGTGAGTCCGAAGCTGCGGGCGGTGTCCCGGGCGACCGCGTCGACGTCGGCGACGCCGTAGATCACCTGCACGAAGACCTGCCAGAACGACGCGTAGATGATGATGAGCAGGGCGGCCTGCATCTGGATGCCGAACAGCAGCACGGCGAGCGGAATGAGCGCCACCGACGGGATCGGCCGCAGGAACTCCACCACCGTGTGGGTGGCGCGGCGCAGGAAGGGCACCAGGCCGACGATCGTACCGAGGACGACCGCGGCGGCGGTGGCCACGGCCAGCCCGATCGCCCAGGAGGTCATGGTGTACCCGAGCCGGCGCCAGAAGGCGAGGTCGCGGGACTCCTCGGCGAGCCGGGCGAACACGTCCGTGACGTACGGCAGGTACTGCGAGTTGATCAGGCCCAGGGTCGGGACCAGTTGCCAGATGACGAGGAACCCGGTCAGCCCGACAACGCCCAGCATCACCTTGCGCAACGAGCGGGGACGCCGGAGGGACAAGACGTGCATGTTGCTCCCGTGGTCGGCGGCGACGCCCTTCCCGGCCGGTCACCGGGAAGGGCGGGACCGCGCCGGCTACTGCTGTTGGATGAGGCGATCGAAGTTGGGCTGCTGATCGAGCACCTTGTACTTGCCGGCGAGCGTGGCCAGCGATTCCAGGCTCGCCCGGTCAAGCTCCCAACCGAACTCCGGCAGCTTCACCGAGTCCGCTACCGGCTCCGGGAGCTCCAGGTTGTCCTTGATCGCCTGGCGGACGGCGGCCTCGTTGGCGGAGTCCTGCGCCCACGCGAGGGTCTCCTTCATCGCCGCGGTGAAGTCGGCGACCAACTCGGCCTCGGAGTCCATCTGCTTCTTCGTCGTGATGGCGGTGAGCGTCGCGAGCCCGGGGGCGACCGCCTGGTAGGGCGCGACGACGAAGGTGTCGCCACGGTTGCGCAGCTGGGTGACGAAGGGTTCCGGCACCCAGGCGGCGTCGATGTTGTCTGCTTCGAGCTGCGCCGGGACGTCGGGGAAGGCGACCTCGACGAACTTGATGGTGGACGGGTCACCGCCGTCCTTCTCCACCGCGGCCATGATCGTCACATCGCCGGCCGCACCCAGGCTGTTGACCGACACTCGCTTGCCCGCGAGCTCCGCCGGCCGGGTGATGCCCGACTTGGCCGAGGCCACCACGGCGTTGATGTCGTCGCCCTCGGCGTAGGACGACGCGTAGTTGCCGATGATCACGACGCCGAGATCCTGCAGGTCGGCCCGGAACGGGCCGAACGGCTGACCGATGGCGAAGTCGATGTCGCCGTTGATCAGCGCGGGGATGGCCTGGGCGCCGCCCTGCGCGGGCAGCACCTCGACCGAAAGTCCGTGCTTTTCGAAGATGCCGGCCTTCATGCCGCCCCACAACGCGGCGGTCTCGGTGATCGGCAGGGCCGCGACCCGTACCTGGCGGAGTTCGCCGCTATTCTCTCCCGAGGGGGTGGCATCCGAGTCCGTACATCCAGCGAGCGCGATCGCTACGCTGGCGATCAGCCCGAGCGTGAATACCTTCTTCATCGACAAGGCCCTTCCTGGGGCGGGGGGTGGTGGGCGCGTCAACACCGACGGCGGGTCGATGTGAGTGAGATCACCCGGCCGTGTTGGCCATCGTCAGCCAACCACCCTCAAATGTCAAGAAATTCTGACGCCCGTCATGGATCAGTTGAATATCGGTTTGGACACGTCAGCTCAACGCGCGGACCAGCTCGGTGCGGGAGCGGATGCCGAGCCGGTGGTAGATGTTGCGCAGGTGATGGTCGACGGTCCGGGTGGACAGGAACATCTGGCTGGCCACCTCCCGGTTGGTGGCACCGGCAGCGACCAGGTGGGCGATGCGCAGTTGCTGACCGGTGAGCAGCCGTACCGCGTGCGGGTCCGGCGCACCGACGGACTCCCCCGCCGCGCGCAGCTCCACGGTGCTCTGCCGGGCCCACACCTCGGCACCGAGCAGGATGAAGGTCTGCCGGGCCCGGTGCAGGTGACCGCGAGCCTCGCGGGGGCGGCGGGCGCGGCGGAGTTCCCGACCGAAGAGCAGCTCGGTGCGCGCCCGTTCGAAGGTGGCGGCGTCGGACGGGTGCAGGGACAGCGCGGCTCGGAACTGCTGCTCGGCCTCGGCGCTACCGCGCGGGGCCAGCAACGCGTGGCAGCGGGCCGACAGCGCCCGGCGCAGCGGACTGGCGGTGCTGCCGGCCCAGCGGTCGAAGACGGCGAGCGCGGCGCGGGCCCGGGCGTGCCGACCGGCTTGCGCGGCGGCCTCCACCAGGTGGGGCGTGGCCATCACCTGGACGAGGACCTGACCGCGCCCGGTACCGGGCCGAGCGAGCGCGGTCAGGCGGTCCGCGGCGTCGGCGTACCTGGCGTCGGCCAGGTCCAGCAACGCGAGGGCCCACTCGGCGAGGGCGTGCGGGCGACTGCCCGGTACGGCGGCGTCGCCCAGCTCGGCGACGTGGCCGAGACTGGCGTCGCGGTCGGACCGCACGGCCGCGAGCACGGCGAGCAGGCCGAGATGTACGCCGGCGCTGGTGTGCTGGCCGGCGGCCCGCGCCACCCGCAGCCCCTCCCGGCAGCTCCTCGTCGCGGCCTCGTGGCGGCCCAGCCAGTACTCGCTCATCGCCCGTAGTTCGAGTGCTCTGGGCAGCAGGGACACCTCGCCCCGGTCGGTCGCCAGTTCGACGGCCCGGTCGGCGAGCCGGTACGCCCCGGCGTCCACCGCGACCAGCAGGCCGGCCACGGCAGCACCGGTCAACGCGGTCGGGGTTGCCGCGGCACCGGTCAACCGGTCGCCGAGCACCACCGCCCGACGCAGCAGCGGACCGCCGTGGGCGTGGTCGCCGCGCAGCGTGGCGGCGACCCCGGCGACCAGGGTGGTCAGCAGGCCCGCCCACGGTGGATCTCCGTCGCGGCGAAGTGCCGCCATCCGGCGGGCCACCTCGGCGTAGCGGTACTGGTCACCGCAGAAGCAGACGGCCTCGCCGGCTCGGACCAGCGCGACCAGTGCCGACTCGCGGTCGACCTCGGCCAGTGCGTTGGCGGCGGCCAGCAGGATCGGCAACGCCGCCGGTGCCGAGCCGCAGCGCAGTCGCATCTCGCCCCGCAGCAGGTCGGCGAGCCCTCCGGTGGGAGAGGCGACCGGCACGTCCGCGACGCGGTGCAGCAACGCGCGGGCCCGGTCGGGTTCGCCCGCCTGCCAGGCGTAGCGGGCGGCGGTGACCTGCCGGCTGGCGGCGAGCACCGGATCGTCGCTGAGTTCGGCGGCCCGGGCCAGCGCCGTCGCCGCGGCGGACCGGTCCGCGTGGTCGCCGACCGCGTCGGCCAACTCCGTGGCCAGCGCCGGTGCCGGTCCGTCGGTTGCCGCTGCCAGGTGCAGGGCCCGACGCAACCGGGCTCCGGTGCCGTCGAGCGCGGCGGCGAGCAGCAGGTGGGCGTCACGGCGCGCGGTCAGCGAGGCGGTGGCCTCGACCATGGCGCGGGCCAGCGGCCGGGGAAAGGTGACGCCACCCGGTGCGGTGAGCCGGATCAGACCGGCGGCCTCGGCCGGCGCGAGCGCCGCGACGCTGCCGCCGGCCGCTTGCAGCGCCCGGCCCAGCGTGACCGGATCCACGGCGCGACCGTGGTCGGCCGGATCTCGCTCGGCGGGGGCGGTCGCGGCGAGCGCGGCCAGCAGCAGCGCGCGTCGCGTGTCGCCGGGCAGGCGGGACAGCAGGCCGCGGTACGCCCGACCGAGGCCGCCGTCGGCCGGCGGTGCCGTGGGCAGGGGTTCCACCCCGTGCCACTGGCCGGGGGTCAGCGAGTCCGCCAGGTCGACCAGGGCCTGCGGGTTTCCGGCGGCGAGAGCGCTCAGCCCGGCCAGCACCCGGCCGGGGGGTGGCGGCCCCGGGCGGCGAGCGGCCAGCAGGGCGTGACTGTCCGGTTCGTCGAGCGGCAGCAGCCGGCGGCCGGGTATCAGGTCCGCTCCGCTGTCGCTGCCGGCGGTGAGCAGCAGGACGACGGGCAGGTGCGGCAGTCGCCGGGCCACCAGGGTCAGCAACCGCGCCGTCGGGGCGTCGCCCACGTCGAGATCGTCCATGGTGCACAGCAGTGGGCCGTCGTGGGCGGCCTCGGCGAGCAGGCCGAGAACGGCCTGGGAGAGCACGAGCTGGTCCCGGTCGCGACAGCCTTCGCCGGCCACCGCCCGGCGCAGCACCTGCCGTTGCCGCTCGGGCAGCGCATGGATGCCGTCGAGCACCGGATCGAGCAGCCGCTGCAACCCGGCGTAGGGCAGCATCGCCTCGTCGGGCAGACCGGTGGCGGCGAGCAGCCGGCGGCCCCGACCGTACCGGTGGGCGTACGCCAGCAGCGTGCTACGCCCGCAGCCGGGTTCGCCGTGCAGGAGCAGCGCCGTCCCGGCCGGTGCGGCGAGCAGGCTGCGGATCTCCCGGCACTCCGCCTGCCGGCCCCGTAGCACATCTATTTGCACCGTCGATGCATGAACCATGCATCGAGTCTCGCCTACCTGTCGACGCTTGAGAAGAGGGAAATGTCGGGCGGCAGCGGCCCGGTCAGCGCTCGGCCGGCTCGGCGAGCAGCGCGCCGACGGTGCGGGCCATCACCGCCCGGGCGGCGTCCACGCCCAGCCCGAGGCCGTCGCGCAGGGTCGACCACGCCGGCCAGGTGCTCGCCGCCACCACGGCGTTGACCACCTGGCCCCGGGCCGACCCGGCGCGGTCCAGTTCGTCGGCGAACAGCTGCTCGACCTCGTCGCGTACCCGGGCGATGTGCTTGAGCCGGTTGCGGCGCAACTGTGCGGAGACCGGTTCGCGCATCTGTGCCGCCCGAGCCGACGGCGCGATCAGTTGCAGCAGTTTCGCCCGCTGCCGGCAGAACGCGTCGACCCGCTTGGCCAGCGGCAAGGTGGGCGAGATCGGCCGCCACGCGGCGTCCTGCTGGCGCAGCAGCTCCGCCCCGCTGGCCTCGAACAGGGTCTCCATGTCCTTGAAGTTGGTCCAGAGCGTACGCAGCGAGATGCCGGCCCGCTCGGCGATGCGCTCACCGGTCGGACGCAGGTCACCCTCGGAGATGAGCGCGAGATGCGCCTCGACGATCGCCGCCCGGGTGCGCTCGGCCCGGGCGGTGCGCCCGTCGACCCGACCGGCCGTCTCGGCACTGACCATCCCCGCCGTCCCCCTCACCCCTGGCGTAGCGTTCGTGCGAGCCGAGTCTAGGCGTTTGCTGAGACCCTGCCCGGACGAGCCTCGTCGAGCGCGCCCCGGGGCCGCTGCGGTCGCGGCGGGCCGGCGAGGGTCGCGCACCTCGCCGGCGTGCACCGCCCGGGGCCCGGGCCGGACGGTGCACACCGGGCGGGCGGATCAGGCGCTCGGCACGCCGTTGGCCGGTGGCGCCACCGGCGGTGCGGTGTACTCGTTGACGGGCCCGTCGGACTCGTCGGTCTCGTACGTCGGGCCGAAGTAGCGCTGCTCGCCCCCCTCGACCCGGCTCAGCCGGCCGCCACCGTACCCGGAGTGGTCGGTGGCGGAGAACCGCAACGGCGCCACGCCGGGCCCCTGGTAACCACCCCTGCCGACGGCCTCGACCAACGACTCCCGGGTGAGGTCCTTGCCGGCGGCCTGGAGCACCTGGACGAACAGGTAGCCCACCGCCATCCCGTAGACGGTGTTGCCGTCGAACTCCGCACCGCCGTTGTGCTCCGCGTTCACCTTGGTGAACAGCTGGATCCACGGATCGTCGCTGTCGCCCTGCATCGGCAGGTAGTTCAGACCGATCAGGCCCTCCAGCAGTGCGGCGGCCTCGCCGAGCTGCCGGGACAGCGTCGGCAGGTCGGCGCCCACGTTCGACACCACCCACTGCGGGCGGAAGTCCAGCCGGGCGGCGGTGCCGACGGACAGGGCGGTGAAGCCGGGCACGGTGGCGAGGATGACCACCTCGCAGCCGGCGGCCTTGAACGCACCGATCTGCGGCGCGACGTTTGTGTTGCTGGTGACGTAGGTCTGGCGGGCCGCCACGCCGTCGGCACCGAGCACCGTCTCCACGCCGGCCAACGCGTCACGGCCGAAGTCGTCGTCCTGCCCGAGGAAGCACACCGTGCGGCCGGGCATGGCGGTCTTCACATGGTTCGCCAGGATCTTGCCCTCGACCGTGTAGTCGGGGTTGAAGCCGAAGGTGTTCGGGTAGCGGTCGGGCTGGTCCCAGCTGCGGCTGCCGGAGGCGACGAAGAGGTCCGGTACCCGGTTGGTGTGCAGGAAGTCCAGCACGCCGGTGTGGGTCGGCGTGCCGAGGCCGTTGAGGATGGCGAAGACCTTGTCCTGCAACACGAGTTGCCGGACGACCTGCTGGGTGGTGGCGGGGTTGTAGCCGTCATCCATGACCTTGTAGGTGATCTTGCGGCCGTGCACGCCGCCGTTGGCGTTGACGTAGTCGAAGTACGCCTTCGTCGCCGGGGCGATCTTCGAGTAGCCGGCGGACGCCGGACCGGTAAGTGGCATGTGGGTGCCGACGACGATCTCCGTGTCGGTGACGCCGGGCACCGGCGCGCCCGAACCGGGACCGTCGTCGGAGCCGCAGGCGGTGGAGGTGAGCAGCAGGGTGAGGGTGGTGGCGATCACGAGACCGCGCCGTGTCGTGCTTCGCATGGGACACCGACCTTTCATCGGACCGGTTGTGCGAAATGGATGGTTGGGGTGAGCAGGTGTGACGGTTACGAACGCCCGACCGGCCAGCGGGCGCGCAACGCCCGGACCAGCCGGGACAACAGCCCCTGTACGCCGCCGGGCGCGGCGATCATGACTGCGATCAACGTGCTGCCGAAGATCGCCAGCGGCAGGTTGCCCTCCAGCCGCTGCGCCGTGGCCGGCGAGAGGGTGAACAGGTTGGTCAGCGAGTGCGTCAGATCGGGCAGGGCCACCAGCAGGAAGGCACCCCAGGCCGCCCCGGCGAGTCGACCGAGACCGCCGATCACCACGGCCATCAGCAGGAACAGCGACAAGGTCAGGCCGAACGCGCCGGGTGACACGCTCTGCGCGAGCACCGCCAGCAGGGCGCCACCGAGGCCGGCGCTGCCCGCGCTGATCACGAACGCGACGACCTGGGTACGCGCCACGTGGATCCCGGCCAGCCGGGCGGCGACCTCGTCGTCGCGTACCGCCCGGAAGGAGCGGCCGTAACGGCTGCGCACCAGGTTCGCCAGCAGCACCAGGCAGAGCAGGGTCGCCACGGTGGCCACCCAGAGCTGCCAGCGCTCATGCGGGAAGTAGCTGCCGAGCCCGGCCGGGGCGGGCGCCACCGGCACCGCCAGGCCCTGCTCGCCGTTGAAGACGCCGTCGAAGGTGACCGTCAACGCCGGCACCACCACCGCCACGGCCAGGGTGAGCCCGGCCAGGTAAGGCCCACGCAGCCGGGCGGCGGCGACCCCGACGACCGCGCCGACGACGACGGTGGCCAGCACCGCCACCACCAGGGACACGACAAGCAGTCCACCGGCGGTGAGACCCCGCTCGGCGAAGGCGTTCTGCACCAGGGCGAGGGTGTACGCGCCGGTGGCCATCAGCGCACCGTGTCCCAGCGAGAGCTGCCCGCAGAGCCCGGTCAGGACGGTCAGGCCGGCGGTGGCGCAGAGGTAGGCCGCCACGGTGGCCAGTTGGAAGTTGCGGAACGAGTCGAGTTGGTAGCTGACCATCAGCACCAGCAGGGCGACGCCGGCCGCGACGACGAGGTGACGCACCACGGTCGGCAGCGACCGGCCGCGGCGGGCGGGATCGATGGCGGCGGGTCGGACGGACGCCGCCGCCCGGGTGGCGCTCACACCCGCCTCGCGGTGACCGGGGCGAACAGCCCGCCGGGGCGTAACAGCAGCACCGTCAGCAGCAGCGCGAGCACCGCGAGCGGAATGAGGTCGCCGCCGGCGTACCCGCTGACGTAGGACAGCAGCAGGCCGACACCGAGACCGCCGACGACCGCGCCCGGTGGGCTGTCCAGCCCGCCGAGCACCGCGGCGGTGAACGCGGAGACGAATACCAGGTCCATCGCGTACGGATGCAGCCCCAGTCCGGTGGGAATGACCAACATCGCGGCCAGCGCGCCGACACCCGAGGCCAGCGCCCAGCCGAGGGTGAGCATGCCGCCCACGTTCACGCCGAGCAGCCGGGACACCTCGGGTGCGAACGCCGCGGCGCGCATCCGCAGCCCGATCGCGGTCCGGGTGAAGATCCAGACGAGGGCCGCGCCGACCACCCCGACGGTGGCGAAGACGAACAGGTCGTACGGGGACAGCACGGCGGTGCCGCCGACCGTCAGCGCGGTCCGGCTGAACGGCGCCCGGGACGGCAGGTACTCGTTGCCGTACACCATGCCGAGGACCGCCTGGATCAGCAGGACCAGCCCGAGCGCCACGATCACCGGGTTGAGCGGTGACCGGTGGTCCACCAGCCGCATCACCGCGACGTCGACGACCGCGCCGAGCAGCAGCCCGGCGAGCAGCGCCGCGCCGAAGCCGAGCCAGTACGAGCCGGTGGCGGCGGTGACGCTGTACGCGACGTACGCGGCGGCCACCGCCATCGCGCCCTGGGCGAAGTTGACGATCCGACCGGCCCGCCAGATGAGCACCAGGGCGAGCGCGAACGCGGCGTAGACCGCGCCCCTCGACAGGCCGTCGAGGGTGAGGAAGAGGAAGCGGTCCACGGTCCTCCTTGCGTTTCAGAATCCGAGGTAGGCGTGGCGCAGGTCGGCGTCGTCGCGCAGTCGGGCGGCCGGGGCGGCCAGGGCGACCCGGCCGAGCGACATCACGATGCCCTGGTCGGCGACGGCCAGGGCGCTGCGCACGTTCTGCTCGACCAGCAGCACGGTCAGCCCGGTGTCGTCGCGCAGCTGGCGCAGCAACGCCATGGTCTGGGCCACCACCCGTGGTGCCAGGCCGAGCGACGGTTCGTCCAGCAGCAGCAGGCGGGGTCGGCCGGCGAGGGCCCGGCCGAGGGCCAGCATCTGCCGCTCGCCGCCGGAGAGCTGATGGCCGAGGTGACGCCGACGCCGGGCCAGCGGCTCGAACAGCTGGTAGACCTCGTCGAGGGCGCGGGCGGCGGCGGTGCGGTCCCGCCGCCACAATGCGCCGAGGCGCAGGTTCTCCTCCACCGTGAGTTCGCCGATCACGCCGCGCCCCTCCGGCACATGCGCCACGCCGCGCCGGACGAGCTGCTCGACCGGGGTGCCGCGCAGGTCGCGGCCGTCGAGGAGGATCCGACCGGCGGTCGGGCGCAGCATGCCGGACAGGGTGCGCAACAGGGTGGTCTTGCCGGCACCGTTGGCACCGATGACGGCGGCGATGGTGCCGCTGGGCACTCGCAGGTCGACGTCGCGCAGCACCGGCACCGGCCCGTAGCCGGCGGCCAGGGCTTCGGCGGTGAGGAGGTCGCCGCCCACTACGCGGCCTCGTCCACGGCCGCACCGAGGTAGGCGTCCACCACGGCCGGATCCTCGCGGATCGCCTCGGGCGGCCCGGTGGCGACGACCCGCCCGAAGTCGAGCACCACGATCCGGTCACAGACCGCCATGACCAGGTCCATGTGGTGTTCCACAAGCAGCACCGCACACGGGTCGGTGGCCCGGTGCGGCAGTTGCCGGATCAGCTCCGCGAGGGTGTCCACGTCGTCCGCGCCGAGGCCGCCGGCCGGCTCGTCGAGCAGCAGCAGCCGAGGGCGGGCGGCCAGGGCGCGGGCGAGTGCGACCCGCTGGCGTACCGCGAACGGAAGGGTGTCCGGCGCGGCGTCGGCGTACGCCGTGATGCCCAGGTCGGCCAGGACGGCGTGGGCGTGCTCGCGCAGCCGGCGTTCGTCGCGGTCGCTGCTCGGCAGCCCGAGCAGGGCCGACATCAGCCCGGTGCGGGCGGTGTGGGTGGCCCCGGCCATCACGTTCTCCAGCACGGTGAGCCCGGCGAACAGGCCGGTGCCCTGCAACGTCCGGGCGATGCCCAGCCGGGTCAGCCGGTGCGGTCGTGGTCGAAGGGGCCGGCCGTCGAGGGTGAGCGTGCCGGTGTGCGCGGTGACGAAGCCGCACACGACGTTGAACAGCGTGGTCTTGCCGGCCCCGTTGGGGCCGATCACCCCGACCACCTCGCCCGGCCCGACCTCCAGCGAGACGTCGTCGAGGGCGGTGAGGCCGCCGAAGCGGACGCCGACCTGGTGCAGTGCGAGACCGTCCGCCATCAGCCCACCCCTCGCGTCGCCGCCACATTATTACACTCGGAGTGTACATTTCTCGCGTGTTTCGTCAACACCTTCGATGGCCGATCGTCACCGGTCGGCACCGCCGTGCGGGACGGGCCGGACGAGGGGTGGCGCGGGCAGATCGACCAGCCGGGCCAGGGCGGCCCGGTGCCGGTCGGCGGTGCCGAAGGCGATCGCGGTGCTCTTGGCCCGCTTGAGGTAGAGATGGGCCGGATGCTCCCAGGTGAAGCCCAGCCCACCGTGCAACTGGACGCAGACCTCCGCCGCCCGGACCGCCATCGGGCCGCAGTACGCCTGGGCCAGTGCGGCTGCCAGCGGCGCCTCGGAGCCGGCTGCGCTGGCCGCCGCGTACCGGGCCACCGCCCGGGCCTCGGTCAGCTCCACCCAGAGGTCGGCCAGCCGGTGCTTGACCGCCTGGAACGAACCGACCGGCCGGCCGAACTGCCGGCGCTGCCGCACGTAGTCCACCGTCGTGTCCAGACACCACTGCGCCACCCCGACCTGCTCGGAGGCGAGCAGCGCCGCGCCCGCGGTCAACGCCGACGTCACCGCCGTGGCGGCCACCGCGCCCACGGCGACCGGGCGGGCGGGTACGGCGCTGAAGTCGAGGTCGACGACGGGTCGCGTGGCGTCCAGGGACACCACCGGCGTCCTGCGTACCGCCGGTTCGGCGGCGTCGACGGCGTACAACCCGTCGCCGGCCGGGACCAGCAGCAGGCAGTGCGGCGCGGTGTCGGCCACCCCGACCACCCGGCCGGAGAGTGTCGGTCCGGGGCCGACCGTGACCGTCCCGGTGACCGCCTCGGGCGTGGTGGCGAAACCGACCGCCAACGCCACGTCGCGGTCGGCGGCGGCTACCTGGCGCAGCAGGGTGGACTCGCCGCAGGCGAGCAGCGCCCGGGTGGCCACGACGGTGCCCAGGAAGGGCACCGGTGCGACCGCCCGGCCCAGTTCCTCCAGCACCACCGCGACCTCGCGGAAACCGGCTCCGGCGCCACCGAGCTCGGTGGGCACGGCCAGGCCGGTCACCCCGGTCTGGTCGACCAGTCGGCGCCACAGCGCCGCGTCGTACGGTTCGTCGGTGTCGACGGCGGCGAGGGTTCGCTGCCACGGTGCGTGCGCGGCCAGCAGCGCCCGGACGCTGCCGCGCAGCGCCTCCTCGTCGGCGTCGTAGAGCAGGTCGGTCATCGGTCCACCCGGGGCTCGGCGGGCAGCCCGAGCACCCGCTCGGCGATGATGGTGCGCAGGATCTCCGACGTGCCGCCCTCGATGGAGTTGCCCCGAGCGCGGAGGTAACGGTAGGTGGCGGTGCGGCCGAGCAGGTCGGGGGCCTCCGGTCGACGCATCGTCCAGTCGTCGTGCCGCAGCCCCTCGGCGCCGCGCAACTCCACCTCCAGGCCGCTGATCCGCTGGCTCAGCTCGGCGAAGGACAGCTTCACCGCCGAGCCCTCGGGGCCGGGTTGGCCGGCGGCGATCAACTGGCGCAGGCGCAGCGCGGCCAGCCGGGCGGCCTCGGCGCGTACCCACGCGTGCAGGACCTCCTCGTGCAGGCCACCGGTGCGCAGGTCCGGTCGTTCCCGCCACAGCCGGGCCAGCACACCGACCATCCCGCCCTCCCGGGGCAGCGGCCGGCCGCCGATGGCGACGCGTTCGTTCATCAGGGTGGTGCGGGCGATCCGCCAGCCGTGCCCGACCTCGCCGATGCGGTGGGCGTCGGGTATCCGGACCCCGGTCAGGAAGACCTCGTTGAACTCCGCCTCGCCGGTGGCCTGTCGCAGTGGCCGCACCTGCACCCCCGGCGCCGCCATGTCGCAGACGAAGTAGGTGAGGCCGTGATGCTTCGGTGCGGCCGGGTCGGTGCGGGCCAGCAGGATCGCCCAGCGCGCCTCGTGGGCCAGGGACGTCCACACCTTCTGGCCGTCGACCACCCAGTCGTCACCGTCGGGCACCGCCCGGGTGCGCAGGCTGGCCAGGTCGGAGCCGGCGTCGGGCTCGCTGAACAGCTGGCACCACACCTCCTCGCCCGTCCACAGCGGTCGCAGCCAGCGCCGGCACTGGGCCTCGCTGGCGTGCCGCAGCAGGGTGGGTGCGGCCATGCCGAGCCCGATGCTGTTGCGCCGGGGCTGGTTGTCGGGCGCGCCGGCCTCGGCGAAGGCGTCGTCCACCACCGCCTGAAGGTGCGGCGGTGCGCCCAGGCCACCGCGACCGGGCGGGTGGTGCACCCAGGCCAGGCCGGCGTCGAAGCGGGCGCGCAGGAAACCGGTGCGGTCACCGCTCGGGTCGTGCGTCCGCAGGAACGCGGCGACCAGCCCGCGCAGCCCGTCGGCCGTGTGGTCGGACACTCGCCACCTCCAAGGTTATTGCACTCCCGATGCAATATACGGCCGCCGGTCCACGGGACGGAAGACCGGCGGCCGGACGACCCGGGGCGGACGCGACGCGACCGCCCCGGTCGACCTCAGTGCGGGCAGGTGTCGCGGTACTCCTCGATCGCCAGGCCGCTCGGCCCCGGGCAGAGGAACTGCTCGTACCGGGTGTCGTCGTCGACGAACCGCTTCAGCCAAGCCACCATCTGCTTGGCCGTCGGGGTGTTGACCGAGTTGGGGAAGAAGTGGCCCTCGCCGTTGAGTTCGAGGTACGCCTTCTCCGCCGACGCCGGAATGCTGTTGTAGAACGGCTCGGAGTGCGACGAGACCGAGGCGACGGTGTCGTACTCGCCGCCGACGATAAGCGTCGGCACCCGCAGGCTCGACCAGTTCTTGGTCAGGTTCCACGGCGCCAGCGGCACCGCGGCCTGCAACGACGGTCGGCTCGCCGCGGCCTCCAGACTGCCGCCACCGCCCATCGAGTGCCCGGCCACGGCCAGCCGACTCGCGTCGATCCGCCCGCGCACCGAACTGCGTTCGGTCAGGTAGTCCAGTGCGGCGAGCAGTTGCCGACCCCGGCTGCTCGGCTGGTCGAACCGGGTGATGGTGTCGATGCCGATGACCACGAAGCCGTGCGAGGCGATCCGCGGGCCCAGCCAGTCCAGGCTCGACCAGGAGGCGGTGTAGCCGGGCGAGATGGCCACCGCGCCGAAGGTGCCGGCCGTGGTGGTCGTCGGGTAGTAGATGACGCCGCCGCCGAAGCCGCTGACCAGCGAGGAGACGCTCGTCGACGAGGTCGCGAAGGGGCCGCGGCTGGCCTCCAGGACCGCGTTTGTCGGTGCCGGTCCCCGCTCGTACGGGTTGGCGGCCTGGACCGGGGACGAGGTGGCGACGACGCCACCGGCGGCCACGACGGCGGCCATCGCCAGCCGGGCCAGGAGGGAGACGGAACGGGGACGGGTGGTGGTGGTAGATCGCACGTCGGATACTCCCTTGGGTTGGAGTGGTATCGACTGCGATCAGTGTTTGGGGCGCCCCGCCGGCACCGCATCGGCAAAATCACCAGTCGCGGCGTCGTCGGTGGAGCACAGCGGCCCCACCGACGCCGCCGGTGGCCTCACAGGATTGTGCAGAGGGCGCCGTTGAGCCGGAACGCGGTCGGTGTGACGTTCGGCCCGCTGTACTCGCCGACGAAGCCGGCGCTCGTGCCACCCTCGGCTGGTATCCGACGGTTGTCGTCGGTGCCGGTGACCCGGACGGTGGCGCCGACCTGCTCCCAGTTCGCGCTCCAGCCGCTGCCCACCCGCTGCCAGGTCGTCGGCCAGGTCCAGGTCAGCGTCCAGCCGTCGATCGCGGTGTCGGCGTCGTTGACGATGTCGACGTTCGCCACGTAGCCGTTGCCCCAGTCCGTGGTGAGGGTGAAGCGGACGCCGCAGGTGCTGGTGGCCGGGCTGCCGGTGGTGAAGGTCAACGGCGGTGAGGCCCACGAGATCCGGCCCGCGGTGTCGCGGGTCAGCACGTTGACCGTGTACCTGCCGCCCGGGACGAGGTTGCCGACGGTCAGCGAGGTGCCCGAGGTCTCGCCGAGCTGCTCACTGACCGCCCCGTACTGCCGGTACACCTCGTACTTGGCGATCGGGCTCGCGCCCCGGGTCGCCGCCGGCCAGGAGATCGTCGCGGTTCGGTCGGTGACCTCGGCGGCCGTGGGTTGCCCCGGTGCACCGGGCCGCCCGGTGCCCGGGTCAGCCGACTCCACCACGAGCGTGGTCAGGGAGTACGGCGGCAGGGTCCGACTGGTCGCGCTGCCCGACCGGCTGGTGGTGATGGCGGTGGCACCGTTGGTGTGGGTGTGTACCGTCGGCTCCCCGCCCGACGGGGCGAAGCCGGCATAGTCGATGACGACCTCCCGGGCGTTGTCCGGATCCCGGTTCACCAACAGCACCGCGACCTCGCCGTTGGCCCGGCGTACCGCGTGCGCGGCGACCAGCGCGTCGTCGCTGGCCGCCCGGATGAACTGGTCACCGGTGCGGGCGAAGCGGCTCATCATGGACAGTCCGTGGTACGCGGCGAAGGGTGTGTTCAACGGCGGCTCGCAGACCGATCCGTCCGAGGTGCAGGTGCCGCTGGAGAGCATGCCGAAGTCGCCGTAGTCGGTCTGCCCGGCCACTGTCGACACCTGCCCGATGCCGTTGCGCACGTTCCACCAGTGGACGGTGAACACCCCGTTGGCCAACAGCCCGCTGTACGCGTCGGCGAGGAACAGCGCCGCCGGCTGGCTGGTCATCCCCTGGGAGGTGACGTTCACCTCGGTGAGGCTGATGCCGATGCGACCGGCGTTCGGGCCGGCGTACCTGGTGATCTGCTCCCGCAGCAGGTGGACCGCGTCGGTGATGTGGCTGGTCCGGGGCAGCGATTCGGCGGCGCTGCCGCCCGGGTACCAGTGCAAGTCGACGAAGTCGATCTTCTGGCCGGCGATGGACAGCACGGTCTGGTTCCACGGGCCCGGGTCCTCACCCGCGGTCAGCCCGTCGGGCCAGTTCGCCGGCATGGTGAGCACCGCACCGACCTTGATGCTCGGGTCGACGGCCTTCATCGCGTCCGCGTACGCGACCACCAGGTTCGCGTAGTAGGTGGCGCTCTTGTCGGGGTGATGGTCGGCCTCCCACGCCGACCCGTAGTGCCCGTTGCCGTAGTTCTCGTTGCCGATCGTCCAGTACCGGGCGTCGTAGCCCTTGGTCACGTTGGCGTACCGGACCCACTCGGCCGCTTCCTCCGGGGTGCCGGTGCCGTAGTTCGCGATGATCATCGGCTGGGCGCCGGCCCGCCGCACGCCGGCCATGAAGGTGTCGAAGTCGGTGCCGGGGGCGACGTAGCCGCCGGGCGCGGTGTGGTCCCGCCAGTGGTAGATGTCGGCGTAGGAGCCGCCGGGATAACGCATCATCTGCACGCCGGCCGCCCGCAGCAGGTCCGACGTGTCGGTGGTGCCCAGTTGCGAGTCCCAGATGGCGTGGTTGACGCCGAGGGCGGTGTCCGGCACGGTGGCCAGCCCGGCCCGCGCGTTCACTGTCACTTCCACCGGCGTGGTCGCCGCGACCGCGCTGGGCTGGTCGATGCCGACCAGTACGGCCGAGCCGAGCAGCAGGCCCGCCACGACAAGGGCCAGCGCGCGTCGGGATGATCGCCGGGGTGGGGCCAGGGGTCGAACGCCGTGCCTGTCCGAGATTTGCATGATCTTCCTTCGTTGGTCACGCGGAGATCCACCGGCCCCGAGCCCTACGTACCGGGCTCGGGGCCGGTGGATCGGAGACGAATCCGTCTTCGGCCGTCGTCCCCCGGAGCCGTGGCGGCCCCGGTTGCCCATCGGGCGACGGTCACTCACACGCGCGACAACGCATCGGCGTCCAAGAATCCCACAGCAACCGGCCCGGCTCAACGCCCGGTTCACTGCTCGGAACTAATAGTAAGGTTTACAAACAGTAGGTGTTACTATCACGGATGTCGATGGGCGTTCCGGCTTTCGACGTCCCGCTCCCCCTGGAAAGGAGTGATCCCATGTCGAGATTGCGCGCCCTGGCCGCGCTCGCGGCACTGACACTCACCGGCGCGCTGCTGGCGGTCATCCCGTCGACCGCCGCCTCCGCCGCAGCCTGTGCCACCCCGTGGCAGTCCGCCGCGGTCTACACCTCAGGCATGCAGGTCTCCCACAACGGCCGCAACTACCAGGCGAAATGGTGGACCCAGAGCGAGGCTCCACCCGGCAACACCGGCGTCTGGCAGGACCTCGGTGCCTGCGGCGGTAGCACCCCGCCGCCCTCGGGCGGATCCTGCGACCATCCGAACTGGATCGCCGGCACCTGGTACCCGGCCGGCAGCATCGTGCGGTACACCAACGGCCAGTACTACATCGCCGAACACGACAATCCCGGCTACGACCCGATCATCAGCACCTGGTACTGGGACCCGTACACCTGCTCGGGCACGCCGCCCACCAGCAGCCCGCCACCGACCAACCCGGGTGCCTTCGTGGTCAGCGAGGCCCAGTTCAACCAGATGTTCCCGGGCCGAAACAGCTTCTACACCTACTCCGGACTGATCAACGCGCTGAGCGCCTACCCGGCGTTCGCGCGCACCGGCGGGGCCACCGTGCAGCGTCAGGAGGCGGCGGCCTTCCTGGCGAACGTCTACCACGAGACCGGCGGCCTGGTGCACATCGTCGAGCAGAACACCGCGAACTACCCGCACTACTGCGACAGCGGCCAGTCGTACGGCTGCCCGGCCGGGCAGGCCGCGTACTACGGGCGTGGGCCGATCCAGCTGAGCTGGAACTTCAACTACAACGCGGCGGGCAACGCCCTCGGGTTGCCCCTGCTGACCAACCCGTGGCTGGTGCAGAACGACGCCGCCGTGGCCTGGAAGACCGCCATCTGGTACTGGATGACGCAGAACGGGCCCGGCACGATGACCGCGCACCACGCGATGGTCACCGGGGCCGGTTTCGGGCAGACCATCCGCAGCATCAACGGCTCGATCGAGTGCAACGGCGGCAACCCCGCCCAGGTGCAGAGTCGGGTAACCCGGTACCAGCAGTTCGTGGGCATCCTCGGGGTGCCCGCCGGAGCGAACCTCTACTGCTGATCCCCGGCTCCGGCGCCGCCGCCCACCGTGGCGGCGCCGGACCGGTCAGCCCACCTTCGGGGTGGCCCGGTCGATGATCGCGGCGAAGTCGACGGCGGCGGGCAACGTGCCGTAGGCCTGCCCCCGATCGCCGCCGAGCCGGGACGCACAGAAGGCGTCGGCGACCGCCGGGTGACCGTGGCGCACCAACAGCGCGCCCTGCAACACCAGCGCCAACTGCTCGACCACCCGACGGGCCCGTACCTCCAGATCGGCCGGATCGGCCAGGGCCACCCGCACCTGGCGGACCGCGGCATCGAGCCGGGCGTCGGCACCCGCGGCGGCGTCCACCTCCGACTGGAACGCCGCCATCACCTCGGGCTGGCCGGTCAGCGCCCGCAGCACGTCCAGCGCGGCGACGTTCCCGGAGCCCTCCCAGATGGAGTTCAGCGGCGACTCGCGGAACAGTCGCGGCATCCCGGACTCCTCCACGTAGCCGTTACCGCCCAGGCACTCCAGGGCCTCCGCGGCGTGACCGGGCCACCGCTTGCAGACCCAGTACTTGCCCACGGCGAGGGCGATCCGCTTGAACGCCGTCTCGGCCGCGTCGCCGCGTACCGACCGGTCGGTCGCGCCGGCCAGGCGCATCATCAGCACCGTGGCGGCCTCGGACTCCACCGCCAGGTCGGCCAGGACGTTGCGCATCAGCGGCTGGTCGACGAGGTACCGGCCGAAGGCCCGCCGATGCGCGGCGTGATGCACGGCCGTGACGACGCCGTGCCGCATCCCGGAGGCCGCACCGATCACACAGTCCAGGCGGGTCAGGTTCACCATGTCGATGATGGTGCGGACGCCCCGGCCCTCGTCGCCGACCCGCCAGGCTACCGCGTCGTCGTACTCCACCTCGCTGGAGGCGTTGGAACGGTTGCCGAGCTTGTCCTTGAGTCGCATCAAGCGCATCGGGTTGCGGGTGCCGTCGGGAAGCACCCGCGGGACCAGGAAGCAGGTGAGCCCGCCCGGCGCCTGGGCGAGGGTGAGAAAGAGGTCGCACATCGGGGCCGAGGTGAACCACTTGTGCCCGACCAGCCGGTAGCTGCCGTCGGACGTCGGGCGTGCCGTGGTGGTGTTGGCCCGTACGTCCGACCCGCCCTGCTTCTCGGTCATCGACATGCCCGCCAGCAGCCCCTGCTTGCGCTGCGGTTCCCGCAGCCCGAAGTCGTAGCTGCGGGCGGTGAGCAGCGGCTCGTAGCGAGCAGCCAGGTCGGGGGCGTGCCGCAGCGCCGGCACCGCCGCGTACGTCATCGAGATCGGGCAACCGTGACCGGCGTCGGGTCGCCAGACGTGGAACTTCGCGGCCCGGGTGACGTGCGCGCCGGGCCGCTCGTCGCCCCAGGGAGCGGCGTGCAGGCCGTGCGCCACGGCGGTACGCATCAACTCGTGCCAGGAGGGGTGGAACTCCACCTCGTCGACCCGGTGTCCGTAGCGGTCGTGGGTACGCAGCACCGGCGGATGTTCGTTGGCCAGCCGGCCGTGCTCGATTGCCTGTTCGGTGCCGGCCAGCCGGCCGAGTTCGTGCAGTTCGGCCGTGGCCCAGCCGGCCCCCTCCAGGGCCAGCGCGTCGAGCAGGGCGGGCTCGTCCGCCGTGTCGTGGCCGACCAACGGCGGAACCTGGTTGAACACCTCGTGCGTGCTCACGACGGAACTCCCAACGCGCGGTGGATGAAGGTGATCAGGCCGCCGATGGTGTCCGATCCGGCGACACCGGCGGCCAGCGGGCCGACCATCGCCTCGGCCAGCGCACCGACCACGGCGGTGGAGGCCAGCTCGGGATTCTGCGCCGGCAGTTCGCCGGCGGTCACGCCGTCGGCGATGTAGCCGGCCAGCAGCGCTGCGTGGGCGCGCCGGAAGACCAGCCGCTGCGCCTCCACCGCCGGATCGACCGGCTCAGCGAGCAGGGCGTACGCCAGCCGTGGTGACCGTAGGGCGCGGCCGGCGAAGGTCTCGATGACCGCCCGGACCCGAGCGGCGGCCGTGCGCTGGACCGCGGCGGCCCGGGTGACGGCGTCGATCTCGCGCTGGCTGGCCGTGCGGAACACCTCGGCAAAGAGGTCGGCCTTGGCCGGGAAGTGCCGGTAGACGCTCCCGGTGGCCAGCCCGGCCCGCGCGGCGACGGCCGCGACCGAGCAGCCGGTGTAGCCGTGCTCGGCCAGGATGCCGAGAGCGGCGTCGACGATCCGCTCCCGCGAGGCGGTCAGCCGCGCCCGCACCCGCTCCGTGCTCCGGTAGGCCACCGAAGGATTGAACCATCATTCATTTCTTGCCGGCAAGCACCCGCCCGGCGACGACAACGCCGCCAGCCGAAGTGCCAGGGCGTGCCGCAGCCCCGCCAGTCCTATTGCCGGTCGCTCTGAGGTCACAGGTCGTACGCCTGCGCGAGTTGCTTGCGCAGCGCCTCGACGAATGGCCGCAGCTCGGCATCGAGGGTGGCCGCCTCGTCCGGGGTCACCACGACCGAGGCGTCCTGGTGGGGCATTCCCGAGATCACCTGGTGCCGCCGTCCCGGTGCCGGATGACTGGCGAGCAGTGACGCGTGCTCGCGGATGGTGAGCTGACGCAGCACCGGCAGCCGGACCACCTGCTCCGCACGAGTGGTGGCGATGGACCGCCGCCAGACGTCCATCGCGACTCCAGGTGTGCCATGCGCGGTGACGAGCGGCGCCAGCAGAGGCGACAACGCCAAGACGTCGATCATGCTGAGCGCCGCGGTGCTGCCCGCCGCACTCGCCGCCATCGCGTCGGCTCGCACCTCCGCTCGACGCCCCTCCCGGGCATCGAGCGTGTTCATCAAGAGGTGTACGACGAACAGCAGCCAGCTGACGGCACCTCCAACCAACTGCCAGAGTGTGTAGAAGAGGGCGTAGATGCCCGCCACGTCCCTGTCGTGCGCGTCTCCGTGTGGAGGCCGGGTCGCGGTCGCGAGCATGCCGAAGAAGGTCCGGGCCGGCTGCGTCAGGAGACGCCGGCGCGAGTCCGCCCAGCGGAAGTGCCCGAGTTCGTGACCGATCAGTGCCACCATCTCCTGCGGCGACAGGCCCACGAGCAGCGGGACACCGAGCAGCAGGAGTCGGGTCCTGCGCACCCCGACGACTGCCGCCGCCGCGTTCCAGTCGTCGTTGAGCACTATGAGGTCGGGCTTTGGTGCGCCGACAGAGTCGCCGACCCGCTCGACCAGACGGTGCAGCGCCGCCTGTCGCTGCGGAGTCAACCGGTAAGCGCCTTTGACCACTTGTCGGACGCTGCCCAGGCGGGGACGCAACACGTAGGCCACGGCGGCGAGCAGCAGCGGCAGAATCAACGGCCCCACGCCGTTGATCAGCAGCCACACGGCGGCAGCCAACGCACCTAACGGAAGAAGCACCAACGCGAAAGAGACCAGCCCGAGCAGCAGGAAGGCAGGCGTCAGCCAGGAGTGGGAAGCACCCAACTGCGTTGCCATGTGGGCAAGGCGGCGGTCCGCCCGGAACCCGGCACGACGATCGAGCCGTTCGAGAGATCGGCCGAGACGGCCGGCGGCACCCGAAGCGGCGACGTCGAGGTTCCACTCACAACGCCCGCACCAGGGTGGCTGGTCGACGACGGTCCGCAGCTCGGTGCTGGCGCAATCCGGGCAGGAGCCGATGCCGGGCTCGGACATGATGTGGTCACGCGCGATGGGCACCGCGACAGTGTGATCAGCTGCGGTATCCCAGTCAACGGCGCACCATCGCCGGGCCTCGGCGGGTCCGTGCCAGCGCGCGTTTCAGGGCAGCGGCTTGGCGAACCAGTGGTGGGCGTACGCATTGTCGTTGTAGCGCGGGATCTCCTGGTAACCCTCGGCGCGGTAGAGCCGCATCGCCTCGGTGAGAGTGCGGTTGGTGTCGAGTCGGATGCTGGCCGCGCCGGCCGCCACGGCGTGCCGCTCCAACTCGCCCAGCAGGCGACGCCCGACGCCGAGCCCGCGCACCGAGGCCGACACCCAGAGCCGCTTTATCTCGGCGGGCTCGCCCGGGGACAGCCGCAGTCCACCGCAGCCCACCGCCTCGGTCGAGAGGGTGGCGACCAGGAAGAGGCCGGCCGGAGGCACGTATTCCTGCTCGTCGGCGCCGCCCTGACCCAGCTCGAAGCCGGAGTCGAACCGGGCGGCGAGTTCCCGCGCGTACGCCCGCAGGCAGGCGCGGGCACGCGGCTCACCGGGATGGCAGGGTTCGATGGTGATCAGCGACGCCATCAACAGGCGCTCGACCTCGGCCATGGCGGTGGTGAGCCGGGCGCGTTGGCCGTCGGTCAGCGGCGCCAGGACCGACCAGGCCAGTTCGTCGGACCTGCCGTCGAGCAACTCCCACTCGGCGCGGCCGGCCTCGGTGAGACGCGCGGTGCGTACCCGGCCGTCGCCCTCACCGGGCCCGACGAGCACGAGGCCCGCCCCCTCCAGGATGCGCAGCAGCCGGCTGAGGTAGCCGGCGTCGAGATCCAGCCGGGTCCGCAGGGCCGCGACCTCGGCGCCGTCGGGACCGACCTCCCAGAGCAGCCGCGACTGCGCCAGGGGCCGGTCACGGGCGAGATAGCTGTCGTCCAGCGCGCCGACGCGCTGAGTCACCGTGCGGTTGAAGCGCCGCACCACGTCCACAAGTGCACGATCCACGATTGCTGACTTTAGTCAGATATTCGAGCGGCCGACAGCCGCCGGGAGGGATCTGTGGGACGAGCGGCGCAGCGCCGGCCCGGCCAGAGCCATCAACCCGGTCACGGCGAGGACCCCCGCGCAGCCGTACAGCACCGCCGCAACGTGCGCGACCTCGACGACGAGGCCGAACGCGTTGGCCGTCACCAGCAACGGCAGGCTCTGGACCAGCACCAGCACGGACTGCACCCGGGCCAGGTGGGTGAGCGGTGTGGCGGCCAGGACCAGTGGGCCGATGTGCGTGGCGAAGCAGCCGGCGCCGACACCGACGAGCACACCGGCCAGGACGGCCGGCAGCGGAGCGCGGGCGACCGCGAGCACGACCACGCCGGCGGCGGCCACCAGCAGGCCGACGGCAGCCACCGCTGTGGGACGGGAGGTCGCGCCGCGCAGCAGGACCCCCACCGCCACGATGGCGGTGCCCAGCGCCATGGCCGCGACGACCGCGCCGGTGACCGACGGTGACCAGTCCCGCTCCCGGGCCAGCAGGGGCACCAGCAGCGGGCCGACCGGCAGAAGGAATCCGGCGACGACGCCGGTCACCAGCAGCGCCGCCCGCAACACCGGCATCGACCAGGCGAGGCGCAGCCCGTCCAACGCGGCCGACACCGGCGACCGCCCGTGAGCCACCCCGGCGTCTGGCGACGGCCCATGGCCTGGGCCGTTGTTCGGCGACCGCCCGCAGTCCGGCCCGGCGTCCGGCGACCACCCGTGAGCCACCTCGGCATCGGTCGACCCGCCGCAGTCCGGCCCGGTGTCCGGCGATTGCTCGGCGGCAGGCCGGATGACAAGCAGGACCACCAGCATCGCCAGGAAGGTGGCGGTGTTGGTCAGGGCCGCCCCGGCGAGCCCGACCACGCCGAGCAGCACGCCACCCAGTGGTGGACCGGCGAACAGCGCGAGTTGCCCGGCGAGTTGCCGGGCCGACATCGCACGGGCCAGCACCTCCGGCGGTACCAGCCGCCGCGGCATCGAGCCCGAACTCGGCAGCTGGAAGGCGTCCACGGACCCGATCGCCAGCGCGGCGAGCAGCAGCGGCAGCCGCAGGTCGAGCGGTGACCACGCGGCTCCTGCCAGCGCCACGGTGACCACGATCATCGCCGCGGTCGAGGCGAGCAGGACGCGCCAGGCGCCGACCCGGTCGGCCACCGCACCGCCCACCAACAGCAGCAGTACCCGGGGCAGCACGATCGCGGTCGGCACCAGGGCGGCGAACCGAGCCCCCTGCCCGGCCGCCGCCCAGGCCATCGCGAAGGCCATCGCCTGCACGCCGACCAGACTCAGCGCGGCGCCGCCCAGCCACACCCAGTACGCGCCCGGCACCGTCGCCCGGTCACCGCTCGTCGCCACCACCACGAACCCCCGCCATCGCCGACCCTCCGACCGGGTCTCGGTGCGGAGCCCGGCCGGCTACCTTCGGCACCCTCCGGCCTCGATCGGGTCGAGGGTCAATCCGCGTCGCCAGGCCGGCCCGTTCCCAACGTCTTGCGGAGCACATAGCGAGCCACGTATGTTAGCGATAACATTGATGGGCTTGGCATGAGCCGCCACCGCAGCGAAACGCGCCGGGTCCGGTCGACGCACGCTGCGCGCCGCGCGTCGACGTCATCGCACCGCTCCTCGCCGCCCGGTCGGCCACCACCCCCGCCGGGTCGGGCGGCGCTCCCCCATGCCACCACGGAGGTCGTGATGCCCTACCCGTCCCTCAACCGTCGCCACGTACTCCGGGCCGCCGGCGCGGCGGCCGTCGCCGCCGCCGTCGGCCCCACGCTGGCCAACGGCACCGCCAGTGCGGCGCTGCCCCCGGTGCGACCCGACCTCGGCGTCTCCGCGTACGCCTTCGAGCCGGGCCAGGTGCGGTTGACCGCCAGCCGCTGGCTGGACAACCAGAACCGCACGGTCAACTACCTGCGCTTCGTCGACGTCAACCGGCTGCTCTACAACTTCCGCGCCAACCACCGGCTCTCCACTGCCGGTGCCGCGGCCCTCGGCGGCTGGGAGGCACCCAACTTCCCGTTCCGCACCCACTCCCAGGGGCACTTCCTGACCGCCTGGTCGTACCTGTGGGCCGTACTCGGCGACACCACCTGCCGGGACAAGGCCAACCACATGGTGGCCGAGCTGGCCAAGTGCCAGGCCAACAACGGCGCCGCCGGCTTCAACGCCGGGTACCTCAGCGGCTTTCCCGAGTCCGACTTCACCGCCGTGGAGAACCGCACGCTCAACAACGGCAACGTGCCGTACTACGCCATCCACAAGACCCTCGCCGGATTGCTCGACGTGTGGCGGTACATCGGCAACAACCAGGCCCGCGACGTCCTGCTGGCGTTCGCCGGCTGGGTGGACTGGCGCACCAGCCGACTGAGTTCCGCGCAGATGCAGGCGATGCTGGGCACCGAGTTCGGTGGGATGAACGCCGTGCTGACCGACCTGTACCAGCAGACCGGCGACACCCGCTGGCTCACCACCGCCCAACGGTTCGACCACAACGCCGTGTTCAACCCGCTCGCGGCCAACTCCGACCAGCTCAACGGGCTGCACGCCAACACCCAGGTACCAAAGTGGATCGGCGCGGCCCGCGAGTTCAAGGCCACCGGCACCACCCGGTACCGGGACATCGCCAGCAACGCGTGGAACATGACGGTCAACGCGCACACCTATGTCATCGGCGGCAACAGCCAGGCCGAACACTTCCGGGCACCCAACGCCATCGCCGGTTACCTACGCAACGACACCTGCGAGGCGTGCAACACGTACAACATGCTCAAGCTGACCCGGGAGCTGTGGCTGCTGGACCCGAACCGGGTGGCGTACTTCGACTTCTACGAGCGGGCACTGCTCAACCACCTGGTCGGGGCGCAGAACCCGGCCGACAACCACGGCCACATCACGTACTTCACGCCGTTGAATCCCGGCGGGCGGCGAGGCGTGGGACCGGCGTGGGGCGGCGGCACCTGGAGTACCGACTACAACTCCTTCTGGTGCTGCCAGGGCTCGCAACTGGAAACCAACACCACCTTGATGGACTCGATCTACTTCCACAACGACACCACGCTCACGGTGAACCTGTTCCTGCCCTCGGTGCTGACCTGGTCGCAGCGCGGCATCACGGTCACCCAGAGCACCACCTACCCGGTCAGCGACACCGCGACCCTCACCGTGACCGGCGACGTCAGCGGATCGTGGACGATGCGGATCCGCATCCCGGCCTGGACGCAGGGAGCAACGATCAGCGTCAACGGCGCCGCGCAGAACATCAGCACCACCCCGGGCACGTACGCCACCCTCACCCGATCCTGGACCTCAGGCGACACGGTGACCGTACGGCTACCGATGCGCGTGATCGTGCAGCCGGCCAACGACGACCCGAACGTGGTGGCACTGACCTACGGCCCCGCGGTGCTCTCCGGCAACTACGGCAACACCGCGCTGGCCGCCCTGCCCGCCCTGGCCACCACCTCGGTCAACCGGACCAGCACCTCGGCGTTGACCTTCACCGCCACCGCCAACGGCTCCACGGTCAACCTGGGCCCGTTCTACGACGCGCACGGGCACAACTACACCGTCTACTGGAACGCCAACGGCCAGTCCCCGGGCACCGGGACGGCGACGTTCCGGCTCGCCAACGTCGCCAGTGGCCTGGTGCTCGGCATCGAGAACATGTCCACCGCCGACGGGGCACCGGCCTTGCAGTGGGGCGACAACGGCACCGCCGACCACGACTGGCAGCTGGTCGTCGACGGCAACGCGGTGAAGTTCCGCAACGCCAACAGTGCCAAGGTGCTCGGCGTGCAGAACATGTCGACCGCCGACAACGCACAGGTCCTGCAATGGTCCGACACCGGCACGGCCGACCACCGGTGGACGATCGTGGACGTCGGCGACGGGTCACACAAGATCCGTAACGGGCACACCGGCAAGCTCCTGGCCACCCTCAACGGTTCCACCGCGCAGGGCGCCCGGGTCGTCCAGGATCCGGACAACGGCACGCCGGACAACCAGTGGCGGTTCGTGCCCAACGGTGCCCGTCGGATCCAGAACCTGGCCACCGGCCTCGTCCTGGGCGTGCAGAACATGTCCACCGCCGATGGCGGCCTGGTGATCCAGTGGGGCGACACCGGCACCGCCGACCACCTCTGGACCGCGATCGTGGACAGTGGCGGCTACCTGCGGCTGCGCAACTCCCACAGCGGCAAGGTGCTGGGCGTGGAGAACGGCAGCAGCGGCAACGGCGCCCGCGTGGTGCAGTGGGCGGACAACGGGGCGGCCAGCAACCGGTGGCGGTTGCGGTACGCCGCGAACGGCTACTTCCGGATCCAGTCCGCCAACGGTGGGCGGGTCCTCGGCGTCACCGGCGCCTCGTCCAGCCAGGGTACTCAGATCGTGATCTGGGACGACAACGGCGCGGGCGACCACCGTTGGCGTTTCATCTGAGCCTGACCCAACATCGCCGAGGCCGCCGGGCGGGACCCACCACGGGTCGTTTCCGGCGGCCTCGGCCGTCGCCTCGGACCGCCATTACATCCACGGTCATCGCTTGAGCATGTTATCGATAACATGCTAGCTTCGGCGAGGAGCACGGGCACGCTCCTGTTTCACGTCACCGGCCACCGGGCCGAGGCGGCCATTCCCGCCGACCCGCCCGGCGGCCTGTCCGGGCCGGCATCCGCGAGACGCCGCGCGCTGTCCATCCGCGCGGAAGGGCACGCCTCGACGGCACCGATCGCCGCGTCACCCAGAAACGGCCGCTGTCATCGGCGACCGCTACATCTCAACCAACCGCGCAACCCGCACGATCCGCGTTCGGGTCTACCTCGCCGTGCCCGGATCCGGCCATCCGGGCCGGGACGACGACCGTCGAAAGCTGATCCGCGGCGGCACCCCGAACCACCACCATCGAAGGGGCACGTCGATGAAACCCAGAACCACCGGAGGCAGGGTCGTGGGCATCCGACCGCGTACCGTGCTGATGTCCGTCGCGGCCGGTGCCGCGCTACTCGTCTCCACCGCGCTGGTCGCGCCCTCCGCGCACGCCGCCGCCAGCACCCTCGGTGCGGCAGCGGCGCAGAGCGGTCGCTACTTCGGCGCCGCCACCAACTCGTTCCAGCTCTCCAACTCCGCCTACGCCACGATCCTCAATCGTGAGTTCAACTCGATCGTGGCCGAGAACGAGATGAAGTGGTACGCCAACGAGCCCCAGCAGAACTCCTTCAGCTTCAGCGCGGGTGACCGGCTGGTCGCGCACGCCCGGGCCAACGGGATGTCCGTCCGTGGCCACACCCTGCTCTGGCACGCGCAACAGCCCGGCTGGGCACAGAACCTGTCCGGTACCGCGCTGCGTAACGCGGCGATCAACCACGTCACGCGGGTAGCCACCCACTACCGGGGGCAGATCCATTCGTGGGACGTGGTGAACGAGGCGTTCGCCGACGGTGGCAGTGGCGCGCGGCGGGACTCGAACCTGCAACGCACCGGCAACGACTGGATCGAGGCCGCGTTCCGCGCCGCCCGCGCGGCCGACCCGGCCGCCAAGCTCTGCTACAACGACTACAACACCGACGGCATCAACGCGAAGTCGACAGGCATCTACAACATGGTGCGCGACTTCAAGCAACGCGGCGTCCCCATCGACTGCGTCGGCTTCCAGTCCCACCTCGGCACCACCCTCGCCAGCGACTACCAGGCCAACCTGCAACGCTTCGCCGACCTCGGCGTGGACGTGCAGATCACCGAGCTGGACGTCGCCCAGGGTGCCAACCAGGCGAGCATCTACGAGCGGGTGACCCGGGCCTGCCTGGCCGTGACGCGCTGCACCGGGATCACGGTATGGGGTGTCTGGGACGCCGCCTCCTGGCGAGATGACAACCCGCTGCTGTTCGACGGCAACGGCAACAAGAAGCCCGCGTACACCTCGGTGCTCAACGCGCTGAACAGCGTCAGCGGGCCGAACCCGACCACCGCGCCGCCGACCACCACCGCACCTCCGCCGGGCGGCGGTGCCTGCTCGGCCTCGGTGTCGCTGAACTCCTGGAACGGCGGCTTCGTGGCCACCGTCCGGGTCACCGCCGGCAGCGCCGCGATCCGCGGCTGGACCGTGCGGATCACGCTGCCTGGCGGCGCGGCGGTCACCGGCACCTGGAACGCGCAGGCCAGCGGCAGCACCGGGACGGTGAACTTCAGCAACGTGAGCTACAACGGCCAGGTCGGCGCGGGCGGCAGCACCGAGTTCGGCTTCCAGGGCACCGGCGTCGGCCCCTCCGGCACACCCACCTGTACCGCAACCTGACCCCACCCCCTACCCCTACCCCGGGCCCGGCCCGGGGTAGGGGTGCTCGTTGATCAAGAAGTTTTGGTCGGGCGTCGAGCTGGACGCGACCAAACTTCTTGATCAACTCGTCGGAGGAGGTCAGCGGCGGGGAGGTGGGGCGACGCTTCGGCGCGCCACCAGGGTCGGGGCGATGGTCTGGCGCAGGGCACCGCCGCTTACCGACTCGATCTGGGTGAGCAGCATCTCCAGGCTCGCCTGGGCCACCGCGCCGAAGTCCGGCCGCACGGTGGTCAGCGGCGGAATGAAGTAGGCGGCCTCCGGCACGTCGTCGAAGCCGACCACGCTGATGTCGTCCGGCACCCGGCGGCCGTGCTCGTGCAGGGCCCGCAGCACCCCGAGGGCCAGGTGGTCGTTGGCGGTGAAGACCGCGGTGACGTCGGGCATCCGGGCCAGCATCTGCCCACACCGGTAGCCGGCCGCCGCGGACCAGTCCGCCGGCACCAGCGGCGGGATCTCCGCGCCGGCCGAGGTCAGGGCCTCCCGCCAACCCTCGATGCGGCCGGCACTGTCGAACCAGTCCGACGGACCGGAGACGTGCCAGACCGTACGATGGCCGGCGTCGAGCAGGTGCTGGGTGGCGGCCCGGGCACCGGCCGCCTGGTCCACCGTCACCAGCGGCATCGGTCGATGCGGGTCCCCGTCCACCGTCACCAGCGGCACGTCCTTGGGCAGGCGCTCCAGCGCCTCGCCGGCCGACTCCACCGGCGCGATCACCACGATGCCGGCGACCCGGTGGGCCAGGTGCCGCTCGACCACCGCAGAGATCGACCGATGGTCGAGGTCACGCACACTGCCCACGCTGACCGCGAAACCGGACTCGGCCGCCGTCTGCTCCAGTGCGGCCAACAGCGAGGCCGGGCCGTAGAGGGTGGTGTTCTGCGCGACCACCCCGATCACCTGCGACCGGCCGGTGACCAGTGCGCGGGCCGCCCGGTTCGGCCGGTAGCCGAGTTCGGCGATGGCCGCCTGGACACGCAGGCGGGTCTGCTCGCGTACGTTCGGGTGCCCGTTCAGCACTCGCGAGACCGTCTGATGGGAAACACCGGCGAGGCGGGCCACGTCCGTCATGGCAGGATCGCGTACGGCCATCTCAACTCCCCGCAATCCAGTCACTCGCCGCAGCCCGTCGGCGATGACTGGCACGGCTCAGGTACAAAAATCCCCTCGCGCGGTGCCCACGCCGGCCCGTGCCGTCCGGGTGGAGAGCGCTAGATCACGCACAGTCTAGCGCCAGCAGTCGCCCCGGTGACCGCCGGCCCGTCCGCGTCCGCCGCACAGCTTCTTCCGTTGCTTTCTGTTAGCGGTCACACCCTCCCTTTGCCCCGTTCGGCCCGACGCAGATGTGTCGCTCCGAGGGGCTGCTGGACGAGCAACAGACAATTTACAGGCATTGATGATAGCGATAACATTCCTGTCATCGGAACGGCACCTGCCGACACGTCACGGCGGGAGCCGTGCAGGCCCGAAACAGCGTGACGACCGGCGCCATCCGGGCCCTGCACACCGGCGTCCCGAACGACGACGCGCGTGCCCGGCACGCCAGCAGAGTTCCACGGCCGCACCGCGCCGACCGCCGCGATACCGGCTACCGGTGGCCGAACCGATCACCGCACCGACAAGGAGGAATTCAACGTGCGTAGCGCAAGAAGGTGGCTGACCGCCGCCCTCGGCATCCTGGCGGTGACGCTCACCGCGAGCTTCGCCGACGGGGTCATCTCCCCCAGGCCGGCACAGGCGCTGAACAACGGCGTCGCCCGTACCCCGCCGATGGGCTGGAACACCTGGAACACGTTCGGCTGCAACATCAACGAGACCCTCATCCGGCAGATGGCCGACTCGATCGTCAACCAGGGTCTGCGCGACCTCGGATACAAGTACGTCGTCGTCGACGACTGCTGGTTCGATCCGAACCGGGACGCGCAGGGCAACCTCCAGGCCCACCCGCAGCGGTTCCCGAGCGGCATGAAGGCCCTCGGCGACTACCTGCACTCCCGGGGCCTGCTGTTCGGCATCTACCAGGTTCCGCTGGATCGGACCTGCGCCCAGTACTTCAACTCATTCCCGGGCGCGACCGGCAGCCTCGGACACGAGTACCAGGACGCCCGGCAGTTCGCCGCCTGGGGCGTGGACTACCTCAAGTACGACTGGTGCTCCCCCACCGGCACGATCAACGACCAGGTGGCGCGGTTCAGCATCATGCGCGACGCACTGGCCGCCACCGGTCGGCCGATCGTCTACAGCATCAACTCGAACAGCATCCACGAGAAGACCGGGCCGCAACGCAACTGGAGCGACGTGGCGAACCTCTGGCGGACCACGGAGGACATCACCAACACCTGGGACAGTGGCCAGACCAACGGCTACCCGATGGGCATCCAGAACATCGTCAACGTGAACGTGCCGCTGGCCGGCTACGCCGCACCGGGCGGATTCAACGACCCGGACATGTTGGAGGTCGGCAACGGTGGCATGAACGACACCGAGATGCGCAGCCACTTCGCGCTGTGGGCGATAATGGCGGCGCCGCTGATGATGGGCAACGACCTGCGCTCGGCCAGCACCGCGACGCTTGACATCCTGCGCAACCAGAACCTGGTCGCGATCAACCAGGACACGTTGGGGCTCCAGGCCGTCCAGGTCTCCCACGACGGCACCCGGCGGGTCCTGGCCAAGCGCCTGGCCAACGGTGACGTCGCGGTCGCCCTGTTCAACCAGGGCAACTCCACCACGACGATCTCCACCACGGCGGCGGCGATCGGCAAGACCGGCAGCTCGTTCACGTTGCTCAACGCGTGGACCAACGGCACCTCCACGAGCACCGGGACGATCTCCGCGAGCGTTCCGGCACACGGCACGGTGGTGTACCGGGTCAGCGGTGGCGGCACCACCAACCCGCCGGTGCCGAGCACCTTCCGGCTGCGCAGCGAATCGGCCGGACGCTGCCTCGACCTCGACAACTCCAACACCGCAAACGGCACCGGGACCCTGATCTGGGACTGCCACAGCAACCCCAACCAGCAGATCACCCAGGACGGCCAGACGCTGCGGATCCTCGGCAAGTGCCTGGACGTACCGACGAACGCGACCAACGGCACGCGGGTGCAGGTCTGGGACTGCAACGGCGGCACCAACCAGCAGTGGACGCTCAACGGCAACGGGACGGTGAGCAACGGCCGCTTCCCGTCGCTGTGTCTGGACGTGAACAACGCCGGTACGGCCAACGGGACCGCGGTGATCCTCTGGTCCTGCCACGGCAACGCCAACCAGCGGTGGAGCCGGGCATGAGCACGGCGGCGCTCCGCCGCGTCGTCGCCGTGCTCGCGAGCGTGGCCTGCACGATCGCCCTGCTACCCGGCGTCGCGCGGGCCGACAACCCGATCGTCCAGCACATCTACACCGCCGACCCGGCGCCGATGCTGCACAACGGCCGGGTGTACCTCTACACCGGCCACGACGAGGACGGCTCCACCTACTTCACCATGCGGGACTGGCGGGTCTTCTCGTCGGCCGACATGGTGAACTGGACCGACCACGGCACCCCGATGAGCCTGGCCACGTTCGCCTGGGCGGACGCCAACGCATGGGCCGGGCACGTGATCGCCCGGAACGGGAAGTTCTACTGGTACGTGCCCGTCCGGCAGCGCTCGAACGGCCAGATGGTCATCGGGGTCGGGGTCGCGGACAGCCCGACCGGGCCGTTCCGCGACGCACTCGGCCGTCCGCTCGTCGGCAACGGCGAGATCGATCCGCACGCGTTCATCGACGACGACGGGCAGGCGTACCTGTACTGGGGCAACCCGAACCTCTGGTATGTCCGGCTCAACTCCGACATGATCTCGTTTTCCGGCGGCCCCACCCAGATCCCGCTGACCACCGCGGGCTTCGGTACCCGCAGCGGCAATGCCAGCCGGCCCACCCTCTACGAGGAAGGGCCGTGGGTCTACAAGCGAAACGGGCTCTACTACAACGTGTTCGCGGCGGAGTGCTGCTCGGAGTTCATCGGCTACTCGACGGCACCCGGACCGACCGGCCCGTGGACGTACCGGGGAACGGTCATGCCCCGGCAGGGCTCCAGCTTCACCAACCACCCCGGCGTGATCGACTTCGCCGGTGGGTCGTACTTCTTCTACCACAACGGTGCGCTGCCCGGCGGTGGCGGCTACACCCGGTCGGTCGCCGTGGAGAAGTTCACCTACAACTCCAACGGAACCATCCCCACCATGAACATGACCACCGCCGGGGCTCCACAGGTCGGCACGTTGAACCCGTACGTGCGCCAAGAGGCCGAGACGATCGCCTGGGGGTCCGGCATCGAGACCGAGCCGTCCAGCGAGGGCGGCATGAACGTCGGCTGGATCGAGAACGGCGACCACATCAAGGTCAAGGGGGTCGCCTTCGGCACCGGAGCGACCACCTTCTCCGCGCGGGTCGCCTCGGCAACAAGCGGCGGCCGCATCGAGGTACGGCTGGACAGCGCCAGCGGCCCGCTCGTGGGCACCTGCACGGTGGCCGGCACCGGCGGCTGGCAGAACTGGACGACCACCAGTTGCGGGGTGAGTGGAGCCACCGGTACGCGCGATCTCTACCTGCGTTTCGCCGGCGGCAGCGGCAACCTGTTCAACGTCAACTGGTGGCAGTTCGCCGGTGGCGGTAGCGCCCCCACGGCCTACCGGATCATCAATCGCAACAGCGGACAGGTCGTCGACGTCCAGCAGCCGAACCTGGACAACCTCGCGGTGATCGGCCAGTGGAGCAGCAACGGCAACGCCTGGCAGCAGTGGCGTTTCCTCGACGCCGGCAACGGCAACGTACGGCTCCAGAGCGTGCACAGCGGCAAATGCGTCGACGTGCGCGACGTCTCCACCGCCGACGGGGCGCAGATCATCCAGTACACCTGCCACGACGGACTGAACCAGGTGTTCAGCTGGCGGTCGACCGGTGACGGCTACCACCAGCTGGTCAACGTCAACAGCAACAAGTGCCTGAACGTGGCCGGCGGCTCCACCGCTCAGGGCGCGGCCCTGGAGCAGCGGACGTGCAGTTCCGCGTCAAGCATGCAGTGGTCCCGCGCCGCCTGATCCTAGGCGCGCGGACGGATGCCGGGTGGGGTCCTCCCACCCGGCATCCGCGTCTCCGGTCCTCGCCGGTGGCCGGGTTGCCCTACCCCGGAATCCGGTCGGAGGGTGGGTTGCGCACGTCCTGTAGGTCCCGTCGCCACGCGGTGGCGGAGGGTCCGTAGGGCGCGAGGTGGGTTGCGCGCGTCAGCAACAGCCGTTGCCGGACGGCGGTGCCGGCACGTCCTGCCGGCACCGATCAGGGAACGCCCGCACCCCCGGCTCCGGTAGCGGTCCAGTGGCGAGCTGAACGAGGCGGTGTGGAGGCCGGACGAGAAGGGGCCTGTCGTCCGCTCGGCGGGCAGACGACAGGCCCCAGCCTGTGGGTGACCAACCGGCCTCGACAAGTACGGTGTCGGGCCGGTCACCGCTATCTCACGGCGTGGCCAACTCGAACCGGCGCACCGTCACCGCTCCACCCAGCGCCTGGGTGGCGTAGTTGAAGACGGCGAACCGGTACCCCATGAAGAACGTCCAGTTGTTGTTGAGCGTCAGGGCGTTGCCCAGCGGGACGAAGGTGACCCCGTCGGTGCTGTAGGAGAAACGCGCCTGCCGGCCGGTGCCAGGCCGGATGTCGGCGTTGGCCCGCAGCCAGATCCGTCCGCCGGAGACCGCGGCGCTGGCGATCTCGCTGCCGGTGCTGCTGGTGTCCCAGTTGCTGTTCATGTTCAGCCCGTTTGTCATGACCACCCTGGTGGCACCGTTGTCCCGCCGTACGCCGATCCACGCCGAGACGTCCCGCAGCATGGCCAGGCCGGCGCGGTCGCCGTCGCGCATCGTCGAGTAGTCGATCTCGACCGTGCCCGTCGAGGTCGGCCCCTGGATGCGGTGGGTGATCGTGTTGCGTGCCCGGTAGAGGTCGTTGGTCACGGTGGCGGTCTGTAGACGAAGCCCGTTGTTCACCGACCACCGACTGTTGTCCGGGTTGTGGTTCCACTCGTACTGCGGGCCGAGGGTGGTGCCGGCGAACGTGTCGACGCCGGTGAGCGGCTTGACCGGACGCAGCGGTAGCGGGTTCGGGTAGTTGACCCCCCAGGCCCCGTTTACCGTCTGCACCTGCGGCCAACCGTCCGCGGTCCAGGTGATCGGCGCGAGGGTCGGCATCCGGCCGCCCGGGTACGCGTCGGTGAATGCCATGTAGTACCACGAACCGTTCGGGAGCTGCACCAGCCCGCCCTGGTGGGGCACCCCGCCGCCGGAGATCGGGCCCTGCATGTTGAGCAGCACCTGGCGCTGCTCGTACGGCCCGAAGGGGCCGTTCGTGGACTTGAGCACGTACTGGCCGTTGGCCGGGCGGGTCAGCCAGATGTAGTAGGCACCGTTGCGCTTGTAGAAGCGCGCGCCCTCCAGGGTGCCGATGCTCGACGGGGTCTGGTAGACCTGCTGGGCCCGGACCTGACTGCGCCCGTCGGCGGAGAGCTGAGCCACGCTGATGGTGCCGTTGCCGTACGCGACGTACATGGTGTCGTTGTCGTCGATCAGCATCCCGGCGTCGTAGTAGCACTGCGGCAGGGTCGCGTGCCGGCTCCAGGTACCGTCGACGGCCGTCGCGGTGTAGATGTGGGTCTGGGCGAAGTTGATGCACCCGGCCCAGTAGTAGGTCTGGTTGCTCGGCCGGTAGTTCAGCGTGGAGGCCCAGATGCCCTCCACGTACGCCTGTTGCCCGGCGGGCAGGTCGTACTTGGTGCCGAAGTCCAGGCGGGGTACCGAGTGCCCGGCGAACTCCCAGTTCACCAGGTCGTACGAGCGCAGGATCGGGGCACCGGGCGAGTAGTGCATGGTGGAGGCGGTCATGTAGTACACCTCGCCGACCCGGATGACCTCGACGTCGGCGAAGTCCTGCCAGACGACGGGGTTGGTGAAGCTGCCGCCGGGGGGCGGGTCGGTGGGGTTACCGCCGCCATCGACGCGGACGAGTTGCCACTGCTGGTTGGCGCCGCCCCAGTCGTCGTACTGCACGATGTTGCCGCCGTCGGCGGTCGAGGCGTTCTGCACCTCCAACACCTTGTTGGAATTGCGGTTGATCAGTCGGACGTAGCCACCGGCCGAGTCGGCCAGCCGGAACTGCTGGTTGGTCCCGTTGTGGTCGCTCCACTGCACGATCGACGCACCGTTGGCCGTGGAGAAGTTGTACACGTCGAGCACCTTGCCGGAGTGCCGCGAGCGCAGCCGGTAGTAGCCGCCGCCGGAGTCGACGAACTGCCACTGCTGCCAGTTCCCGTCGTTGCGCGCCCACTGGGTGATCCGCGCCCCGTCGTTCGTGGCCTGGTTGTAGACGTCGAGCGCCTTGCCGCTGTTGCGGTTGACCAGCACGTACCAGGCGTTGGTGTCCACCGTGGCCGCGGCGGCGGGCGATGGCGCCACCGCGGCGAGGGAACCGCCCACCACCATCGCCGCCAGGATGGCCGCCGCGCGCGACAGCCAGCCGCGCCGGCCCGGCGCGGTCCGTGGGACCTCACCATTGGCAATCATGATTCTCCTTCAGGATGCGAGCAGAACGAACAGGACGGTCCCTCTGCGGCCTACGCCGTCGCTGTTCCGGTACGGCGTGTGATCGCTAACATGACCGCTCTGCCCAAGGGAGAGATCAGGTGACCACCAGCTTCACAGCAACGTGGCGCGTCCCGGACGGCCACAGATATCGTCCGTCTTCACTACGACTGTGAGCGATAACACGGGCTTCGTCAAGACGTAACACCGACGACTCACGTACGGCTCGCAGGAGTCTGCTCGCGGTCCCCGGCCGACGGGGTGGCGCACCGGCCGGGGACCCTGCCACGCGCAGGCGCGGGCAGTCGCTGGCGTGGCCTACGGGGCCGCTGCGGCCGGTCCGCCACGCCAGCGTCGGATGGTGGTCAGAACCCCCGGGCCAGCCGGTAGTACGCCTGGTTCCAGCGCAGTTCGTCGGCGAACCGCCGGGGATCGGTGTCGGCGTCGATGACGACGAGTTCGGTACGGCTCATCTCGGCGAGGTCGTGCAACTCCTCCACCCCCACCGCCTGGGACAGCACGGTGTGGTGCGGAGCGCCAGCGGTGATCCACGCCTCGGCGGAACCGGGCAGGTGCGGTCGTGGCCGCCAGACCGCCCGGGCAACCGGCAACCGGCGCAGTGGATGCGGCGGAGAGACCACGTCGACCTCGTTGGCCACCAGCCGGAAACGCTCGCCCATGTCCGCCAGGCCGAGCACCACTGCCGGCCCCGGCGCGGCGTCGAAGACCAACCGGACCGGATCCTCCCGACCACCGATGCTCAGCGGATGGATCTCCACGTTCGGCACGTCACCGGCGATCGACGGGCAGACCTCGAGCATGTGGGCACCGAGCACCAACTCCTCACCCGGGGTGAGGTCGTAGGTGTAGTCCTCCATGAACGAGGTGCCGCCCTCGGTGCCGGCGGCCATCGCCTTGAGGGTGTGCACCAGCACCGAGGTCTTCCAGTCCCCCTCACCGCCGAAGCCGTAGCCGTCGGCCATGAGTCGCTGCACCGCGATGCCGGGCAGTTGACGCAGCCCGCCCAGGTCCTCGAAGTTGGTGGTGAAGGCGCGGAAGCCACCGGCGTCCAGGAAGGTACGCAGACCCAGTTCCAGCCGGGCGGCGTACCGCAGCGAATCGTGCCGCTCACCGCCGGGTCGCAGTTCGGCGGCGACCCGGAAGGTGTCGTCGTACTCCTTGACCAGATCGTCGATCTGCGCCTCGGCCACGTCGTCGACCACCCGCACCAGGTCGTTGACCCCGTACGTGTTGACCGAGACCCCGAAGCGCAGCTCCGCCTCGACCTTGTCCCCCTCGGTGACGGCCACGTCGCGCATGTTGTCGCCGAAGCGCGCCAGCCGCAGCGAACGCATCGCCGACCAACCGATCGCCGCCCGGGTCCAGGCCCCGACGCGGGAGACCACGCGGGGGTCCGAGACGTGCCCGGCGACCGTCTTGCGGGCCACCCCGAGCCGGGTCTGGATGTACCCGAACTCCCGGTCGCCGTGCGCGGCCTGGTTGAGGTTCATGAAGTCCATGTCGATCTCGTCCCACGGCAGCAGGACGTTGGCCTGGGTGTGCAGGTGCAGCAGCGGCGTCTGCAACGCGTCCAGGCCCGAGATCCACATCTTCGCCGGCGAGAAGGTGTGCATCCAGGCGATCACCCCGACCGCCCCCTGCGTCGCGGCATCCCGGCAGGTCCGCAGGATGTCGGCGCTTGTGGTCAGGACCGGCTTCCAGACCACCCGGGCGGGGATGTGCGGCGATTCGTCGAGCAGCGCGGCGATCTGACGGGACTGGTCGGCCACCTGCCGGAGCGTGTCCTCGCCGTACATTGCCTGGCTTCCGGTGAGGAACCAGACCTCGGGTTCAGGGTGTGTTGCCATGGGAGTTGCCTTCCGCGAGAGGGGCGGTCACTTGTAGCGGATGCCGATGAGGCGCTGGAGCAGGATGAACGCGAAGAGCAGGCCTCCGATCACGATCTTGGTCCACCAGGAGTTGAGGCTGCCGTCGAAGGTGATCAAGGTCTGGATCACGCCGAGTACCAGCACACCGAGCACCGTGCCGAAGATGTACCCCGAGCCACCGGTGAGCACCGTGCCACCGATGACCACGGCCGCGATCACGTCGAGTTCCATCCCGATGGCGATCAGCGGGGCGCCGGACAACGTGTAGAAGGACAGCAGGATCCCGCCGATCGCCGCGCACAGGCCACTGATGGTGTAGACCGCGATCCGGGTCCGACCCAACGGCAGCCCCATCAACAGTGCCGACTGCGGGTTGCCGCCGATCGCGTAGACGTTGCGCCCCAGTCGCGTGTACGCCAGCACGTACGCGGCGATCAGGACCACGGCGAACGCCACCAGCACGCTGATCGAGACGAAGTTGCCCCGAGGGTCGCCGATCCGGTACTGCGACATCGTGGTCCAGAACCCGTCGGTGATCGGAATCGACGCGTTGCTGATGAACGTGCACATGCCACGGGCGAAGAACATCCCGGCCAGGGTGACGATGAAGGGCTGGATGTCGAAGAAGTGGATCGCGCAGCCCATCAGGAACCCGAGCGTCGGCCCGATCAGCAGGGCGATCACCAGCACCAGCAACGCGGGCAGCCCGGACTGCAGCAACCAGGCCGAGACCATCGCGGTCATCGCCGCCACCGAGCCGACCGACAGGTCGATGCCACCGGTGAGGATCACGAAGGTCATCCCGACGGCGATGACGAGTAGGAAACCGTTATCGATGAAGACGTTGAAAACTACCTGGATGTTGGAGAACGCCCGGTACTGGGACACACCGATGCCGTACATCACCAGCAGCAACGCCAACGTCGCCAGCACCGGCATGTGCCGCCGAGGCAGCTTGGCCCAACTCGGGCCGGTGGTTAGTGACGTCGTGCTCATGCCGGCACCTGCTCCTTCTGCCGCTGCGGCGACGACTGCGGCGGCGGCGCCCCGGGCCGTCGACGGCCGAACTTCGCCCGGAAGGCCGGGGCCTGGATCAGGCAGACGGCAATGACGACGACCGCTTTGAACAGCAGCGCCGTCTGGGGGGAGATGTTCATGGCGTACACCGTGGTGGTGAGGGTCTGGATGATCAGGGCGCCGAGGATGGTGCCGCCGAGGTAGAACCGGCCACCGGCGAGCGAGGTGCCGCCGATGACGACCGCGAGGATCGCGTCCAGTTCCACCCACAGGCCAGTGTTGTTGCCGTCGGCGCTGGAGACGTTGGCGGTCATCATGAACCCGGCGATCGCGGCGCAGGCGGCGCTCACGACGTAGACGAGGAAGACGACCCGACCGGACCGGATGCCCGCCAGCCGACTGGCCTCCCGGTTGCCGCCCACCGACTCGACGATCATGCCGAGCGCGGTGCGGCGGGTGAATGCCGCGACGAGAAGGGCCGCGGCCAGGGCGATGAAGATCGCCAAGGGCAGGGTCAACAGGTGCCCCAGCCCGATCGCCCGGTACGGACCGGAGTTGATGGTGATGATCTGACCCTCGGCGATCAGCTGCGCGAGGCCCCGGCCGGCCACCATCAGGATGAGCGTGGCGATGATCGGTTGGATGCCGATGACGGAGACCAGGACTCCGTTCCAGGCGCCGAGCACCAGCGCGACCCCGAGCGCCATCGCGAGCGCGGTCAGCACGGTGACCAGGTTGTTCTGGTCGGGCGCCCGGCTGATGTAGAGACAGGCGATGGCGCCGCTGATCGCGCAGAGCGAGCCGACCGACAGGTCGATGCCACCGGTGGAGATGACCAGGGTCATGCCGAGCGCGACCAGGATCAGCGGGGCGCTCAACCGCAGGATGTCGATCGGGGTCCCGTACAGGTGCCCGTTGTTGACCTCGACGGCCAGGAACCCCGGACGGTAGATGGTGTTGGCCGCCAACATCACCACGAGCACGGCGACCGGCCAGAACAGCCGGTGGCCGAGCATGGTACGGAAGCGGTTCCCGGCGTCGCTCATCGGCTCGCCTCCTCACGCTCGGTTCCGCTGGCGATGGTCTGCATGACGCGGTCGGCGTCCACAGTGTCGTCGTTGTCGAGCTGGGCGACCAGTTCCCGGTCGCGCATCACCGCGATCTTGTGGCTCAGGCGCAGTACCTCCTCCAGTTCGGCGGAGATGAACAGCACCGCCATGCCACCGTCGGAGAGCTGCACCACCAGCTTCTGGATCTCGGCCTTCGCGCCGATGTCGATGCCCCGGGTCGGCTCGTCGAGGATGAGCAGTCGCGGCTCGGTGATCAGCCAGCGGGCCAGCAGGACCTTCTGCTGGTTGCCGCCGGAGAGGTTGCGCACCGGCATGTCCGGGTTGGCCGGGCGGATGCTCAACGCCTTGATGTACCGGTCGACCAGCTCGTCCTGGCGGCGACGTGGGATCGGGCGCAGCCAGCCGCGGGCGGCCTGCATGGCCAGGATCATGTTCTCCCGGACCGACAGGTCGCCGATGATCCCCTCCGCCCGACGGTTCTCCGAGCAGAAGCCGATGCCCTGCTCGATCGCCTGCACCGGGTTGCGCAGGCCCGTCCGGGCGCCGTCCACCTGGACCTCGCCACGGTCGGCCCGATCCGCACCGAACAACAGCCGCGCCACCTCGGTACGCCCCGAGCCGAGCAACCCGGCCAGGCCGACCACCTCACCGGCGTGGATGGTCAGGCTGAACGGGGCGACCGCACCCCTGCGGCCGAGCTGCGACACCTGGACGAACGGGGCACCGCTCTCGATCGCCGCGGTCGCCGGCCGGGGCTGCTCCTCGATCCGTTCGAGGACGTCGAGCTCCTTGCCGATCATCTTCTCCACCAGCGCCAGCTGCGGCAGCTCGTCGATCGGGTACTCCCCCACCAACGTGCCGTTGCGCAACACGGTGATCCGGTCGGCGATGCCGTAGACCTGATCGAGGAAGTGGGTCACGAAGAGGATGGCGATGCCCTCGTCACGCAACTGCCGCATGATCCGGAACAGTTGGGCGACCTCGCCGGCGTCCAGGCTGGACGTCGGTTCGTCCAGGATCAACACCCGGGCCTGCACGTCGATCGCCCGGGCGATCGCGACCATCTGCTGCACGGCCAGCGAGTAACTCGCCACCGGCGCGGTGACGTCGATGTCGAGGTCCAGGCGGGTCAGCAGCTGTCGGGCCCGCCGCCGCACCTCGCCCCAGCGGACGGCACCGAAGCGGCGCGGCTCCCGGCCGATGAAGATGTTCTCCGCCACGGACAGGTTCGGGCAGAGATTGACCTCCTGGTAGACCGTGCTGACGCCGGCCGCGGCGGCCTGCATCGGTCCGTTGAAGGCCACCTGCTCGCCGTCGAGGGTGACGCTGCCCTCGTCGATGCCATAGACGCCTGTCAACACCTTGATCAGGGTCGACTTGCCGGCGCCGTTCTCGCCCATCAGGGCGTGCACCTCGCCAGGAAGGAGCCGGAAGTCGACATTGTGGAGTGCACGCACCCCGGGAAAGGACTTGCTGATCCCGGTCATCGTCAGGACCGGACGACTATCCGTCATCCCATCGATCCTCTTCTAATTTTCATCGATGCGGAAGGGCCAGTTGCCCCGGCACGCCGCCCGCCGGCCAGCGGGCCGGGCGGGCGGCGTGACACGGGACGTCGGGCCGGACGCCCAGTCCATCGGGAATGGGCGACGCGGCGGGGCCGCCACACCGGTGCGGCGGCCCCGTGCGTCATCAGTACTTGCGGTTGGGCAGGGCCTCCTTGGCCTGCTCCTGCGTGAAGGTGGTCTCCTCGGTCTCGATCCGCGGCGGCACCTCCTCGCCGGCCTTCACCTTCTTGGCCAGGTCCATCAGCTGTGGGCCGAGCAGCGGGCTGCACTCCGCGATGAAGTTGAACTTGCCGTCGGCCAGGGCCTGCATGCCGTCCTTGACCGCGTCGATGGTGATGATGGTGATGTCCTTACCCGGCTCCTTGCCCGCCGCGGTGATCGCCTCCAGCGCACCCAGACCCATGTCGTCGTTGTGCGCGAAGAGCACATCGATCTTCGGGTGAGCCTTCAGGAACTGCTCCATCACCTGCTTGCCGCCCGCCCGGGTGAAGTCACCCGACTGGGAAGCGATGACCTTCAGCTTGGGGTCGGCCGCGATCGCCTCGGCGAAGCCCTTCTTCCGGTCGTTGGCCGGGGCCGAGCCGGTGGTGCCCTGCAACTCGACGATGTTCACGTCGCCGGTGGCGTCCTTCTTGTTCTCCACCAGCCACTCACCGGAGAGCCGGCCCTCCTTGACGAAGTCCGAGCCGAGGAAGGTCTTGTAGAGCGACTTGTCGGCGGAGTCCACCGCGCGGTCGGTCAGGATGACCGGGATGCCGGCATCCTTGGCCTCCTTGAGCACCGTGTCCCAGCCCGACTCCACCACCGGCGAGAAGGCGATCACGTCGACCTTCTGCTGGATGTAGTTGCGGATGGCCTTGATCTGGTTTTCCTGCTTCTGCTGCGCGTCGTCGAACTTCAGCTCGATGCCGGCCTCGGCCGCCGCCTCCTTGATGGAGTTGGTGTTGGCCGTACGCCAGCCGCTCTCCGCGCCGACCTGGGAGAAGCCCAGGACGAGCTTGCCGTCGTCGCCGCCGTCGCCGCCGCTGCCGGTGTCGCTGTTGCCGCAGGCCGCCACGCCGCCGGCGAGCAGCACGGCGGCGACGACCGCGATGGCGCGCCGACGCGCCATGGGCATTCGCATGTTCCTCATCGGATCTCCTCGGGTGGGGGTGCGGTTGTCCACGCCGGCCGCAGAAGTACACGAGCAGCCGGCGCTGGTGGTGCGGATCCTGTGCGTCAGTTGGTGCCAGGCGACCCGGATCACCGGGTCGGTCAGGAGTTCGCCGGAGGCGAAGAACGTTGGCCGTAGACGTTCTGGTAGCGGTCGTAGAGGGCGTCGATGTCGGCCTGCGCCATCGGCACCGGTTGCCCGAGCGCGCGAGTCAGGTGCGCGGTTCGGGCGACGTCCTCACACATCACCGCGGCCTTGACCGCGGCCCGGGCGTTGCGCCCGATGGTGAAGACGCCGTGGTTGCGCATCAGCACCGCGGGCGAACGGTGCCCGGTGAGGGTGCTGACGATCCCCTTGCCGATGTCGTCGCCGCCGATCAGGGCGAACGGGCCCACCGGGATCTCCCCGCCGAACTCGTCGGCCTGCGCGGTGAGGTGGCACGGGATCGACTCGCCCCGCGCCGCCCAGGCGGTGGCGTACGTGCTGTGGGTGTGCACGACGCCGCCCACCTCGGGCATGGCGCGGTAGACGTAGGCGTGCGCCGCGGTGTCGCTCGACGGCGACAGTTCCCCCTCGACGGGCACGCCGTCGAGGTCGCAGAGCACCATGTTGTCGGCCGACAGGTCGTCGTAGTCGACGCCACTCGGCTTGATCACCATCAGGTCGTGACCGGGAACCCGGGCGGAGACGTTGCCGGCCGTCCAGGCGACCAGACCGTACCGGGTCAGCTCGCCGTGTAGCCGGGCCACGCTCTCGCGCAGCTCGCTGATCTGTCGGCTCACTTCGACGTTCACGCGAACACCTCCTGCGGCGAGGTCGTCGACTCCACGGCCGCGTTGCGGATCGCCCGCAGGCGCAGCATCACGTCGTTGGCGCCGCGACCGAAGTGGTCGTGCAACGCCCGGTACTCGGCGTAGAGGGCGTCGTACGCGCGTACCCGGTCCGGGTCCGGCTGGTAGACCGCCGCCGCTATCCGACCCATCGCCCGCGACGCTTCCTGGATCGAGGGGTGGGCGCCCGCGGCCACGGCGGCGTGGATCGCCGAGCCGAGCGCCGGCCCCTGCGCGGAACCGATGATGCCCAACGGCCGGTTGGTGACGTCGGCGTAGATCTGCATCAGCAGTTCGTTCGAGGTGAGGCCACCGGCGATCACCAGGTCGTCGACCGGCACACCGGCCTCGACGAACGCCTCGATGATCATCCTGGTGCCGTACGCGGTCGACTCCAGCAGGGCCCGGTAGATGTCCTCCGGACGGGTGGCCAGGGTCAGCCCGACGATCAGCCCGCTGAGGTCGTGGTTGACCAGCAGCGACCGGTTGCCGTTCCACCAGTCCAGGGCGACCAGGCCGTGCGCGCCGACGGGCTGCGCGGCGGCCAGCTCGGTGAGCCGCTCGTGCGAGTCGACGCCCGCCGGGGCCGCGTGCTTGACGAACCAGCCGAAGATGTCGCCGACGCCGCTCTGCCCCGCCTCGTAGCCCCACGCACCGGAGCTGATGCCGCCGTCGACCACCCCGCACATCCCGGCAACCTCCGCGGGATGGGTGCCGTTGACCACATGGCAGGTCGACGTACCCATGATCGCCACCAGTCGGCCCGGGTCGAGCGCCTGGGCGGCGGCCGCGGTCACGTGGGCGTCGACGTTGCCGACCGCGACGGCGATCCCCTCCGGCAGCCCGGTCCAGGCCGCGGCGCGGGCGGTGAGTCCGCCGGCCCGGTCGGCCAGGGGCATCAGCGGGCCGTCCAGTTTGGCCACGAAGTCACCGAAACCGGGGTTGAGCGCGGTGAGGTAGTCCGCCGACGGATAGCTGCCGTCCTGGCGGATGCCCTTGTAACCGGCGGTGCAGACGTTGCGGGTCTCGACGCCGCACAACTGCCAGACGATCCAGTCGGCCGCCTCGATGAACCGCTCGGCCCGGTGGTAGACCTCCGGGTCCTCCTCCAGGATCTGCAGGCCCTTGGCGAACTGCCACTCGGCGGAGATCTTGCCGCCGTAGCGACCGATCCAGGGCTCGCCACGTTCGTGGGCCAACGCGTTGATCCGGTCGGCGTGCGGCTGGGCGGCGTGGTGCTTCCAGAGCTTCACCCAGGCGTGCGGCCGCTGACGCAGCTCCGGCACCTCACACAACGGCGTACCGTCGGTCAGCGTCGGCAGCACGGTGCAGGCGGTGAAGTCGATGCCGATGCCGACGACGTCGCCCGGATCGACTCCGGCGGCGGCCACGGCCGCCGGCACCGCGTGGCGCAGCACCTCGCGGTAGTCCTCCGGGTCCTGCAACGCCCAGTCCGGCGGCAGCGGCGTACCCCCGTCCGGCAGCGCTGAGCTGATCACCGCGTTGCGGTACTCGTGCACCGCGGTCCCCAGCTCGGCACCGTCGCGGACCCGGACCACCAGGGCCCGCCCCGACAGGGTGCCGTAGTCGACGCCGACGACGTACTTGTCGCCCGCTGCCACACCGCTCATCTTCACCTCCGGCCGATGACGGACCTCAGTGTTAACGCTCACATCCGATGTCGTCAAGACACCTCCCGGCAACAGCTCCGTAACGGACTGCATGGTCGCAGGCCCACCCGCCGATCGGCTACCCCGTCCCACCGCCTCGACCGCAGTTGCGGCACCGACCGCCCTGCTCAGACCTCCTGTCGCCGCCGGAAACCCGGCACCGGCGGCGCGGACGACGGCACGCCGGCGCCCGGCGGCACCGGTGCCGTCAGCACCGCCAGCGGATCGTCGAGCAGTCGGGCGAAACCGAGTTCCGCCGCGCCGACCAGGGTGGCGTCGTCACCGAGGGCCGCGGTGCGCAGTTGTACCGTCTCCCGGGCCACCGGCAGCACGTGACGGGCGATGCGACCGCGAACCTGCGCGGCGGCGCCCGGGTACAGGTCGCACAGCATCCCGCCGAAGACCACCAGACCCGGGTTGAACAGGTTGATCAGATTCGCCACCCCGATGCCGAGCCAGTCGCCGATCCGGCGCAGCGCCTCCCGCGCCAGCGGATCCCCACGGTCGGCGTCGTCGGCCACCGACCGGACGGCGTCGCGCCCGAACAGCTCGGCGGGCCGACCGGCGGCGTCGAGCAGGGCCCGCTCCCCGACCTCCGCCTCCAGACAGCCGTACGAGCCGCAACCACAGGGCCGGCCGTCGTACGGATTGACCACCATGTGCCCCAACTCGCAGCCGTAGCCGCTGTCGCCACCCAGCAGCCGCCCGCCGACGATGATTCCGCCGCCGACGCCGACGTCACCGTGCAGGTACACGAGGTCGTCGAGGCCGACTCCCGCGCCGCGCTGCTGCTCCGCCTGCGCGCCGAGGTGGGCCTCGTTGCCCACCGCCACCGGCAGGCCGAGGCCGAGACGGCGGCCGAGTTCGTCGCCGAACGCCTGGTCGACCCAGCCCAGGTCGGGCCCATACCGCACCATCCCGTCACCCGGCCGGATCATGCCGCAGTACGACGCACCCACGCCCACGCAGTTGGCGCCCGCCGGTGCCGCCCGATGCAGCTGACGACCGAAACGGGCGAGGACCGCGACCACGTCGTGCAGGTCCGGCCCGGCGCGTGGACGCACCGCCTCCCGTCGGTCCAGGATCCGCCCGCCGAGCCCGATCCGGGCGGCGACCAACCGGTCCACGGCGACGTCGAAGGCCAGGACGTAGCAGCGGTCGGACGCCGGTCGCACCACAAGTGACGGACGGCCGGCGCGGCCGGTGTCCACCGGCAACTCCTCACCGACGAGGCCGAGCCGGCTCAGCTCGGTGGTCAACGCCATGATGGTGCTGCGGTTCAGGCCCATCCGTTCGCCCAGCTCGGCCCGGGACAGCGGGCCACGGAGATGCACCTGGCGCAGCAGCGTGCCGGCGTTGCGCCGGCGAATCTCCTCCTGGACCACTCCGACCTCCGGGGTCAGCTCCGAGCGACGCGGAGCTGACCCGAGGAAGTGTTTCCACACCCTGACCCGACGTCAAGCGCCGACCCGGCCCCGGCCCGCGCCCGGAGCTGACGCCTCGCTCAGCGGCTCGTTCCGGCGCGGCGCTTGTTGTAGACGTCGAAGGCCACGGCGACCAGCAGTACCAGGCCCTTGACCACCGACTGCAACGACTGGTCCACACCCATCAGCTGCATCCCGTTGCTCATCACCGCCATGATGAGCCCGCCAACCATGGCACCGACGACGGTACCGACGCCGCCGGTGACCGCCGCGCCGCCGATGAACGCCGCGGCGATCGCGTCGAGTTCGAACATGTTGCCCGCCGCGGGCTGCGCACCGTTGGAGCGGGAGGAGAAGATGATGCCGGCCACCGCGGACAGGAAGCCCATGTTCACGAAGATCCAGAAGTTCACGGTACGGACCTTCACGCCCGACAGCATCGCCGCGGACAGATTGCCACCGATCGCGTAGACCTGCCGACCGAAGACCGTGCGCCGGGTGAGCAGCCCGTAGACGAGCACCAGGGCGGCCAGGATGATCAGCACGATCGGCAGACCACGCGCGTGGGCCAGTTGCCAGGCGAACCACATGACCACGGCACCGACAAGCGCCATCCGTGCGACGAACAACGCGAAGGACTCGACGGGCTGCTGGTAACGGACGCGGGCCGCCCGGGTACGGAAGCCACTCACCACGTACCCGGCCACCGCGATGCCGCCGATGAGCAGGGTGAAGGCGTCGTAACCGTCGCCACCGATGAGTCCGTTGAGGAATCCGGCCGCGATCCGGTTGTACTCGGCGGGGAACGGCGACAGCGAGATGTTGTCCAGCACCCGCAGCGTGAGGCCACGGAACAGCAGCATGCCGGCGAGGGTCACGATGAAGGCCGGAATGCCGACGTACGCCACCCAGAAGCCGTGCCAGGCGCCGACCGCGAGCCCCACCGCCAGGGCGGCAAGCACACCGACCCACCACGGTTGTCCCTGCCGGATCACCACCACGGCAGAGACCGCGCCGGTCAGCGCCACCACCGAACCGACCGAAAGATCGATGTGCCCGCCGATGATCACGATGACCATGCCGATGGCGAGCACCAGGATGTAGGAGTACTGAAGGACGATGTTGGTGATGTTGCCCGGACTCAACGAGAGACCGTCGGTCAGGAAGGCGAACAGGGCGACGATGACGACGAGGGCGACGAAGATGCCGCTCTGTCGCAGATTGTTCATGATCAGCGCACGGGGGTCGCTGGTGCCGACGTGCAGTGCGGCGGCCGGAGCGCTCTCGGCCGACTGCTTCTCCGCCGAGGAGGGCCTGGTGCTGGTCATCCGACGCTTTCCTTGTCCTTCGCCATGAGTTCCATGAGCTTTTCCTGGGTCGCCTCGGCGACCGGCACCTGGCCGGTGATGCGCCCGGCCGACAACGTATAGATGCGGTCACACATGCCGAGCAGCTCCGGCAGTTCGGAGGAGATCATGATGACGGCCTTGCCGTCGGCCACCAACCGGTTGATGATCGTGTAGATCTCGAACTTCGCCCCGACGTCGATACCCCGGGTCGGCTCGTCCAGGATCAGCACCTCCGGGTCGGTGAACAGCCACTTCGACAGCACGACCTTCTGCTGGTTGCCGCCGGAGAGCTTGCCCACGACCGACATCACGCTCGGCGCCTTGATGTTCATGTCGCGCCGACTGGTCTCGGCGACCTTGATCTCCTCGTTGTCGTGCACCCAGCCCAGGCGGGCGAGCCGGCGCAATCCGGCGGCCGAGATGTTGCGCCGGATGTCCTCGATGAGGTTCAAGCCGAAGCGCTTGCGGTCCTCCGTCGCGTACGCGATGCCGTTGCGGATGGCCTCCGCGACGCTGCGCGCCCTGACCTCCCGGCCGTGCACGAACAACCGGCCGGTGATGTCCCGACCGTACGAGCGCCCGAAGACGCTCATCGCCAGCTCGGTGCGCCCGGCGCCCATCAGTCCGGCGATGCCGACCACCTCGCCGGCGCGAACGTCCAGGTTCGCGCCGTCGACGACCAGGCGGTCCTGGGTCGGGTGCCGCACCGACCAGTTCTCGATGCGCAGCACCTCCTCCCCCGGCGTGGAGACCCGGTCGGGGTAGAAGCTGTCGATGTCGCGGCCGACCATGCCCCGGATGATCCGCTCCTGGGTCATCTCACCGGCGGCCATCTCGAGCCGTTCCACCGTCCGCCCGTCCCGCAGCACGGTGGTGGAGTCGGCGATCGAGGTGATCTCGTTGAGCTTGTGCGAGATCATGATGCAGGTGATGCCCTCGTCGCGCAGGCGGCGCATCAGGTTGAGCAAGTGGGCCGAGTCGACGTCGTTGAGCGCGGCGGTCGGCTCGTCGAGGATGAGCAGCCGGACCTTCTTGGAGATGGCCTTGGCGATCTCCACCAGCTGCTGCTTGCCGACGCCGAGCTGCACCACCGGCGTGACCGGGTTCTCCGCCAGCCCCACCGAGGCGAGCAGTTTCGCCGCCTCGGCGTTGGTGCGGTTCCAGTCGATCAGCCCGCCGAGCCCGCGCTGCTCGTTGCCGAGGAAGATGTTCTCGGCGATCGACAGGTACGGCACCAGGGCGAGTTCCTGGTGGATGATGACGATGCCCCGGCTCTCGCTGTCCCGGATGCCCTTGAAGTGCACCGGTTTGCCGTCGAGGAGGATCTCGCCGTCGTAGCTGCCGGACGGATAGACCCCCGAGAGCACCTTCATCAGGGTGGACTTTCCGGCGCCGTTCTCACCGCAGATGGCGTGGATCTCCCCACGGCGTACGGCGAGTGTCACGTCCTGGAGCGCGGCCACGCCCGGGAAGGTCTTGGTGATGCGACGCATCTCGAGGATGTTGTCGTCCGTGTTCACCATCCTGAGCCTCCAGGTCGTCGTGGGTGTCCGGTGGTGCCGGGCTCGGCCGCGGATCGCGCCGCCGAGCCCGGCGGAGCCGTCAGCCGGCCTGGCCGGCGGCGACCTCCTCGGCGGTAAAGTAGCCCGAGTCGATCAGGACCGGCTTGATGTCGTCCTTGAACACGGTCTGCACCGGCAGCAGGTACGACGGGACGACCTTGACACCGTTGTTGTACGTCTCGGTGTCGTTGGCCTCCGGCGTCTTGTCGGTCAGGAACGCCTCGCCGGCGACGACGGCCTGCTCGGCCAGCAGGCGGGTGTCCTTGAAGATGGTGGAGCTCTGCACCCCGTCGTCGATCAGCTTGACCGAGGCGATCTCGGCGTCCTGGCCGGTCACCACCGGGAAGTCCGCCCCCTTGTAGCCGGCGTTCTGCAGGGCGGTGATGATGCCCCGCGACAGCCCGTCGTACGGCGACAGCACGCCGTCGACCTTGGTGCCGCTGTTGTAGCTCGCGGTCAGCAGGTCCTCCATCCGCTTCTGCGCGGCCTCCTGCTGCCAGCGCAGGATCGCCACCTGCTCGATGTTGGTCTGCCCGGAGGTCACCTTCAGGGTGCCGTCGTCGATGAACGGCTTGAGGGTGTCCATCGCGCCGTCGAAGAAGAAGTGGGCGTTGTTGTCGTCAAGCGATCCGGCGAACAGCTCGATGTTGAACGGGCCCTTCGCCTCGCCCTTCGCGCCGTCCTTGGTCTGCACGCCGAGGCCGACCAGCAGCGCGGTCGCCTGGGCGACACCGACCTTGTAGTTGTCGAAGCTGACGTAGAAGTCGACGTTCGGGCTGTCCCGGATGAGCCGGTCGTAGGCGATGACCGGGATGTCCGCGTCGGCCGCCGCCTGCAACTGCCCGCTCAGCGCCGTGCCGTCGATCGCCGCGATGATGAGCACGTCGGCGCCCCGAGTGATCATCTGGTCGACCTGCTGGGACTGGGTGGGGATGTCGTCGCCGGCGTACTGGAGGTCGACCTGGTAGCCCTTGGCTTCGAGCTTCTCCTTGACCGAGTTGCCGTCCGCGATCCACCGCTCGGAGGTCTGCGTCGGCATCGACACGCCGATGGTCAGGTCGGCGGGCTTGTCACTGTCGTTTCCGCCGCTGCCGGCGCCCTCACCGCTGCAGGCCGCCATGCTCAGCGCCAGGGCGGCGCTACCGAGAGCGGCCAGGACTCTTCTGTTCACTGGCTTCCCCAATCTGGAACTCGCGCCGTCGGACCGGCTGCGCGGGTCGCACTTGGGGCCCAAGTGTTAGCGCTCACAATGCCTAGGTCAACACCTGGTCGGAAATACCGCGGTCACGGTCTCGTAACGAACGCCCCACTCCTCCATCCGGCCGAGTCGTCGCAGGTCACAGCGGCGATCACGCGATGCGACCGCGGGGTCGCGCAGGTCTACCGGACGGCGGTCATAGACGTCAGAGAATACGGCAAGCCAGGGTCAGCGAACAGCCCGCGCCGCCCGCCGTCCACACCCGACCCCACCCCAGCCGTTGATCATGAGGTTAGCGGCAGAACTGGAGATCAAACACGCCGTCAACCTCATGATCAACGAGGTTCACGGGGCGCCGAGGTCGACCATCGGCGAGCTGCACCGTCGCCGCGATGTGAACACTCGGTTTCGGCACCGTTACGAGGGTGGCCTTGACATCCATCGGGTCGGCACCGATGCTCTGCTAAATCAGTTTAGCGCCCGCTGTTTCGCAGCTCGGCAGAGCCGCTCCGGCGCGAGCCGGACCAGACGGACGCGTCCAACGAGGAGGGCCGATGAGAATGCGCAGGACGCTCGTCTCCGTCGCTGCGGTGCTGCTGCTGGCCACGTCCGGCACCGCCGCCTATGCCGCGACCAGGGATCACGGCGGCGGCACCGGTGGCATCCGCAGCGTCACCCCCATCACCACGGTCTACAGCTACGGCCAGAAGGTCTCGGCCGTCGCCGTCGAGTACGGCGCGACGGTCAACCCCCGCAAGCTCGACAACTCGACCTTCGCGGTCTCCGACACCAGCTACAACTTCCGCTTCAACCCCATCGAGGATCTGCCCAAGCTGACCGAGCGGAAGATCACCCACACCTACACCAACAGCAGCGCCACCGTCCGCGCCGACCGCCGGTCCGTGTCCGGCCGGTACGTCATCGTCGAGTTGGACCCCGACCAGAACGCCGGCTGGACGGTCATCGTCTCCAAGTGCCCGACCTTCCTGTGCACGGTCAAGGTGAACCCGGACCTGCCGACCCGGGTGACCCAACGCAAGGACGTGCACGCCCAGCCGGGCAAGGGCAAGGGTGCCGGGCCGGTGCTGGCCAAGGGCGCGCCCCGTACCTCGCACGGTGTCACGGAGGCACCGGTGAACCTGCTGGTCGACGAGTTCCGCTACGGCTCGTACCTCAGTGGCGGCATGGTGCTGCCGTACCACTACCACCTGCCGAAGAACTACCAGCCCGGCAGGAAGTACCCGCTGATGGTCGTCCTGCCCGGGCACGGCATGGGCTGGGACGGCGACAACACGGGCGTGCAGATCGCCGCCGACATCCCGGCGACCGCCTGGCTCCAGCCGGACGTCACCGGCAGCCGGGAGGACGTCATCGTGCTCGCCCCGCAGAACCAGCGGGTGGGCGACGTGGCCGAGGCGGAGCTGCTGGTCAAGTTGGTCGAGCAGTTCAGCAAGGACCACGCGGTGGACACCGAGCGGGTGTACGCCACCACCGTCTCGTACGGTTCGCGGCTGCTGTGGGAGGCGTTCGCCAAGCGTCCCGACCTGTTCACCGCCGGCCTGGTCACCGGCGGGTTCCAGGTCAGCGCTAGCCAGGCGACGGACATCGCCGCCGCCGAGATCCCGCTGTGGATCACCCACGGTGTCAACGACCACCTGCTGAACATCTCGCTGGCCCGCAACTCGCGGGCGGCGCTGCGTTCGGCGTACGAGGCGCAGGGCAAGACGTCCAAGCAGATCGCCGAGCTGCTGCACTACACCGAGTACGGCAACGAGGCGTTCACGCTGCCCGACTACCACGCCGCCTACGGCCCGACGTACGACGACCGGAGCATCCTGCAGTGGCTGCTGGCCCAGCGGAAGTGAGTGTCGGCCGGGCATCCGGCACGTACTGAGCAGACCGGGCCCGCCGGCCGCGACAGGGATGTCGTGGCCGGCGAGCCCGCCGGGGCGGGTCCGTCGGGTCGGTTGCGATCCGGCAGGCCCGCCCTCGACCGTCAGGCGCCGATCGCGATCGCGAAGATGTGCATGGTCGGTACGTTGGCCGCGGGGCGTGCGCTGATGTTCGGCAGTTCCACCCGGGCCACCGGCTTGTTCTGCAACGCCACCCCGACGTAGTAGACGCAGGCGACGGTGTTGTGCCGCTGGTTGCCGGGCCGGTTCTGGTACGCCATCACGACGGCCGCGGTGCCACCGGAGTGCGGGCCGCCGTACCAGTCGGGGGTGCTCAGCGTGAACGTCTGCCGGGTGCCGTCGGCGTAGACCACCGCGGCGGTGCCCGACACGGCCCCGTAGGTGCCGGTGGCGAGGAAGCCGAGCGTACGGCCGGTGCCGGTCAGACCGATCGACTGCCCGGAGGCGATGGCGTTGTCGGCACCGCCCGGTGCGACGTTGGGCCAGCGGAAGGTGACCCCGTTGCGGCTCAGCGTGCTGCCGGGGGTGACCCCGGCCTGGGCCAGGGCCTGCGCGGAGAGGGTGGCTCCGTTGCCGTCGAAGTTCCCGGCGCCGGTGTTGTTGTCGTTTGTGGTGCTGACGTTGGTGAAGCTCTGCTCCAGCGGCGGTGCGGTGGGCGTACCGCCGGACCCGGTGGCCCGGTAGGTGCGCCCGGCCGCGACGGTGAGCTCGATCAGGTCGTTCTCGACCTTCGTGGTCCGCGCCGGGGTGCCGTCGGCGACGTCCACCACGGTGTGGTTGCCGGTGAACATGCGTCCCCGCAGCCGGACGGTGCCGGCCCGGTCCGGCCGGACGAGAATCTCGGTGGCCTGGCCGTTGCTCCAGGTGATGCCGACGGTGTGACCACCCCGGCCGCGCAGTCCGCTTACCTGTCCGCTGGGCCAGGCCGCCGGCAGCGCCGGCAGGATGTGCAGCTCACCGACGTGGCTGTGCAGCAGCATCTCCGCGATGCCGGCGGTGGCGCCGAAGTTGCCGTCGATCTGGAACGGCGGATGCAGGTCGAACATGTTCGGCGCGAGCCGGGCCGGGGTGGCGAGGAAGCGGATCAGGTCGTGGGCCCGGTTGCCCTCCTCCATCCGCGCCCAGAAGTTGATTTTCCAGGCGAGCGACCAACCGGTGCCGTCGTCGCCCCGGATCTCCAGGGTGCGCCGGGCCGCCTCGAACAGCTGCGGGGTGCCCCGCCGGGTGATCTGGTTGCTGGGCGCCAGCCCGTAGAGGTGCGAGATGTGGCGGTGGTACCGCTCGGTCTCGACCCAGTCGTAGAGCCACTCCATGATGTTGCCGCGCGATCCGATGCGGTTCGGCGCGAGCCGGTCCCGGGTGGCCCGCACCTGCGCCCGGAAGGTGGCGTCGGTGTTGAGGAGTTCGCTCGCCCGGGCACACCCGTCGAAGAGGTCCCGCAGGATCTGATTGTCCATCGTGGGGCCGGCACACACGCTGGCGTCGGTGTGGTGGCCGATCTCCGGCGAGTTCGACGGGTTGGTCACCAGGTAACCGAGGCTCGGCTCGGTCACCAGGGTGTCGAGGAAGAACTGCGCCGCGCCCTTCATCGCCGGGTAGTTCGCCCGGAGGAACTCGATGTCCCCGGTGAACAGGTAGTGGTCCCAGATCAGGGTGGCCAGCCAGGCGCCGCCGGTCTGCCACATGCCCCAGAAGGCACCGTCGACGACCGAGGTGGCCCGCCAGGCGTCGGTGTTGTGGTGGGTGACCCAGCCACCGGCGCCGTACTGCACCTGGGCGGTGCGGGCGCCGGCCACCGCGAGATCCCTGACCATGCCGAAGACCGGTTCGTGGCACTCGGACAGGTTCGTGGTGTTGGCCAGCCAGTAGTTCATCGGCAGATTGGCGTTGATCGTGTACTTCGAGTCCCAGGCCGGGGTCAGCGAGTCGTTCCAGATGCCCTGGAGATTGGCCGGCTGGGTGCCCGGCCGGGAGGACGAGATCAGCAGGTACCTACCGAACTGGAACAGCAACGCGGAGAACTGCGGATCGTTGACGCTGTTGTGCTGGGCGATCCGGACGTCTGTCGGCTGGTCGGCGGCGGAGGTGCGCCCCAGATCGAGGCTGACCCGCCCGAACAGCGCCTGGTAGTCGGCGACGTGCCGACTGCGCAGCTGGTCGTAGTTGCTGGCCCGCGCCGCGCTGAGGTGCCGACGCGCGATGCCCTGGTAGTCGCCGCCGACGTTGCGGTAGTTGACGTAGCTGGTGCCGATCGAGACGAGCAGGGTCACGCTTGTCGCACCTGTCACCCGCAAGGTGCCACCGGAACTGCTCACCGTGCCACCACTGACGGTGGCGTTGGCCAACGCCAGGAACCGCACCGCGCCGTTGACGCCTTCCTGGTTGCCGGAGACGCCGTCGAGGGCGATCGTGGTGCCATCCGGGCTGGAGACGGAGGTTCGCTGCGGGCTGTCGAACGTGGCGGTGAAGGTGATCGAGCCCGTCCGGTCGGCGGTCAGCCGCATCGCGATGACCTGGTCCGGAGCGCTGGCGAAGGTCTCCCGCTGGTACCGCACGCCGTTCATCACGTACGACACGCTTGTCGTCGCGGTGGTGAGGTCCAGCTGCCGGTTGTACTGCGAGGCCCCGCCGGAGGTCGGGAAGGCCAGCCGGAGGTTGCCGACGGTCTGGTACGCCAACTGCCCGACCGGATTGCCGAGCATGTTCTGGTTGATCAGGTTCTGGGCCTGGGTCCACTGGTTGGCGAACACCAGGCGCCGGATCTCGGCCAGCGCACCCAGACCACGGGGGTTGCTCGGGTCGTGCGGCCCGCCGGCCCAGACGGTGTCCTCGTTGAGCTGTAGCCGTTCCGCGTCGACGTTGCCGAAGACCATGGCGCCGAGCCGGCCATTGCCGACCGGCAGCGCCCGCAGCCAGTCGGTGCCGGCGGCCTCGTCATACCAGAGCGCCAGGTCACCGGCGGCCAGCACCTGTGGCGGTGCCGCCGAATCCGCTCGGGCCGCGGCGGTCCACGGCACCGGCAGCAGGGCACCACCCGCACCCGCCGCGCCGATCTTGAGGGCCTGCCGTCGAGTCAGGTCTGACATCGATCCTCCAACCGTGACCGATCCGGCCGTGCGAAGCCTCACTGATCGCCGGCAGGCCCAGAACGGCCCAGACGTCTGATGTGTTTCGCGAATGTTACCGCCGGTCAGCGCGATAGGCAACGGTCGATTTAAGTCTCGCGTCGGCGGTCCGCAGCCCGCCCACCGGCCAGACAATGCCGCTACACCAGGCGTTCTACGATCCAGGGCACAGTGCTGCGACACCGGATCGGCCGCCCGGTCGAACCGGACCACACACCGGGCGAGAGCTCCGCTCCACGATATTCATCAGATGTAGCCGGAGCGACCGGCGGATCGGCGGTCGGTGCCGATTCGTCGCGACGCGCTCAGGCGCTGACGCGGCGAGCACGAGCAGCCGTGCACCGGTAAGCGTTACGGCCGGTTCCGGCCTGGACGGGTCAGGGCGCCTCCTCGGTCAGGTGCCAGATCTCCTGCATCGGGGCCCACCAGTGCCCCGAGCCGGGTTCGGCGAGCGATTCCTGGCACGGGTCGGTCAGCTTCCACCACGCCTGCGTCTCCGGGTCGTCGGCCATCCGGCGCTGGTCCGCAGCGTGATCGTCGCCGACGTACTCGTAGTAGCCGAACAACAGGTCGCCGTGGAGAAAGATGGTGAAGTTGCGGATGTTCCCCTCGCGCAGCGTCTGCTCGACACCGGGCCACACCTCGGCGTGCAGCCGCAGGTAGGTCTCCCGGTGCTCCGGCCTGAGCCGGATCACCATGCCGTAACGTCGCACGTCACACCCTCCGGTGAGGTCGGTTGATCCTGGTCCCGGCAGCCACCCGGCGAGCGAGCAGCGTCGCCGGCAAACGTCCGATGTCTCTATAGTGGTGAGGGTCGCCGGTGCCGGCCACGGGCATCGGGTCCAGGCCGGCGTCCGGCTGACCGGTCCGAAGGGGGCGCGGATGGCACTTACCGACGACGCGATCGCGAAGATCCGGAGCATGATCCAGAGCGGTGAGCTGCCCCCGGGGGCGCGGCTGCCACCGGAGCCGCAACTGGCCGCCCAGATGGGGCTCTCGCGCAGCGGAGTCCGGGAGGCGGTCAAGGTGCTCGAATCGGCTCGGGTGCTCGACGTGCGACGCGGCGACGGGACGTACGTGACCAGCCTCGCCCCCCGGCTGTTGCTGCAAGGGCTCGGCGTCGCGGTGGAGTTGCTGCGTGACGACACGCTCCTGGAGGTCATGGAGGTACGCCGGATGCTGGAGCCGATGGCGACCGGCCTGGCGGCACTGCGGATGACCGACGCCGACCTCGACGAGCTGGGCCGGATCCTGGAGGACATGCGGGCGGCGGCCGACGACGCCGAGAAGCTGATCCAGTTCGACACCGCCTTCCACCACACCGTCATCGCCACCACCGGCAACGAGACCCTCACCTCGCTGCTCGACGGGCTCTCCGGTCGTACGCTGCGGGCCCGGGTGTGGCGCGGGTTGATAGAGGGCAACTCGGCGCACCAGACCATCGAGGAGCACCACACGATCTACCTCGCACTGCGGGCGCGTGACCAGTTGCTGGCACAGGCCAGCGCCCTGCTGCATGTCAACACCTCCGAGGCGTGGCTGCGTACGGTGCTCGCCGCGAAGTCGGCGGACGGTTAGGCGCCACCGTCGGGGGCCTCGTGTCGCTCCCGCGCCGCCAGCGGCGGCCGGGCCGGTGCCAGCGTCCGGCGGAACCTCGGGCAACCGGATCGGAGCAGGCAGACCGGTCAAGCCGGGACAGACATCAGACGATCCACGCCGAACGGCGGCGTAGCCGAGGAACTCGGCAGCCTCATCGGGATGGCAGCGACAGCCCAGCACGGTGCCGCGCACCCCGACCCAAATAGTGATCATGCCGTCGGCACTCCCGCCATCACCGGCGCGTCCGCCCACGCCGGGCCGCCCGGGAAGCGGTACTGCGCCAACGAGTCGGGCAGGATCCGGGCGCTCATGCCGGGCGCGTCGGGGGCGAGGTATCGTCCGCCGCTGACGCGTACCGGGTCGACGAAGTGCTCGTGCAGGTGATCGACGTACTCGATGGCCCGCCCCTCGGTGCTGCCGCTGATCGCGACGAAGTCGAACATGGCCAGATGCTGCACCAGCTCACACAGCCCCACTCCCCCGGCGTGCGGGCAGACCGGCACCCCGAACTTCGCGGCGAGCAACAGGATCGCCAGGTTCTCGTTGACTCCGGCGACGCGGCAGGCGTCGATCTGCACCACGTCGACGGCGTCAGCCTGGAGCAACTGCTTGAACATGACCGCGTTGTGCACGTGCTCGCCGGTGGCCACCTTGACCGGGGCGAGCGCCTTGCGTACGGCGCCGTGCCCGAGCACGTCGTCCGGCGAGGTCGGCTCCTCGATCCAGTACGGGTCGAACTCGGCCAGCTCCCGCATCCAGCGGATCGCCTCGGGCACGCCCCAGATCTGGTTCGCGTCGACCGCGATCCGGACGTCCGGCCCGACGGCCCGTCGGGCGATGCCCATCCGGCGTACGTCGTCGGTCAGGTTCCCGCCCACCTTGAGCTTGATCAGTCGGTAGCCGGCCTCGACCGCCTCCCGGCAGAGCCGGGCCAGTTTCTCGTCGTCGTAGCCCAGCCAGCCGGGGGTGGTGGTGTACGCCGGATAGCCCTCGGCCCGTAGCCGCCGCTCGCGCTCGGCCCGCCCGCCCTCGGCGGCCCGCAGCAACGCCACCGCCTCGTCCTCGGTGAGGGCGTCGCGCAGGTAACGGAAGTCGACCTGGGCGACCAACTGCTCCGGGGTGAGGTCGGCGAGCAGCTTCCACAACGGCTTCTCCGCCCGCCGGGCCGCGAGGTCCCACACCGCGTTGACGAGGCCACCGGCGGCCATGTGCACGACCCCCTTCTCCGGCCCGAGCCAGCGGATCTGGCTGTCGCCGACGAGCCGGCGGGCCAGCGCCCCCGGATCGGCGACCAACTCGTCGACCGGCTGGCCGACCACCATCGGGGCGAGTGCCTGCACCGCCGCGACCTGGAGGTCGGTGCCCCGGCCCACGGTGAAGACCAGCCCGTGTCCCTCGGCACCGGCCGATGTCCGCACGATGACGTACGCGGCCGAGTAGTCGGGGAACGGGTTCATCGCGTCCGACCCGTCGCGATGCCGGGACGTGGGGAACCGTACGTCGATGGTTTCTACGGACGAGATGCGCTCACTCACCAGTAACTCCTGAGGGTCGAGCAGGTGGGCCTGGTTGCCTGCCTCGCGATGGGTCCGACCGACGGGCGGGCCGCCTCACGTCTGCGCCTTGCCTCCGGTGATGCGGGAGACCACCAGGGCCACCAGGATGACGGTGCCGTTGAGGAAGTTCGTCCACTGCGCGGGCACCCCGGCCAGGGTCAACACGTTAATGATCATGAACAGCAGCAGGACGCCGGTGAAGGCGCCGAAGACGCTGCCCTTGCCGCCGTTGAGGCTGACGCCACCGATCACCGCCGCCGCGAAGACCTGGAAGATGGCGCCGCTGCCCTGGGCCGACGGCACCGCCGCCAGCCGGCCGCTGATCAGCAGACCGGCGAGCGCCGCGAGCACACTGGCCACGATGAGGGCCAGCCAGAGCACCCGGTCGGTACGGATACCCGCCGCCCGGGCCGCGTCGGCGTTGCCGCCGATCGCGTACAACGCCCGACCCGCCCGGGTGTAACCGAGAACGACGATCCCGGCGGCGAACAGCAGCAGTGACAGCCAGATCGAGGCCGGCACGCCGACCCAGGTGGCGGAGCCGAGATAGGTCATCGACTCGGGCAGCATGAAGAAGGTCTGACCACCGGAGATGCCGGTGAGCAGCCCACGCAGGACGATAAGCATGCCCAGCGTGACGACGAAGCCGTTGAGGCCGAAGCGGACGATGAGCAGCCCGTTGAAGGCGCCGACGAGGGCGCCGACGAGCAGCACCACCGGGACCGACCAGGCGTCCGGCAGCACGTCGAGACCGAGACCCCGGGTCAACGCGGGATCCACCACCAGCCAGGCGGCGATGCCCGGGGCGAGACCGAAGGTGGACTCCAGCGACAGGTCCATCTTGCCGGTGATCAGCACGATGGTCTGGGCGAGGACCACGATGGCGATCTCCGACATGCTCTGCAGCACGTTGATGATGTTGTCGGTGCTGAGGAAGACCGGGCTGACGATGGACCCGACGATCGCGACCGCGATGATCGCCGGCACCAGCGCCAGGTCACGTAGCCGGGCGATGGCCAGGCTCCGCGACGAGGAATCCCGGGTTGGCGGTGGCGGCGTGGCGGCCGGCCGCGCGGTGGTGGAGAGCGTCTCAGACATGGTGGAGATCCACCCCTTCCATGGCGGCTACCAGCTCGTTGTCGCTCCAGCCGTGGGCCGTCTCGCGGACGACCCGCCCCTGGAACATGACCAGTACGCGATCACAGATCCGCAGGTCGTCGAGTTCGTCGGAGACGACAAGCACACTGGTACCGCGACGGCGTACCTCCTCGACGACACCGAGCAGGGTCTGCTTGGAGCGCACGTCCACCCCGGCGGTCGGGGTGATCAGGACCAGCAGCTTCGGATCGCTGGCCAGCGCCCGGCCCATCACCACCTTCTGCTGGTTGCCGCCGGACAGCTCGGAAACCGGAACCTGCGGCCCGGCCGCCTTGATCGCCAGGTCGGTGATGGTGTCCCGGGCCAGCGCGTCACGCCGGGCCGGCGAGATGAGGCCCCGCCGACCGATCCGGTCCGGCACGGTCATGGTGACGTTCTCGGCGATGGACAGCAGCGGCACCAGCCCTTCGCGGTGCCGGTCCTGCGGCACCAGCCCGACACCCGCGTCGAGGGCGTCGGGCACGCTGCCGGGCCGTAGCGCCCGCCCGTCGACGACGACCGTCCCGCCCGCCGGCCGGGCCAGGCCGACGATCGCCTCGGCGATCTCGACCTTGCCGCTGCCACCGCCGCCCGCGATGCCCACCACCTCGCCCGCCCGGACCTCGACGGACAGCTCCGCGCCGGAGGCGGTGACCAGGTCGCGTACGGCGAGCAGCACCGGCGCGTCGGCGGGCAGCGACCGGTGGTCGGCCTCGGGCATGGTCACGTCCTCGCCGGTCATCGCGGCGACCAACGCCGGTCGGCTCAGCTGCGCCACCGGGGCGGTGACGATGTGCCGGGCGTCGCGGAAGACCGTCACCTGGTCGCAGATCTCGTAGATCTCCTGAAGGTGATGGCTGATGAACAGGAACGTCACGCCCTGCGCCCGCAGCTCCCGGATCCGGGCGAACAGACGGTTGATGCCCGCGGCGTCGAGTTGGGCGGTCGGTTCGTCGAGGATGATGAACCGGGCACCGAAGGAGAGCGCCCGGGCGATCTCGACGAACTGCCGCTGCTCGACGGAGAGCGTCGATGCGGGCTGACGTACGTCGACCTCCACCGACCACTCCGCCAGCAACTCCTCCGCCGCCCGACGCAGCCGCGACCAGCGGATCAACCCGGCCCGACCGCGGGCGTGCCGGTTGAGGAACAGGTTCTCCGCGACGGTGAGCGTGCCGATGATTGTGGACTTCTGGTAGACGCAGGCCACCCGCTTGCGCCAGGCGTCGCGGTCGCCCAGCGGCGGTGCCGGACGCCCGTCGAAGGCCACCGCGCCGTCGTCGGCGGCCTGCAACCCGGTGAGGATGCTGACCAGGGTGGACTTGCCGGCGCCGTTGCGCCCCACCAGAGCGTGGGTCTCGCCACGGCGGACCACGATCCCCGCGTCGGCCAGGGCCACCGTCGACCCGAACCGTTTGGTGATGTTCACGGCCTCCACGACGGGCTGGTCGGCACCGACCAGCCCGTCGGTCGGCCCGTGCGGGACGACGCTCATGGGTTGTTGCCCCACAGGGACGGGTCGTCGAACTTCAGGGTGGGCTCTCCCGCGATCGGCGCACCGTCCGACGTCACCAGCGGTGCCGGCAGTTGGTCCTCCAGCAGGCCGTCGCGCACCTGGATGATGTTGCTGCCGTGCTCGGTCGGGCCGGGTTGGAAGGTCTTGCCCTCGATCGCCGCCTGCACGTACTCCAGCCCGTACCTGGCGTAGAGGTCGGCCGGCTGGCTGACGGTGGCGTCGATCAGACCCTCACCGATGTTCTTCAGCTCCTCGGGGATGCCGTCGTTGGAGACCACGAAGACGTGCTTCGGGTCGCTCGGCGGCACCTGGAGACCCCGCTGCTTGAGGATCTGGAGGGTCCCGGACAGGGCGAAGGAGGACTGCATGTAGATGCCCTTGACGTCCGGGTCGGAGGCGAACCGGGTCTGTAGCTTCGACGCCGCCACGTCGGCCTTCCAGTCGGTGGCCTCGCCGAAGACGGTGATCTCGGGGAACTGCTGCTGCATGCACTCGTTGAATGCCTCGGTGCGGTCCCGGCCGTTGATCGAGTCGAGGCCGCCCTGGAGCATCACGACCTTGCCCTTGCCGCCGAGCTTGGTACCGAGGAACTGGCACGCCTTGATGCCGTAGGCCCGGTTGTCGGCACGGACGACCATGAACACGTTGCCGGTGTCCGGCCGGGTGTCGATGGTGACCACCGGGATCTTCCTGCTGTCCAGTTGGGACAGGGTCGGCGCGATGGCGGCGGTGTCCTGCGGTGCCATCACCACACCCTTGACGCCCTGACTGATGAAGGTCTGGGTGTTCGAGATCAGGTTGGCGATGTCGTTCTGCGAGTTGGTGGTCTTGACCTCGACACCCAGCTCGTCGGCGAACTGCGGGACGTACTTGATGTAGGAGTTCCAGAAGTCCGTGTCGGAGCGGGGGTAGTCGACCCCGATGACCTGGGAGCCGCCCGATCCGGTCCCGTCGGCCGTGCCGTCACCACAGCCGGCCGCGAAGGTGGCCGACGCACCGAGCAGCAGCGTCAGCCCCACGCTCGTCAGTGCCCTGTTCTTCATTGTCGTTCCTCCATATCCAGGCGTCACCCCACGTGCTCGCCCTGGCCGGGTCGGGCCGTGACGAAGCACGTGTCGGACGTGACGTGCGAAGGGTTCATGCCGAGCCGATGATCCACAGCAGATTCGTGCTGCCGTCCGGTTGGCGATTCGGTACCGCCGGTTCGCCCTGCTCGGTGATCTGCCACTGTCGGTGTCGCTGCCCATTTCACAGGGGAACGGGACATGGCGATCCCTCCAGAACACGATGGCGGGGCGGTGGACCACGTGGCTCAGACATCAGACGTTAGGGGTTACAGACATGTGACGTCAACGGCCAAGATTCCGTCATAGCGCCACAAGAGAGCGCTCGGAGCGCAGCAGACATCAGATGCGTTGCGACGAAGAGCCTGCGGGCGGCAGCTGACGCGACCGGCGACAACCCGCGAGGCGGGGACATCGGGCCGGCAATGTTGGCGATCACATCAGCGCGGCTGTGTCTGTCCCTCCTGGTGCGGAGGTGCCATGTGCGAACGCTAACATCGATGGCGATGACATTGCTAGCTTGTTTCGGACGCGATCAGGAGAATCTGAGCTGTCAGCGGTACCGCCGGACACCGTGGTCGCGCCAAATGTGTCAGCCCTGTCTGCCAGGGTGGTGGCCTGGACGCGAACCGATTGGAGCAACCCGATGAGCCGCCACATCCAGGTCACCTTCGACGCCCACGACCCGACGGCGTTGTCGACGTTCTGGCGTGACGTGCTGGGCTACGTGCATCCCGGCCCGCCCGGAGTCGACCTGCCCGAGGGCGCCGACCCGTTGGCCGCGTGGGACGACTTCCTCGCCCGGATCGGCGTACCGCCCGAGCAGCGCAACACCCGGTCGGCAATCGAGGACCCGGAGGGGCACGGTCCACGGCTGTTCTTCCAGCAGGTCCCGGAGGACAAGACCGTCAAGAACCGGGTGCACCTCGACGTGCGGGCCGCGCCCGGGCTCACCGGAGCGGAACGGATGGCGGCCTTGCAGTCCGAGTGTGATCGGCTTGTCGCGTTGGGCGCCACCCAGGTACGCCGGGTCGAGCCCGCACCACCGCTTGAGGCGGGCTTCATCGTGCTGACCGACCCCGAGGGCAACGAGTTCTGCCTCGACTGACGGGGCTTGCGACGATTCCGGGTGCTACGCCGAATCCCGTTGCGCCGCGATGAACGCCAACAGCTCGGCGTGCGTACCCGTGTCGGCCGCCGCGACGAGCCCGTCGGTCCAGAAGACCTCCTGCGCGAACGGGTCCACGGCGGCCGCCACCGCGACCTCCGTGCCGACCCGCAGGGCCACGTTCACCGAGACCAGCGTGGTGTGTACGGCGAAGTTCAGCGTCCCGCAGAGCGGATCGACAAGCCAGACGCGCCCGTCCCCGACGGAGCCGCTCCGTCCGCTCTCCTCGGCCAACACGACGTCGTCGGGTCGCGCGGACCGCAGCACGCCGAGGATGGCCTGCTCCGCCTCGATGTCGGCGGTGGTGGCGAAGTCCCAACCCGACTTCGCGAACTGTGCCACCGCTGTGCCGTGGTGCGAGCGCACCACCTCGGCACCGGCCTGCGCCGCCCGGATCGCGAGATCAGCATCGACAGGCGACGTCCGACCACCGTACGTCGGTCCCGGTCGCGGGTGTGCCCCGGCCCAGTCGAGCGGGTGCGCCGGGGCCACCCGCGTCGGTCACCTATCGCCCGAGGCAGTCCCGGAGCGCTGCGGAGAGCAGGTTGGCCCGCTCGTCGTCGAAGCCGCCCATCTGGTTGACGACGTAACCGAAGCCGACCTGGTGGGTGTCGTCGCCGAAGGCCAGGTGCCCGCCCGCACCGTCGTGGCCGAAGCTGCGCGCGCCGACCATCGGGCGTGGTTCCGAGTGCACCAGGAAACCGGTACCCCAGCGGTGTCCCGCATCGGGGAGCCCGTAGACCTGTTGTCCGCTGACCTGGACCGTGACGGCGTCATCGACGGATGCGGGGCTGAGCAGCCGCGCACCGGCCACCTCGGAGACGCAGGCGGCGTAGAGCCGGGCCAGGCTCTCGGCCGTGCTGACCGCGCCCGCGCCCGGGATCTGTGCGGCCTGTATGGCTGGGTCGTTGAAGCTGACCAGGCCGTTCTCGTCGGCCGGAAAGGCGAAGGCACCGCCCATGGTGATGCCGCGCTCGGCGACCGGATCGCCGGCCGGGACGGGCTCGCCGATCGGCGCCAGCATCCAGGCGACCGCGTCCCGCTCGGCGGCCGGCAGGCCGATCCAGGTACGCAGGCCGAGCGGCTCGCCGAGGGCCCGGGCGAAGTAGACACCTGGCAGCTCACCGGTGATCCGCCGGATCACCTCGCCGATCAGCCAGCCGTAGGTGATCGCATGGTAGCTGTGCGCCGTGCCCGGCTTCCACAGTGGGGCCTGTGCCTCGATCGCCTTGATCACCGGATCCCAGGCGAGCACCTCTTCGCGGGAGAAGGGCTGATCCAGCGCCGGCAGGCCAGCCTGGTGGGTGAGCAGCCACCGGACCGGGATCTCCGCCTTGCCGTGCTGACCGAACTCCGGCCAGTAGCGGGTGACCGGAGCGTCGAGATCCAACCGCCCCTCCTGCACCAGCAGGTACGCGCAGATCGCCATGATCCCCTTGGTGCAGGAGAAGACGACGGCGGGCGTGTCCGCGGCCCAGGGGCGCCCCGACCGGGTGTCGGCCAGCCCACCGTGCAGGTCGACGACCTTACGGCCGCGCAGGTAGACGGCGACCGCGGCGCCCACCTCCTGCCGGTGGGCGAAGTTGTCCCGAAACACGTCGGCGACCCGGCCGAAGCCCTCGTCGACGTCACCGTGGATCTGGGTGTCGCTCAACCCGCTATCCCTTCACGGAGCCCTGAAGCAGGGCCTTGATGAACTGTCGCTGGAAGATCAGGAACACGATGAGGGTAGGCGTGAGGATGAGCAGTGAGCCAGCGCAGAGCAGCACCAGATCGGTTCCCCACTGCCCCTGGAAGGCGCCGAGAGCGCCGGCCATGGTCCGCTTCGTCGCATCGTCGACGAGCACGATGGCGAGCAGGAACTGGTTCCAGGTCCACAGGAACAACAGAATGGTCAGCGAGGCGATCGCCGGCCGGGCCAGCGGCACGTGGACCCGCCAGAACAGCTGCCAGGTGTTGCTGCCGTCCACCCGCGCCGCCTCGGACAGTTCCCGGGGCACGTTTATGAAGTGGGCACGCATCCAGAAGACCGCGAACGGCATGTAGAGGCCGATCAACGGCAGGACGATCGCCCATCGGGTGTTGAGCAGGCCCAGGTCCCGCATCTGGTAGTACAGCGGGGTGACCACCGCCTCGAAGGGCAGGGTCAGGCCGAGCAGCAGCAGCCCGAAGGCGAGGTGGCCACCGGGCACCCGCAGGTGACCGAGGCCGAAGCCGGCCATGGTCGCGATGAGTACGCCGACCGGCACCACTCCGGCCACGATCAGCGCACTCGACTTCAGCAGGGCGCCCATGTTCGCGGCGGTGAAGGCGTCGACGAAGTTGCCCCACTGCGGATCGGTGGGCCAGGCCAGGCCGGTGGGCACCGTACCGCGTGGTTGCAGGGCCGCCGACAGCATGCTCAGGAACGGCAGCAGGGTGACCACGACCAGCGCGATCAGGAAGATGCGTCCGGTCAGCCGCTCGCTGCGGGTGGTCAGGTTCATCACTTCTCTCCCCGGGTCAGCCGCTGGATCGGCAGTACGCACACCAGCACCAGCGCCATCAGCACCACCGCGAGGGCCGAGGCGAGGCCGACCTGACGCTGGGAGAAGGCGAGCCGATAGATCTCCAGGCCGGGCACGGTGGTCTGGATCCCCGGGCCACCGCTTGTGGAGATGTAGACGATGTCGAAGCTGGCCAGCGCCGCGATGATGGTCACGGTCAGGCAGATCCCGATCTCCTGGCGCAGGCTGGGCAGGGTGACCGCGAAGAACTCACGCACCGGGCCGGCACCGTCGATGCGGGCGGCCTCGTAGAGCGAAGGGTCGATCTTGCTCATTCCGGTGATCAGCAGGATCGTGCAGAGGCCGAGCATGACCCAGGTGCCGATCACGCCCACCGCCGGCAGCGCGGTGTTGAACTCGCCGAGCCAGGCCCGGGTGACGCCGTCCAGCCCGACAGCCCGCAGCGCCTGGTTGACCAGGCCGTTTGTGGAGAGCACCCAACTCCAGGCGATGCCGGCCGCGACGAGCGGGATCACCTGGGGCAGGAACAGCACGGTCCGGACCATGGTGCCGGCCGGCCCGGTGGTGATCCGCCGGACCAGGCTGGCCACCAGCAGGCCGAGCAGGACCGGGATGAAGCTGAAGAAGATGATCAGAATGAACGCGTTCGAGATGATCTTCAGCAGGTCCCGGTCGGTGAAGACCGTGAGGTAGTTGTCCAGCCCCGCCCAGCGGGCCGCACCGATGCCGTTCCAGTGGTACAGCGAGTACTGCATGGTCAGCACGAGCGGACGCAGCACGAAGATGCCGTACATGATCAGTGCGGGCAGGACCCAGAGCCAGCCGGACCACCGGACCGTGCGGCCCCACCGCTTCCGGTGGGGCCGCGCGGGTGACCGGGTGTCCCCCCGGCCGGGTCGGGACGCGGTGTCCGACCCGGCCGAGGCGCTGCCGAGGGCAGACGTCATCGGGACAGTTCCTTCTCGTACTCGGCCTGGACCGCCTTCACGTACCCCTCCGGGGTCTGCTGGCCGGCGATCAGCTTCTGCATCTCGGGGGTGATGGCCGCGGCGAAGATGCCGCCGGTGGCGTTCGCGGTGAAGTCGACCGCGCCGTTGTCCGCTCCGAGCTGCTGCGACGCCTTGAGCGTCTCAGCCAGCACGGTCCCCTCCGACACCGGCGGCAGGGCCAGGTCGGCGGGGCCGCCCGGGTGCGAACCACCGATGGTGACCGAGATCTCCCGGGCCTTGTCGTTGGTGTGCACCCAGTTGAGGAAGAAGGCGGCGGCGTCCGGGTTCTTGGCCTTGGCACCGACGCCGAACGTGTTCGGCGCGGACATCGCGACCCGCTTGGCGTCGGCGGTCTCACCCGGGAAGAGGAAGAAGCCGACCTCGCCGGCCATGTTCTTGTCCAGGTTCCCCGACTCCCAGTCGCCGTTGAACATGAACAGGCCGTTGCCCTTCTGGAACTCGCCCATCATCGCCGTGTAGTCGATGGCGTTTGCGTCCTTCGGGAAGTAGCCGGCCTCGGCCCACTTCTGGATGGTCTGGGTGGCCTTCAGCGCCGCCGGCGTGTCGAAGGTCGCGCCCGGCTTCTGGAAGATCCAGTCGGCGATGGCGGTCGGGTCGCCGTACTGGTTCTGGAGTGCCTGATGGGGGAAGTTGATGCCGGCGGTGTTCTTGTTGAACTGCATGATCGGCAGCAGGTTGGCCGCCTTCGCCTTGGCCAGCAGTTCCTCGAACTCGGCGATGGTGGCCGGCGGCTGGGTCATGCCGACCTGCTCGGCCTGCTTCTTGTTGTAGAAGACGCCGGTCACGCTGTAGCCCAGGCCCATGCCGTACAGCGAGCCGCTGCCGCGCACCGCGCCGCCGTCGGACAGGCGCAGCTGGACCAGCGACGAGGCGGGGAACTTGTCCCAGCCGTACGCGTCGAAGTACGGGTCCAGGTTCTTCAGCAGCCCGTCCTTGACCAGGTCGACCATGGTGGGCAGCCGGATGACGTCCGGCGCGTTGTCCGAGGCGAGCACCCGGGGCGCGTTCTCCGTGATCACGGTGAACTGGTCCTCGCGGACGTTGAACGTGACGTTCGGGTGCTGCTTCGTGAACTCGTCCGCGAGGGCCTTGGCCAGCGGGAAGCCGGTCTCGGCGTACATTTCCAGGGTGATCGGGTCGCTACCCAGCTCGATGCTCACCGGAGCGTCGGAGTCCCCTGCGGGCGTCTCCTCCGAACCCGGTGCGCTACAGCCGGTGATGGCGATACTGACGCCCAGTAGCGGCACCAGCAGTGCCAACCGGCGTCGGGTGAATCTCGTCGAGAACTCCGGCACCTCATGCTCCTTGACTCATCCGCGCGCCGGACCGGTTGACGGCCGTCCGTGGCGACCGCCACGAGCCCGGCCCGCCGGCCACCACGTGTCGCACGTCGCGTGCCGAACTCCGGCTCGCGGCCCGCGGTACCCAATATGACGTCGGAAGACGCGAAGGCGTCCACCGCAGAGGCGAAACCACGTCGCTAAACTGATTTAGCAGAGCATGCGCGCGTCGCCGGGGACTGTCAAGGACGAGTTCGCAACGGTCTGGAAACAACTGGTTCACCGGCCGCCCAGCCAGGCCGGACACACCGCCGGTGACCACGGAATCGACTCGACCCATCATGATGGGACGACGGCGGCGTCGGGACGACCGCCGTGATCGGAGGACGCAATGGGCCGTGAGAGAGCGACACTGGCCGACGTGGCGCGACGGGCCGGTCTGTCCAAGACCGCCGCGTCGATGGTGCTGAACGGGCGCGAGGGCACCCGGCTCTCCGCCGAGGCGCACCAGCGGGTCTTCGCGGCCGCGGAGGAACTCGGCTACCGACCGAACGTGGCCGCCCGCAGCCTGCGGACCCGCAAGACCGCCACCATCGCGTTCGTCTCCGACATCGTCGCCACCACCCGCTTCGCCGGTGGCCTCATCCGCGGCGCGCTGGACGCCGCCCGCGAGCGCGACCACGTCCTGCTGATCACCGAGACGCAGGGCGACGCGACGTTCGAGCGGTACGCCATCGAGGCCATCCTCGACCGCCAGGTCGACGGCGTGATCTACGCGGCCATGGCGACCCGCCGGCTGGCGGTGCCGCCGGCCATCCTCGGCGGCTCGGTGGTGCTGCTCAACGCGACCAGTCCGGAGCCGTTGCCCTGCGTGCTGCCCGACGACGAGGGTGCCGGCGCGATGGTCGCCGAGACGCTGCTCGCGCAGGGCCACCGGGACCGGATCGCCCTGATCGGCCGCAACCGGCAGAAGGAACTCGACCCGGAGATCTCGCTGGCCGCCGATGCCCGGCTACGCGGCATCCGGAGCACCCTCGCCGCCGCCGGTGTCGCACTGCTCACCGAGGGCTTCTGCCCGGAGTGGCTGCCGGAGCACGGCTACGCGGCCATGCGTACGCTGCTGGACCGCCCGACCCGCCCCACCGCGGTGATCTGCATGAACGACCGGCTCGCCTTCGGCGCGTACCAGGCGCTCGGCGAGGCCGGCCTGAGCATTCCCGGCGACCTTTCGGTGATCTCCTTCGACGACGACCCGATCGCCGCGTGGCTGCGGCCGGGGCTGTCCACGGCGGCGCTGCCACACGAACAGATGGGCCGCCGTGCGGTGGAGGTGCTGCTCGACGGCGGTGACGGCGGCGCGTCGTTCGTCCCGATGCCGCTACGGCGGCGGCGGTCCGTGGCCACGCCCGCCGCCTGAGCCCAACCCGTCCCGCTGACTGCACAGGCCGCACCCGCGGTAGTCGCTAAACCGATTCACTGGTACGTTGCCGGCCATGCTTCGACTGCCCGACCACTGGGTGTGGGACAGCTGGTACGCCCAGGACGACGACGACAACTGGCACGCGTTCTTCCTGCGCGCCTCCCGGGCCCTGCTCGACCCGCACCGCCGCCACCGGCGCGCCTCGATCGGCCACGCGGTCTCCACCGACCTGCGCTCCTGGCAGCTGCGCGCCGACGCCCTCGTACCCGCCGACGGACCCGCCTGGGACGACCTGGCGACCTGGACCGGCTGCACGGTCCGCGGCCCGGACCAGCGGTGGTACCTCTTCTACACCGGGGTCGGCCGGGCCGAGGACGGCCTGGTCCAGCGCATCGGCCTGGCCGTCTCCGACGACCTGGTCAGCTGGCACCGGCACGGCGACACACCGCTACTGGAGGCCGACCCGACCTGGTACGAGCTGCTCGACCGTGAGGTGTGGTACGAGCAGGCCTGGCGCGACCCGTGGGTCTTCCCGGACCCCGACGGCGACGGTTGGCACATGCTGATCACCGCCCGCACCAACCAGGGACCGGGCGACGCGCGCGGCGTCGTCGGCCACGCGACCTCCCCGGACCTGGTGAACTGGACGGTCCAACCACCGCTGTCCACCCCGGCCGGCTTCGGTCACCTGGAGGTGCCGCAGGTCGCCGTCGTCGACGGGCAGCCGCTGCTGCTGTTCTGCACCAACACCTTCGCCGCCGGCCGGGAACCCGAGTCGCGGCTCTGGGTCGCCACCGGGCCCACCGTGCGCGGACCCTGGGACATCGCCGCCGCCCGGCCGATCACCCAACCGCACCTGTACGCACCCCGCCTGGTCCCCGACGGCGACGGCTGGTCCCTCATCGGCTTCGTCGAGCACGCCGACGGCGAGTTCGTCGGGGAAATCAGCGATCCCGTCCCGGTCCGCTACGACCCCGCCGTCGGCCTGGTCGCCCGGCACCCGGCACCCGTCGGTAGCTGAAGTGCCGGCGCCGCCTCCCACCGGGTTCGGGCAGAGGGGGCGCGCCGTCCACAAATCCTGTTCCGGTCCCAACGTCGTCACGCCGATGTGAGGATGAGCGCGTACGGGCACCGGCCGCGGCCGGTGCCGCTCGATCCGACCCGACAGGTGGTGAGCATGCCCCACGACAACGGAGTCCGACCCTTCCAGCTCGACACCCCGGAAGAGTCACTCACGGACCTGCGTCGCCGGATCACGGCCACCCGCTGGCCCACGAGAGAGCTGGTCGCCGACCGCTCTCAGGGCGTGCAGCTGACGACGATCCAGGAGTTGGCCCGTTACTGGGCCACCGAGCACGACTGGCGCGCAGGTGAGGCCAGGTTGAACGCGCTGCCGCAGTACACGACCGAGATCGACGGCGTCGAGATTCACTTCATCCACGTGCGGTCCCGGCACGAGGACGCGCTGCCCCTGATCATGACGCATGGCTGGCCAGGCTCGGTCGTCGAGCTACTCGGGGTGGTCGGCCCACTCACCGACCCGACGGCGCACGGCGGGCGGGCCGAGGACGCCTTCCACCTGGTGCTGCCGTCGCTGCCCGGCTACGGCCTCTCCGGTGAGCCGACGGTGCCCGGGTGGGACTCCGCCCGGATGGCAGGCGCGTGGGCACAGCTGATGGACCGGCTCGGCTACTCCCGCTACGTCGCGCAGGGCGGCGACGTGGGCGCCTCGGTCACAGACGCGATGGGCCGCCAGGCACCCGACGGGCTGGTCGGCATCCACGTCAACCTGCTCGCCGCGGCGATCGGTCTCAAGGATCAACTGCCGGCGAAGTCCGAACAGGAACGCATGGCGCACGCCGCGCTCACCACGTTCACCACTGACGGTTTCGGCTACTTCCTGGAACAGTCCACCCGACCGCAGACGATCGGCTACTCGCTGCTCGATTCACCAGTCGGGCTGGCGGCGTGGATGCTGGACCACGACACGGACAGCTACTACAAGATCTCCCGCGCGTTCGTCGACGGCGAGCCGGTGGGCGGGCTCACCCGGGACTCCGTCGTCGACAACATCACCCTCTACTGGCTCACCGGCACCGGTGCCTCCTCCGCCCGGTGGTACTGGGAGTTCGGACGATTCCAGGCGGCCGCCGACGCGGCCGGCCAGCCGCCGCCACCGGTCGCTGTCCCGGTCGCCTTCACGGCGTTCCCCGGCGAGATCTGGGCTGCCCCACGTAGCTGGGTCGAAACCGTCTACCCCGGCGTCGCGTACTTCAACGAGGTCGACCGTGGCGGCCACTTCGCGGCCTGGGAGGAGCCCGAACTCTTCTCCGCCGAGGTACGCGCCGCGTTCCGGCCGCTGCGGACGCCCTGAACCGCCGAACGCCGGCCGGGCACCGTGGTCACACCGCGCGCATGGCTCGCACGGCCTCCTTGGCGAACAGGCACGCCGCACGGTGGTCGGGGTCGACCTCGGCCAGCACCGGATCGGTCTCGGCGCACTCCGGCCGGGCCTGCGGGCAGCGGGTACGGAACCGGCAGCCGCCCGGAGGGTCCACCGGGCTGGGGATGTCACCGCTGAGGATGATCCGGCGGCGTTCCCGCTCGGCCTGCGGGTCGGCCACCGGCACCGCGGACAGCAGCGCCGCAGTGTACGGGTGGGCCGGATTCCGCCAGATCTGCGCCGGTGTGCCGCTCTCCACGATCCGCCCCAGGTACATCACCGCCATCCGGTCGCTCATGTGCTCCACGGCGGCCAGATCGTGGGCGATGAAGAGATAGGTCAGGCCCAGGTCCCGTTGCAGCCGGCGGAGCAGGTTCATGATCTGCGCCTGCACGCTCAGGTCGAGCGAGGCGATCGGTTCGTCCAGCACGATCAAGTCCGGTTCGCCGGCCAGGGCACGGGCGATGCCGACCCGCTGCCGCTGGCCGCCGGAGAGTTCGTGGGGATGCCGGTCGGCCAGGTCGCCGCGCAACCCGACCATGTCGAGCAGTTCGTCGACCCGGCGGCGACGGGCGGCACCGCCGTCGGTGAGTCGATGCACGATCAGCGGCTCGGCGATGCTCGCTCCGATGGTGAGCCGGGGATCCAGGGACGCCTGCGGGTCCTGGAACACCATGGCCACCCGACGACGCAGTGTACGTAGCCGCCGCCGGGACCACCGGGTGACGTCCTGGCCGGCGACCCGGACCGTACCGGAGGTGGGATCCACCAGCCGGAGCAGGGCGAGCCCGGCGGTGGTCTTGCCGCTGCCGGACTCGCCGACCAGCCCCAGCGTCTCCCCCCGCCGTACCCGTAACGACACGCCGTCGACGGCCCGCACGACACCGGCCGGCGTCGGGAACCACACCGCCAGATCGTCGAGTTCGGCCACCACCTCGCCCGGTTCCCGCTGCTTCGGCACCGCAGCGTGCGCCGTGCCGTCGGCCGGCACGACCGTACGGTGCTGATGATCCGCTCGCTGCCGCTCGCTCATCGGCGCTCCCCGTCGCTCGGCTGCGGGTAGAAGGTGCGGACCTGGTGGCCGGCCGAGACCGGTACCAGCGGCGGAAGTTCGTGCTCGCAGCGGGCGTCCCCCCGCACCGGGCAGCGGGGCCAGAACGCGCAGCCCGGCGGCAGTTCCAACGGGCTGGGCGGCGCACCGGCGATGGTGACCAGTTCAGCGCTGCCGGCCGCCGGGTCCGGACGGGCGGCCAGCAGGGCCTTGGTGTACGGGTGCGACGGGGCACCGAAGACGGCGTCGACCGGCCCCTGTTCGAGGATCCGGCCCCCGTACATGACCGCCACGGTGTCGGCGATGCCGGCGACCACACCGAGGTCGTGGGTGATCCAGACGACCGCGGTGCCGAGGCGCCGTTGCAGGTCGGCGACCAACTCGACGATCTGGGCCTGGGTGGTGACGTCGAGGGCGGTGGTCGGTTCGTCGGCGATCAGCAGGTCCGGCTCACAGGCCAGCGCCATGGCGATGACCACCCGCTGGCGCATGCCGCCGGAGAACTGGTGCGGGTACGCCTCCACCCGCTGCCCCGCCGACGGGATGCCGACCATGTCCAGCAGTTCGACGGCGCGGGACCGGGCGGCCCGCCGGGTCAGCCCGAGGTGTTCCTCGGCGGCCTCGGTGACCTGCCGGCCGACGGTGAGCACCGGGTTGAGCGAGGTCATCGGATCCTGGAAGACGAACCCGATGTGCCGCCCACGCAGTCGCCGACGGCGTTCCTCGGTCACCCCGGTGAGCTCCGTGTCGAGCAGGTGCACCCGCCCTGTCACCTGGGCGGTGCGCGGCGCCAGCCCGGTCGCGGCGAGCACGCTCATGCTCTTGCCGCTGCCGGACTCGCCGACCAGTGCCAGGGTCTCCCCCGGCCGCACCGACCAGTCGACGCCGGCGACGGCGCGGGCCGGACCACGCCGGGTGCCGATGGTGACGGTGAGGTCCTCGACGGCCAGTACCGGCTTCATGCGGTGCTCCTCCTGGCTTCGCTGACGGTGAGCTGGCGGGGATCCAGCACGTCCCGCAGCGCGTCACCGACCAGGTTGAACGCCAGGACGGTGAGGAAGATCGCCGCACCGGGGAAGAAGCCCAGCCACCAGGCATCGGTGACGAACCCGCGCCCGTCGAACAGCATCCGGCCCCAGGCCGGATCGGGCGGTTGGACGCCGAGGCCGAGGAATGACAGCGCCGCCTCGGAGAGGATCGCGAAGGCCAGCGAGAGCGACGTCTGCACGATCAGCGGTGCCGCGATGTTCGGCAACACGTGCCGACGCATGATCCGCAGGTCGGACGCGCCGACCGAGACCGCGGCCCGGACGAAGACCTGTTCCCGCACCGAGAGCACGCCGGCCCGGGTCACCCGGGCGAAGATCGGTGTGTAGACCACCCCGATCGCCACCATCGCGGTGACCAGTCCCGGGCCGAGCACCGCCACGATCGCCACCGCCAGCAGCAGCACCGGAAACGCGAACAGCACGTCCATGCAGCGCATCAGCACGTTGTCGAGCCAGCCTCGGTAGTAGCCGGCGAACAGCCCGAGGGTCGCCCCCACCACCAGTGCGATTCCGACGCTGACCAGGCCGACCTGCAACGACACCCGGGCGGCGACCATGACCCGGCTGAGCACGTCACGGCCCAGTTCGTCGGTGCCGAACGGGTGTGCCCAGCTCGGCGGCTCAAGCATCTGGTCGACGTTCACCTCGTTGATTCCCGACGGCGCCAGCCAGGAGCCGCCCACGCCCACCACGACCAGCACCACCAGCACCAGGCTGCCGGTCAGGGCCAGCGGATCGCGCCGCAGCACGGCGAGCACCCGACGCAGCTGACCCTCACGGTTGACCGTCTGCTCGCTCATTTGACCGTGATCCTCGGGTCGAGACGGGCGTAGAGAATGTCGACCAACAGGTTGACCAGGAGGAACAGCGCCGCCACCAGCAGCACCGCGCCCTGGAGGACCGGATAGTCCCGGGCCGCGACGGCGTCGTAGGTGAGCCGCCCGATGCCGGGCCAGGCGAACAGCACCTCGATCACGATCACCCCGCCGAGCAGGCTGGCCAACTGCACCGCCACCACGGTCACCACCGGAATGAGGGCGTTGCGCAGCACGTGCCGCAACACCACCACCCGGGTACGCAGACCCTTCGCCTCCGCGGTGCGCACGTAGTCCTCGGAGAGCACCTCCAGCATCGACGAGCGGATGAACCGGGTGAGGATCGAGGCGGTGACCAGACCGACCGTGGCGGCGGGCAGCGCCACGTGGGACGCCCAGCGCCCCGGATCCTCGGTGAGCGCGACGTACCCCGACGGTGGCAGCCACCCGAGCACCCCGGAGAAGAGCAGGATGCCCATGATCCCCATCCAGAAATCCGGCACCGAGACACCGAACTGGCTGAACACCCGGGCCGCGTGGTCGACAAGCGAGCCGCTGCGGATGGCCGAGACGATCCCCAGTGGAAAGGCGATCGCCATGGCGAACACCACCGCCGTGACCGCCAGCGACAGGGTCGCCGGCAGCCGCTCCAGCACGATCGCGGTGACCGGGCGTCCACTGCGGAAGCTGACCCCGAGGTCGCCGGTCAGCGCCCGCCGCAGGTAGTCGAAATACTGCACCACAAGTGGCTGGTCCAACCCCGCCCGGGCCCGCAGCGCCTCGTACGTCTGCGGGTCGAAGCGGGTGCCGAGGGCGACCCGGACGGGGTCACCCGGCACCAGTTGGAGCAGCAGGAACACCACGAGGGTCACGCCGAGCAGTACCACGGCCGACTGCAACAGCCGACGGATGACGAAGCGGGCCACCTGAGGTCCCCCGCCGGGTCACCGGGCGAGAGCCACGTCGCGGAACCGGATCGCCCGGTCCGTGCGTACCTCGTAGCCGCTGACCTGCTTCGACCAGCCCTGGGCGACGTCGGGGTTGTAGAGGTAGATGTAGCTGGCGTCGTCCACGATCTGTTTGGCCACCTGCTCGTACTGCTGCTTGCGGGCGGCCTGGTCGGTTTCCGTTCGGGCCTGGTCGAGCAGCCGGTCCACGTTCGGGTTGGCGTACTCGTGGAAGTTGAACGTGCCGTCGCTGTGGTGCTGGGCGTAGTAGAACTCGTCGGGGTCGATGTTGCCCAGCCAGCCGAGCATGAACGAGTCGAACTTGCCGGCGCCCTGCTCGTCGAGCCACTGGGCGAAGTCCAGCGTACGGATCTTGACGGTGATCCCGACGGCTTCCAGCTGCGAGGCGATGACCTGGGCGGCGGTGACCGTCTCCGGGTACTCGCTGGTGACCATGAGGTCCATGGTCAGGCCGCTCACCCCGGCCTGGTCGAGCAGTTGCTTGGCCTGGTTCACGTCGTGCGAGAACGGCGCGTACTCGTAGTAGAAGGCGCTGTTCTGTGGGATGGCCGTCTGGTTGACCGTGGCCAGCCCGAACTTGGCGGCCTTGGTGATCGCCTCACGGTCCAGCGCGAAGGCGATCGCCCGACGGACGTTGACGTCGTCGTACGGCTTGCGCGCCTGGTTCAGCGCGAGGTACCAGTAGTCGGTCGACGGCACCGACTGCACCGCCGGGTCGTCCCCGTCGAGCAGCGCCGGCACCTGCTGCGGTGGCAGGTTGTCGGTCCAGTGCACCTCGCCGCCACGCAGGTTCTGCAGGGCGACCGTGGGGTCGCTGACGAAGGTGAACCGGACGCCGTCCAGCTTGGGCTTCTCGCCCCAGTAGTTGTCGTTGCGGACCAGCCGGATGCTGTCGCCGGAGCTGTAGTTCTCCACGGCGAACGGCCCGCTGCCGACCGGCTTGGTGGTGATCTCACCGGATTCCACGTTGGACTTCTGGACGATCGCCACGCCCTTGAAGCCACCGAGGTTGGCCAGCAGGTTCGGGGTCGGCGCGTTGAGGGTCACCACCACGGTCTTCGGGTCGGTGGCCTCGATCGACTTCACGGTGCCGAACTTGTACGCGTTGTTCAGCTTCTCGTCGATGATCCGGTTGTAGGAGTAGACGACGTCCTCGGCGGTCAGCGGCGAGCCGTCGGAGAACTTCACGCCCTCGCGGAGGGTGAACGTCCAGGTCAGTTGATCCTCACTGGTGGTCCACTCGGTGGCCAGGGAAGGCTTCATCTCCAGGTTGGCGTCCGGCTCGACGAGCGTGTCGAAGACGTTCTCCAACACCTGGAAGCTGTAGTAGGCGGAGGTCTTGTGCGGGTCGAGCTGGTCGGGCTCGCCGCCGATCGCGGCGTTGAGCACGCCTCCGGCACCCGCCGTGTCGTTGCCGTCGACGTCGACGCCCTCGCCCCCACTGCATCCCGCCACGGCGGCGAGCATCAGGGCGATCGTCGCGCCGGCCAACCTGAATCTGGTCCTGGACATGGTCCTCCCCCTGGATTCTTCCCCGGCAGTCGAAAGATCTTGCGAGTCTGGTCCCCCGACCAATCGATGTCAACACAAAACATGGCAAAATGCCCTGGTCGCCGCCTCCCTGCTCGCCCACGCTAACCGCAAACCCGCCGGCCGGCAGGGCTCGGACCGGCGGGCGGACACGTTCGCCGTCAAGCTGTGACCCGGGCGGTCAGAGGCAGCACCAGCAGTAGAGGTGGTGGCCGGCGGCCCGGGCGCGGCGGGCCAGGGCGCTGATCTCCTCGATCACCGGCAGCAGTTCATCCGGCGGCAGCGGGTCACCCCAGGCCAGCTCCTCGATCTGCCCCCACCGCGCCGACAGCTCGGGCGACTGAGCGGCGGTGATCGACGCCAGGGTGTCCCTGGTGGCGTCGTCGAGGACGATCAACCATGGCCCTTCGTCGCCGCCGCTCCAGATCAGCCGCTGCTCGATCAGGTCGGTGGACCAGGCCAGCCCGCGCACGAAGCCGACCAGCTTGCCGAGGGTCACCGCCGGCTCGATGCCCTTGAGGTCGATCGCGTCCACCCCGGGGCGCCCCCCCGACACGGCGACCGGGCCGCCGTCGAGCTCCGCCATCAACCCGATCGCGGCGGCGTCGTCCGCCGCGCGGAAGTAGTCATAGAGAACACCCATGGCCGTACCCCATCAGGTGGGTACGACATCGCCCGCTACGGACAGTTGTTGCTGGTCAGCCGCAGCGTGTACTCGGCGTCGTCCTGAGTGATGCCCGACGGGGCACCGTCGAAGTAGGTCTCCACCTTCTCCCAGCCCCGCCGCTGCTCGTAGTGCAGGTGCGGGGCACCGGAGTTGCCGGTGCTGCCGATCCGGCCGATCTGCTGGCCCTGGACGACCCGCTGGCCGGCCTGCACCAGCGGCGGCTCCAGCAGGTGCAGGTACTGGGTCTCCCACCGGCCGCCGTGGTCGATCTTCACCCAGTAGCCACCACCACGACCCCGCGGGCCGTCCGGATTGTCCGGGGTACGACCACCCAGCGATCCGTTGATCCCGGCCACGGTGACGGTGCCCTCGTAGGAGGCGAGCACCGGTTGTCCCCACGGGTCGCCGGAGAGCGGGAAGAAGTCCACGTCGTAGTCGCCGTGCCCCGGGTAGGTGCCGACCTGCCAGGTCTCCCCGCAGGCGACCGGCATCTGGAACAGCGGGCGGGGCCCCGGCGGGCGCAGCACGATCACGGCCGCCACGGCCAGGGCGATCACGATGCCGAGGCTGAACAGGAGCCCGAACCGGATCCGGCGGGCGCGGCGGTGGGAACGGGGGTGGCCGGTCGTCACGGCCCAGAGCATGTCAGAGACCGGCAACCCCCGTCGGCCGCCGTCAGGCCGGCACCGCCGGCACGGCGGGGCCGCTCGGCGCCGGAACCGGCACCGGGAGCACCACCACCGGGCAGGTCGCCTTGCGTACGCACTCCTCACTGACCGAGCCGAGCACGGTGTGCCGCAGCCGGCCGTGCCCGTGACTGCCCAGCACCAGCAGGTCGGCGCCACGGGCGGCGGCGGTCAGCACGTCGGCCGGCCGCCCCTCGACGACCTCGGCCGAAACCGGTGCCGTCGACGTGCCCCGAGTGACCTCGCCGATCTCCCGGGCCAGCAGGGCGGTGGCCCGCTCCTCCTCCTCGACCGGGTTCGGCGCGACCATCGCGCCACCGTCCAGGCCGTCCCACCGCCAGGCGGTCACCGCCTGCACGGTGCCGTTGCGCTCGGCCGCCTCACCGACCGCCCATTGCAGGGCACGTCGCCCACCGTCCGAACCATCGACGCCGACAACAATCAGATACGACATCGTCCTCACTCCTCTCCGTCCTGCTTCCAGTGCAGCGTGCGGACGTGGGACGGACCAGCGGCCGGAGTCCCCTCCGGACAGGTCGTACGGCCCTGCGCCGGGCGGGACCTGCGACCCGGTCGGGCCGTGCGACCTCGACCGACGAGGACGACACCGTCGATCATGGCCCTTGTGAGGCGTCACGATCACCTGATAGACATCACATGTCTTGCCGGCTCGTCGGTGACGCGGTATCTGGGGGTGACGGTGAAGCTGCTGCGAGTGGGTCCGCCGGGGCAGGAAACGCCGGCACTGCTCGACGAGGCCGCCCAACTCCGTGACCTCAGCGGGGTCATCGGCGACGTCGACGCCGCCTTCCTGGCGGCCGACGGCCCGGCCCGGCTGGCCGGCATCGTCCCGCACGACCTGCCGCCGATCGACGGCACCGGGCTAAGGATCGGCCCCCCACTGCACCCCGGAAAGATCGTCTGCATCGGGCTGAACTACCGCGACCATGCCGCCGAGACCGGGGCCGCCCTGCCCGCCGAGCCGGTGGTCTTCCTCAAGGCGGCGGACACGGTGGTCGGTCCCGACGACCCCGTGCTGGTGCCCCGCGGCAGCACCAGGACGGACTGGGAGGTCGAACTCGCCGTCGTCATCGGCCGCAAGGCGCGCTACCTGCCGTCGGCCGAGGCGGCCATGGACTGCGTCGCCGGGTACGCCATCTCGCACGACGTCTCGGAACGGGAGTTCCAGCTCGACCGGGGCGGCCAGTGGGACAAGGGCAAGTCCTGCGAGACGTTCAACCCGCTCGGCCCGTGGCTGGTGACCGCCGACGAGGTCCCCGATCCGCAGGACCTCGGCCTGCGGCTCTGGGTCAACGGTGTGCTCCGGCAGGACGGCACCACCAAGGACATGGTCTTCCCGGTGGCCGAGATCGTCCGCTACCTGAGCCAGTTCATGGTGCTCTACCCCGGTGACGTCATCAACACCGGCACCCCGGCCGGCGTCGCCCTCGGGCAGCCGGAACCCAAGCCGTACCTGGTCGCCGGTGACGTGGTCGAGTTGGAGATCGACGGCCTGGGCCGGCAACGGCAGACGCTGGCACCGGCGTGACCGGCGACGGGCAGGCGTTCGCCGGCAGAGCCGCCGCCGGCGCGGGCGAGTTCGCCGGGTTGGCGGCGGTGGTCACCGGCGGTGCCTCCGGCATCGGCCTGGCCACCGCCACCCTGCTGGCCGAGCGTGGCGCCCGGGTGGCCTGCCTGGACCTGAACCCGCAGCAGATACCCGAGCCGTTGCTCGGCCTGACCGCCGACGTGACCGACGACGTGTCCGTGCGGGCCGCGATCGCCGCCGCCCATGCCGCGTTCGGCGGCCTCGACGTCCTGGTCAACAACGCCGCCGTCGGTGCGATCGGCACCATCGAGGCCGACAACGATGAGCAATGGCACCGGGTTCTCGACGTCAACGTGGTCGGTATCGTCCGGGTGACCCGGGCCGCGCTGCCACACCTGCGCGCCTCCGCGCACGCCGCGATCGTCAACATCGGTTCCATCGCCGCCTGGCTCGGGCTGCCGCAGCGGGCCCTCTACAGCGCCAGCAAGGGAGCGGTGCAGGCGCTCACCCTGGCGATGGCCGCCGACCACGTAACCGCCGGCATCCGGGTGAACTGCGTCAACCCGGGCACGGCCGACACCCCGTGGGTGCGTCGGCTGCTCGACGCCGCCGACGATCCGGCGGCGGAACTGGCCGCGTTGCAGGCCCGCCAGCCCACCGGTCGCCTCACCACCCCGCAGGAGGTGGCCGCCGCAGTCGCGTACCTGGCCAGTCCGCTGTCCGGATCGACCACCGGCAGCGTGCTCGCCGTCGACGGCGGCATGCACGGCCTGCGGCTGCCCACGCCGCCGAGCGGGGCCTGAGCGGCACGATCCGGGCTCGCCACGCTGCCGCCGAACGGGGCCTGAGCGGCACGATCCGGGCTCGCCACGCCGCCGCCGAACGGGGCCTGAGCGGCACGGTCTGCGGCCTCCCGGCCGAGCGGGCCGGAGCGGCAGCTCAGCGGGCGAGACCGACCGCCGGGCCAGCCTTGCGGACCGACCGGCGGGCCACCGCGCCGCCCGGGTCACCGGGATGGCCGGGCCCCACCACGTCACCGCGTACGTCGGCGACGATGGTGGCGAGCAGGTCCCGGCTGGACCGCAGCGACTCGATCTTCTCGGTCAGCAGGTCCAACTCGCCCTGAAGGGTGTCGGCCAGTCGGGCACGATCAGCCGGCTCGTCGGGGATCGTGGCCCGACCGTCCAGGAGGAACCGCAGCGCCTGCCCGACCACTCCGGACGGCAGCGCGGCCGACAGCATGCACCGGATGCGGGCGACCCGGTCGACGTCGGATTCCTGGTAGATCCGGTAGCCCGACTCGGTGCGTACCGGCGTCAGCAGACCCTGCTCCTCGTAGTACCGCAGCATCCGCACCGACGCGCCGGTCCGGGCGCTCAACTCTCCGATCCGCATCGCTTGACTCTAACGTCGGTGTGAGGCTTTAGCGTCCGCCTGTGATCGTCTATGTGCTCCTCGTCTGCTCGTTCGCCGTGGCCACCGCCGAGTTCGTGCTTGTCGGCCTGCTCCCCCAGGTCGCCACCGACCTGGACGTCTCCGTTGCCGCCGCCGGACAGCTGGTCACCGCGTACATGATCGTGGTCACCGTGGGCGGCCCGGTCGCCACCGTGCTGACCCGCCGGCTACCCCGCCGGGAACTGCTCGCCGGCACCATGGCGCTGGCCACGGCGTCCGCGGTGGCCAGCGCCATGGCCACCTCGTACCCGATGCTGCTGTCGGCCCGGTTGGGCTCGGCGCTGGCCCAGGCGCTGTTCATGGCGGTGGCCTCCCAGGTGGCCATGGCCTCGGTGCCGCCGGAGCGGCAGACCGTCGCGGTGGCCCGGCTGTTCGGCGGGTTCGCCCTGGCCACCGTGCTCGGCCTGCCGCTGGGCAGCCTGATCGGTGCGGCGTACGGCTGGCCGGTCACCTTCGTGGCCGTGGCCGGCATGGCCGCGCTGGGGCTGCTCGGTGTGCTCGTCTTCTGCCCCCGCATTCCCAACCCGCCACCGGCCGGCATCCGGGACAGCGTCGGTGCGCTGCTCCGCGCCGGCATCTACGCCGGGCTCGGCGTCACCCTGCTGGCGTTGACCGGGTTCGTGGCCGCCTTCACCTATGTCGCGCCGATGCTGCGCACCGTCACCGGGCTGAGCCCCGGTTGGGTAAGTGTCGGTCTGGTCGGCTACGGCCTCGGCACCATCGCCGGCAACCTGCTCGCCGGCCGGGTACGCCCCGAGGCGATCGCCCGCCGGCTGCCCCTCGCCGTCGGCGCGCTGACGGCGATCCTGCTGGTCCAGCCGCTGCTGCTGCCGGTGGCCCCGCTGGCGCTGGCCGGGCTCGCCCTGCTGGGCGCGGCAGCGTTCCTGGTCGTGCCGCTGGTCCAGACCTGGCTGATGGGTCAGGTCGACGCGGCCACCACCGGCCTGGTCGCCGCCGTCAACATCTCGGTCGCCGGTGCCGCCGGAGCCCTCGGCGCCGCGCTCGGCGGCACGGTGCTCGCCGTCGGCCTCAGCCCGGCCTGGATCGGCCCGGTCGCCGCCGTCTCCGTCCTGGCCGCCACAATCGTCGCCACCCGCCTCACCCGGGCCACGTCGTCGCGCGGACCCTCGTCAGGCGCGCTGCTGAAATCGTGAGGCGAGCGGCTACCGGGGCGTTCGGGGCTGGCGGAACCGGGTCGCCAATGCCCTCGCCCGCCCACTATGGTCCGCCGCATGCGGTTGGAAAGGGTCACGCGAGACAACTACCGGGCGGCGCTGGCGCTGTCCGTGCGGCCCGACCAGGAGGACCTGGTCGGGCCGGTGGTCAAGTCGCTCGCCGAGGCGTACGTCTTTCCCGACAACGCCTGGCCGAGACTGATCTACGACGAAGACAAGCTTGTCGGGTTCCTGATGGCCTTCCTGGACATCCCGTGGAACTCCGCCTCGCCAGGTCTCGTCGTCTCGCAGACCTTCGTCAGGAACTCTGCTCCCGCAGTGACACGCGAGGCCGGCTCTTTCCGAATGACAGCCGGACAACTGGCGGGGGGCATGAATGAGCCTCGACCTGAGGAGCCGCCGGGGCTTACGGATGGCGGTCGCCGCCGTCGCGATCGGGGCGGTTCTCGCCCTCGCCACGGTGGTGACTGCGGCCATACGTGACCACGGTCCAACTCCCCAGCAAGAGGTGGCCAGCAAGGGGGTACGGATCTCGGTGCCGGCGGCGTGGCCGCGCAATGCCACCAAATGCGGTACGCCGATGCGCGACACCTACATCGTGGATGTCGATGTGATCGCGGGCTGCGCCGTGTTGCCGAGACCTCGCGTCGACTACGCCGAGATAAGGCGCGCGAATCTCGATCTCGACCCGGTGGCACAGCTGGCGACCGAAGCGGGCGAAGCATTCGGCCACCCCGTCCTCCGGGGCGGCGACGTGCTGCCGGATGGCCGGACGCGGCAGGTGGTGGTGGTCCCCGACCAGCAGGTAGTCCTCGTCGCCGTGTCCAGCAACCCGGCGCTCGCCGAAGCGATCACTGATTCACTCCGAGTCGACTGACCTGCGTCGGCACCGCCAGCGCCTCGCTTACTGTCGGTCAACCCAGGAACGAGATCTTGGAAACCTTTCGTTAGCGAGTCCCCGACTGTGCCGTGGCCACCGCCGCCCGCAACCTCCTCACCACCACCCTCAGGCAGACACGCTGGACCGAGGACGGTGACACTTCGGATCCGTGGCAGTCGCGGTAGCCGACACGCCGGGTGGCTGGCACCTTTACTGCCACAGTTCGGCGACGTGAGTTACGAAGGCGCGTGCTGGGGCGGGAGGTTGGGCGCGGGGGTGAGGAGGCGTTGGCGCTCGGCTGCGACCACTTCCTGGACGAGTTCGGCCTCGGAGAGGTCCACCGCTTCCGGGCTGGCGTCGGCCAGGTCGCTGAGCCGGGCGAACTCGTCGAAGATGCGTCGCTTGCCCGCCAGCAGTTCGGTGATCCGCTGATCGACGCCCTCCTCGGAGAGCAGCCGGTGCACCTGCACCGACTGGACCTGCCCCATCCGGTGCGCCCGGGCGACGGCCTGCGCCTCGGTGGTCGGCTTGAGCTGAGGTTCACAGATGACCACGACGGAGGCCGACTGGATGTTCAGCCCGACACCACCGGCCACGATCTGGGCCACCAGGACAGCGCCGTGGCGGGCGGCCGAGAAGTCGTCCACCATCCGCTGCCGGTGGTTGGCCGGTACCGAGCCGGTCAGTGGGCCGAAGACCGGGCCGGGAAGGGTACGGGCGATCACGTCGAGTACCTCCCTGAAGTGGGAGAAGACGATGACTCGGCGCTCGTTCTCCGCCGCCTCCCGGACGATCTCGACGAGGCGCTGCACCTTCGTGGACTCGGCGGCCTGAAGCATGGCCGCCTGGCGCATCTGCATGAAGTTGCCCCGCTCGACCGCCTCGCGGTAGCGGCCGGTGTCCGCCGAGGACATCGGCAGCCACTCCTCGACCTCGATGAGTTCGGGCAGTTCGTCGAGCACATCGTCCTGGTTGCGGCGCAGGTACGCCGGGGCGATCTGCCGCCGGAACCGCGGGGGTGACAGGTCGGTGGCGTCGACGGTGAGATCGGGGCGTACGTAGGAGGCGAGGTTGCGGAACTCGTCGACCCGGTTCTCCAGCGGCGTACCGGTGAGCAGGATGGCCCGGTCGGCGCGCGCGACGAGCTCCTTCGTCCTGACTGACCGCTGCGCCTGCGGGTTCTTGACGTAGTGGGCCTCGTCGACCACGACGCACGCCAGGTCAGGGAGTTCCCGCAGCTGCGGCTCCCACCAGGCGAGGGTCTCGTAGGTGGTGACCGCCACGCCCCCGTCCCGCAGCCAGGTGCGGGCCGCGGCATCGCGTTCCGGACCGTGCACCCGGTGTGGACGAAGCGTCGACTTGCCGCCGATCTCGCGGACCCAGTTGGTCACCACGGCGGCGGGACACACCACCAGGAAGTGGGTACTTCCCCGGCTGTGCAGGTGCGCCAGGACCGCGAGCGCCTCGACGGTCTTCCCGAGGCCCATCTCGTCCCCGACGATGACCTTGCGTTGGACCAGGGCGAAGCGCGCGGCGAAGCTCTGATAACCGCGCAGGGACGCGGTCAGGTGTGCGCCGTCGAGCGCCTGGTCGCGTACCGCCTGGATGATCTCGTCTGGGAGATCGCCGTGCACCGCGTTCTCGTCGCCGCTGGTGAATCCCAGCTCGGCGAGCATGGCGAGGTAGTCGGCGGGTCGTTTGAGGAAGTCCTCCCACGGATCGACACGCCGGCGCCGCCGACCGGCCGGCGGCGCCCCACCGAGCAGTTCGGCGCGCCTGATGACGATCTGGATGCTCTCGCGCAGGCCGGTGGCGACAAGCCCTCGGGTCGGCACCACGAGAAGGTGGCTGGTCCTACGGTCGATGGCGCTGCCCAGCGGCGCGAGTTCGGCGGCCCGTTCGAGGTCGGCTGCCGCACCGCGCGTCCGTCGGCGCGCGTCCCACTCGGCGAGGCACCGCAGCAGGTGCGTGGCCTCCGGGTGGCGGTGGTCGACGTCGATACGAACCGGCGTGTCGTCGTACGTGGCCTGCCAGAGGGTGCGGGCTGCGCCGAGCATCCGCCGGGCCGAGGTCTCACCAACACCCGGAAGCGCCTGAAGCGACGCGCCGCGCTGCAACACGTCCTGCACCGTGGTGACTCCCGCGTCGGCAAGCGGCCCGAGTCGGAACCGGTCGCGGGTGACGGTCCGCAACGCCTCCACCGGCATGTCCCGCAGGATCCGTCGCACCTCGGCATGTCTGACCTTCTCGCCCGCTTCACGGGCCGCCGACCGGTACGGGGCTTCGCCGGCCATGACCTTGTCGATGGCGGCCAGGGCTGCCGGCAGGCCCCCGAAGACCGACCGGTCCACCAGCTCCGGCTCCGGACCGGTCCACCCAGCCAGCTCCGGCGCAGGGCCGGTCTGCTCGTTGGACGCAGGGCCGGTCCGCCCAGCTGGCTCGGAGCCGGACCGTCCAGGCTCGGACCCGGACCGCCCAGCTGGCTCCCGGTCGCTTCGCTCGGCGAGGAGCGCGAAGCGAAGGACCGGGTCGAGCAGATCGTCCAGGCTGTCCCGGGCCGGGTCAGGGGGTGCGGTGTGGACGCCGAGCTGCGCCAGACGCTCGGGGCCCTCGGCGGCGATGACCTCCGCGTGCCGGTGACGCAGGAACGTCGCCGCGGTGGCCGCCGACTGTTTCCTCGCCGGCCCGGTGAGGTAGCGGCGTACGTCGAGCATCGGTGCGAGGTCGGCGGCGGCGCGGGGGGCGTCATCGGTGAGCAGGCGCAGCAGGGCACGGTCGGCGTTCGTCGTCGCGGGAAGCTTGGCTCGTTCCCGTAGCCGTCGGACGATGTCGCGGTCGTTCTCCCCCAGCGGGAGTACGCGCCAGGCTGGCTGGCCGGACCGGTCGACCAGGACGCTGCGGGCCCGCATGACCTCTTCGGCGCTGCTGGCCGCACGCTGGACCGCCCGGTGCCAGTTCTGTGCCGTCGTGGCGAGCTGACCCCACCGTCTGAAGTCCGCCACGAGCCGACGGAGTTCTTCACGCTCGGTCTTGTCCATCCGCACCCCGGCCCGGTACCCCGCCGCCCACCCGCCCATGCCGCACAGCTGACCATGCCGCCCGCCCGACCATGCCACACGCCTCGCCACGCCGCGTCCCTCACCACGCCGCGTCCCTCACCACGCCGCGCGCCCGACCACGACACGTGGCTGATCATGCAGTTGTGGCACCTACGAAAGTGGTGCATTCACCGTATTTCCGGTGCCACAACTGCATGATCGGCAGCGGCGGGAGGGGCGGGCCGAGGGTGGTGGGGTGGGTCAGGTGATGAGGAGTTTGCGACCGATGCCGGAGCGGAACTGCGACATCGCGTCGGCGTAGGCGGCCAGAGGGAAGCGGTGGCTGATGAAGACCTGCGGGTCCAGGACGCCGGCCGCGAACAGCTCGGCGGCGCGGTCGAAGCTGTGCAGCACGGCCATCGAGCCGGTGACGGTGATCTCCTTGTTGTAGATGCGGTACGGCTCGACCGGCACCCGGGTGGCGTACTCGGAGACGCCGAACTGGAGGAACGTGCCGGCGGGGGCGACCCGCCCCAGGCCGTCGGAGATGGCGGCCTCGACCCCGGTGCAGTCGATGACCACGTCCCAGCCGCGCGGGCGGTCCAGTTCGTCGGCGTTGGCGGCGCTCGCCGAGCAGCCCAACGCGACGGCGGTGGCGAGGCGGTCCGGGTTCAGGTCGACCACGCTGACGGTTGCCGCACCGCAGCGCTTCGCCAGCTCCAGCATCATCAGGCCCATGGTGCCGGCACCGTAGATGAGGTAATGGTCGGCCAGCCGGCGGGGCAGCACGTCGAAGCCGCGCACCGCGCAGGAGAGCGGTTCGATGAGGGCGGCGTCGGCGGGGGCGACACCGGACGGCAGCACCACGCAGTTGCGTACCGGCGCGAGCGCGTACTCGGCCGCCCCGCCGGAGACGGTGACCCCGATGGCGTTCCACCGTTCGCAGAGGTTGCCCCGGGCGCGGCGACACTGGTAGCACTCGCCGCAGTGCAGCGACGGATCCACGGCCACCGCGTCACCGACGCGCAGTTCGGTGACGTCCCGCCCGAGGGCGACCACGGTGCCGGCGAACTCGTGGCCCGGCACGATCGGGTACGCGGGCGCGAACTCGCCGTCCATGATGTGCAGATCGGTGCCGCAGATCCCGCATCCGGCGACCTCGACCACCACGTCCCGGGGACCGGGCGTGGGGTCCGGTACCGACTCGACGCTGATCTGGCCCGGCGTGACGATTACTGCTGCCTTCACTTGACCGCCCCCATGGAGAGTCCTCGGACGAGTTGTTTCTGGGCGATCCAGCCGGCCAGCACGACCGGTAGCGACACGATTGTCGCCGCCGCGCAGAGCCGGGCCAGGAACAGCCCTTCGGACGTGATGAAGCCGACCAGGAAGATCGGCGAGGTGCCGGCCCGGGTGGCGGTCAGGTTGACCGCGAAGAAGAACTCGTTCCAGCTGAAGATGAAGCAGATCAGCGCGGTCGCGGCCAGGCCGGGCGCCACGATCGGTAGCAGGATCCGCCGGATGGTGACGAGCAGGTTGGCGCCGTCCATCGCCGCCGCCTCGATCAGCGCCGCCGGCACCTCCAGCAGGAACGACCGCATCATCCACACCGCGAGCGGAAGGTTCATGGCGGTGTAGAGCACGATCAGGGTCCAGACGTTGTCCAGCATGCCGAGGTCCTGCACGAGCAGGTAGATCGGCAGCAGCGCGGCGACCACCGGCAGCATCTTGGTGCTGATGAAGAAGAACAGCACGTCGCGCCAGCGCTCGACCGGCCGGATCGACAGCGCGTACGCCGCCGGGGTGGCCAGCACGAGCACCAGCACGGTGGACAGCACGCTTGCCATCACCGAGTTGAGCAGGTACGGGGTGATGTCCCGGTCGAAGACCTGCCGGTAGCCGTCCAGCACCGGGGTGAAGAACCAGGACGGCGGGTTGCTTGCGGCGTCGACCTCCCGCTTGAAACCGGTGAGCACCATCCACGCCACCGGCAGGAAGAACAGCAGCCCGGCCAGCCACGCCAGCACCGTCCAGATCGCCCCGGTCAGGCCCGCGCTGCGCCGGGCCGGATTCGCGGTACGGGTCATCGCGCGTCCTCCATCCGGAACAGGCTGGAGATCACCCGCAGCGCGAAGGTGGCGACGATGATGGTGCCGATCACCACCACGACGCCGGCCGCGGCGGCCTCGCCGTACTCGAACTTGCGGAAGGTGGTCAGGTAGATCTCGTACGGCAGGTTGGTGGTGGCCCGACCCGGGCCACCCTGGGTGATGGTGAAGACCGCGTCGAAGGTCTGCACCAGGTAGATGGATCCCAGCAGGGCGCCCAACTCCAGGTAGGGCCGCAGGTAGGGCAGGGTGATCCGGGTGAAGGTCTGCCACGGGCCGGCCCCGTCGACCCGGGCCGCCTCAAGCGTCTCCAGGGACTGGCTCTGCAACCCGGCCAGGATGATCAGCATCATGAACGGGGTCCACTGCCAGACCAACGCGGCGACCACGGAGACCATCGGGTACTGCGACACCCAGTCGGTGCTGCCGCCGAGGATGCCGTTGATCAGCCCGTAGGACGGGTTGTAGATGGCGTGTTTCCACAGCAGCGCCGCCGCCATCGGCATCACCAGGAACGGGGTGATGAGCAGGGTGCGGACGACGCCCCGACCGGGGAACCTGCGGTCGAGCAGGATGGCCAGGCCGAGGCCGAGCAGCACGGAGGCGATCACCGATGCGGCGGTGAGCACCACCGTGTTGAGCAGCGCGGCGCGCAGCCGACCGTCGGTGAGCACGGTGGCGTAGTTGGCCAGGCCGATGAACTCGCGGCTGCCCGGCCGCAGCGCGTTCCAGCTCTGCGTGGACAGGTAGAGGGTGAACAGGAAGGGCAGTTGCGTCACCACGATGGCGAAGACCAGGGCGGGCAGCAGCGGGGCCCGGCGGGCCCAGCGGTGCCTCCGGTCGCCACGGGTGGGACGAACGGTGGGTCGCGGGGGCGAGTCCGCACCGGTGGTGCTGGTGGTGGTCATCGATCCGCCTCGGGGGCAGGGCCGGGGCCGGCCGGTCGGCCGGCCCCGGCGGGCGGCTACCGGTGGTTGCTGGCGGCTTCCTCGGCCAACCGCTGGCCGGCGGCGAGCGCCTGTTCGACCGTGGACTGGCCGGCGATCGCGGCCGACACCTCCTGCGACACCTTCGTACCCAGGTCGGCGAACTCGGGGATGCCGACGAACTGCACGCCGAGGGCGGGTCGCGGCTGCACCCCGGGGCTGACCGGGTCGGCCTCCTGGATGGACTTGAGCGTGATGTCGGCGAACGCCTCAGCGGACTGCCGGTACTCGGCGATCTCGTAGGTGGACTGGCGTTTGCCCGCCGGCACCCGGGACCAGCCGAGTGACGAGCCGACCAGCTTCTCGTACTCCTTGCCGGTGGCCCAGGAAATGAACTTCCAGGCGGCGTCGGCGTTCTTCGTGGTCTTCGGCATGGCCAGGGCCCACGCCCACAGCCAGCCGGCGGATTCGGTCTTGTTGACCGGCGCGTACGCGTAGCCGACCTTGCCGGCGACAGTGCTGGCGTTGGGGTCCTCCAGGGGGCCGGCGGCGGAGGTGGCGTCGTACCACATGGCCGCCTTGCCCTGCCCGAACGTGTTGAGGCACTCGGTGAAGCCGGACTGCGGCGCGCCAGGCTGGCCGTGCTCGCGCAGCAGGTCGACGTAGAACTTCGTCGCCTCGGTGAACTCGGGTGCGTTGACCTTCGGCGTCCAGTCCTGCTCGAACCAGGTGCCACCGAAGGTGTTCACCACAGTGGTCAGCGGCGCGAACAGCTCACCCCAGCCAGGCAGCCCGCGCAGGCAGATGCCGGAGACGCCGGCCGCGTCGTCGTCGTCGAGCCGCTCGGCGAATTCGGCCACCTGCTGCCAGGTCGGCCGCTCCGGCATGGTCAGGCCCTCGGCGGCGAAGAGCTCCTTGTTGTACATCAGGAACGACGACTCGCCGTAGAACGGGGCGGCGTAGAGCTTGCCGTCGGCGCCGGAGAGCGAGGCGACCATCGGCTCCAGCAGGTCACCCTTGTCGTACGCGGTGTCGGCGTCCGCATACGAGCTGAGTTCGTGCAGCCAGTCGTTCTGCGCCCAGATCGGTGCCTCGTACGCCCCGATCGTCGCCACGTCGTACTGGCCGCCCTGGGTGGCGACGTCCTGGGTGACCCGGTCGCGCAGCTCGTTCTCCGGCAGGATCGTGAACCGCACCTCGATTCCGGTGTCCTTGGTGAAGTTGTCGGCGGTGACCTTGGCCAGGTCCTCCATCTGCGGATTGCCGACCATCAGCACGGTGATGGCGGTGCCGTCGCTGGAGGAACCACCGCCAGCTCCGGAACAGGCGGTCGAGACCAAGGTGACGGCGAGGACGGCGGCCAGCGCGGCGGGTCCACGCCGTCGACGAGGAGTTCGTGTTTCAGGCACAGCGAACCTCCATGGTGGTGGGTGATGGTGAGGGAACGGTGGGTCGGACGGCGGCGCTCAGACGCGCAGCACCACCGGGCCGAGCAGTGAGTAGCGGTGCGCCTCGGACGCCGGCAGTGCGGTGTCCGTGACGATGGTGTCGACGTCCGCGACGTCGGCGAAGCGGCAGAAGCTGTGCCCACCGAACTTGGTGTGCACCCCGGCGAACACCACCCGCCGGGACACCGCCATCACCTGAGCCTTCACGGCGGCCACCGCCGGGTCGGGCGTGGTGAGTCCGTGCTTGCGGGAGATGCCGTTGGCGCCGACGTAGGCCAGGTCGATGACGAAGCCGGCGAGCATCCGGGTGGCCCAGTGGTCGACGGTGGCCAGGGTGCGACCACGGACCCGGCCGCCGAGCAACAGCACGGTGAGGCTCGGGTACGCGGCCAGCGCCGCCGCGGTGTGCAGGGAGGCGGTCACCACCGTCAGTGGGCGGTGGGTGGGCAGCGCCTCGGCGATCAGTTGCGGGGTGTAGCCCTCGTCGATGAACACCGACTCGGCGTCGCCGAGGTGTTCCACCGCCGCGGCGGCGATCCGTCGCTTCTCCACGACCATCCGGGTGGCCCGGGTCTCCAGGGTCGTCTCGAAGCGGGCCGTCTCCACCGGATACGCCCCGCCGTGGGTGCGGCGCACCAGCCCCTGCTGGGCCAGCAGGCTCAGGTCGCGTCGGACGGTTTCCGGCGCCACACCCAGGTCGGCGGCGAGCTTGCGCACGTCGACGTCACCCTGACGGCGAGCCAAGGTGAGGATGTGCTGTCGGCGCTGGGTCGCGTCCACCTGCACACCTCCGTTCGGCTCGGGTGCTTTTTTGTAACACCGATGAACGGCAGGTGACCCCGGTCACCTGCCGTTCAATCCAGTGGATTTGGTGACCGGCTACCACCGCCGAACGGGCAGCCCATAACCGTCACAGGTGGCAAACCACCACAATTGCGTTGCCCGTTTGATGGCCCGGTCTGCCCGACCGGCACCCGTGCTGCCCGCTCGGGCACCGGCCGGTCATCCCGGCGCGGCTCCGTTGTCGACCAGCCGGAACCGCGTGGTCAGCGGTGCGTCGCCCAACTCCTCCATGATCACGCCACGGGTCGGTGAGTTCTGCAGGTAGGCCGATTGGCTGCTGATCGCGTACGTCGGCTCGCCACCGCGTTGCCCGTCCCGGACGACCGTGAACTGCTGCCTCGGCTCCTCCGGCGCACAGGCGGCCGCGACCACCCGCAACGGCTCGCTGCCCGACGACCGCACCTCCCAACAGACGTCGGTCGGTTCGTCGCCCCGCTCCGCGGCCCGGACCAGGTAGGTGCCGGGGCCCTGGGGCGTGAACACGAACAGCTGGCGGCCCTCGTCCCCGTCGACCTCGGCCAGGCGGCCGTCGGCGAGCAGCGACAGCCCGCCGCTCTGCTCAGCCGCCCGGACGATTGTCACCTGCCGCCGTCCCGACAGCAGCGGATCGTTGCTCGACGGACCGCCCGGCGGTCCGGACGTTCCGGCCGGGTCGGGGCCGGCCGACGCGGTGGTCGACGTCGTCGTCGGTCCGGCCGGCCCGACGGGCAGGGAGTCCGGCCCCCCGAAGGGACGGGCCAGGACCGCGCCGGCGCCGAGCAGACCGACGAGTACGGCACCCAGCGCGGCGGACGTGGCCCGTCGACGGCGACGACGGGTGTCGCCCCGGCGTCGGATGTCGACCGCGGCCGGCACCTTCCCCTGCCGACCGTGCCCGGCCAACGCGCGCAGGGCCTCGTCGAGATGCGGCTCAGGACCCATTACTGCCTCCCCCGCCGGTGGTCTCGTACGCGCCGTCGCTCAGGTGCACGGCGAGAGCCCGGCGCCCCCGGGCCAGCCGGGTCTTGACGGTGTTCACGTTGCTGCCGATCTCCGCCGCTATCTCGGTCACGCTCAGCCCCACCAGGTGGTGCAGCACCACCACGCGCCGCTGCTCGGCAGAGATGCGCCGCAGCGCCGACACCACCGCCACGTGATCGACGGATGTCATCTCGACCTGCTGGCCGGCCACCTCCCGGCGGTGGGCACGGAGCCGGTTCACCGTCTTGCGCCACGCGCTCACCGCGATCCGGTACGCGACACGGCGGACCCACGCCTCCGGGCTGTCGCACTCTCGTACCGACGCCCAGCGGTCCCAGGCCCTGGCGTACGCCTCCGCCACCGCGTCCTCGGCCTCGGCCCGGCTGCCGGTCATCGCGGACAGGTGGCCCAGTACCCGCTGCGCCGACGCCGAGTAGAAGGCGTCGAACTCCTCAGCGTCGCGTTTCACTCACGTTCCCACCCGTACTGTCGCTGCTGGTCGTGGCCCCGGCCTTACCTTCGGGGTGCCGGTCCGGTGTCGTTGAACCGGAAGCTACTCGCCGGAGGAGCATCCCCCAACTCCTCCAGGATCAGGCCGGATCGTGCGGAGTCCCGCAGGTAGGCCCACCGGTTGCTGATCAGGTACTCACGGGGACCACCGTCGGCCACGGCGGTGATCTCGAAGCGCTGGGCCGGGTCGTCGGCCCGGCAGGTGGCTCCCCGCACGTACAGCGGCCGGCTGTCGCCTGGGTTGCGGACCTGCCAGCAGACCGGCTGCCCGGTGCCACCACCGTGGTACGCCTTGATGAGGAACTGTCCCGGACCCACCGGCGACGGCACGAACACCTGCCGGCCCCGGTCGTCGTCCACCTCGGCCAACCGGCCACCGTCGAGCAGCGCCAGCCCCGACTCGAAGGCGCCGACCCGGACGATGGTGATCCGACGCTTGCCGGACAGCAGCGGGTCCGCCGTCGCCGTCGGCCGTGGCGTGGCGGCCACCGCCGCGCCGTTGGGCGGCTGGACGCCAACCGCCGCCGGGGCCCCACCGGACGGTGAGGTCTCCCCCACGGCCGCTCCCACCGGACCGTCAGCGGGCGTCGCCACCCCGCCTGCCGGCCCGTCGCCAGCGGCCGGGCCCATCGTGTACGCCCCGACGGCGGCACCGGTCAGCACCACCAGGCCCGCAGCGGCGAGCCACCTACCCAGCAACACGATTCCTCCCGAGCTGATCAGCACCGGGGCCAGCCGCCGGGTGGCGGGTGGTCCTCGGTCGATTCAGCGGGATGACGCGTACGGGCGGCGGAAGGTTTCACGGGTCGGCCGGATCGTCGTGCAGCGGGGTCGACCCGGCCGGCCGCGCCCCGCTGTCGACGCGGTGTGACCGGCCGTCAGCTCAGTTTGACCAGGCGCATGCCGGTGCGGATCAGAACCACCGCGGCACCGGCGGCCATGACCAGGCCGATGCCGGGCATCAGTTGCCCCCAGGCGTCGGTGCTGGCGCTGAGGCTGATCAGGCGGGCCACCTGCCATCCGACGATGGCCGCGACGACCAGCCCGGGGATCAGGCTGTGCGCGATGGCCACCCTGCGGTACGGCAGCAGGGCACCGGCGACGGCCAGGAATGCCATGCTCAGCGTCCAGAGACCGGGACCGGCTGCGCCGGAGAGCGAACCGAACGGCGTGATGACCCAGGGGAGCAGCGAGCCGACTAGCGCGAGCACGCCGCCGACGATCATGCCGAGACTGCCGGCGTGGAAGACGCGCCGGCGAACCGGGGCGGCGGTGGATGCGGTGTCGGCCATGTCCGGATGCTAGGCGCTCGGCACCGCTGACCGACCGGGCAGATCGGTGAGCGGTCGGGCGGGGTCGGTGGGCGGACAGGCCGGGCCCGCGAAAACCGCGAAACGGGATGATTCCGCACTCCGGTTCGGGCCGCTCGACCGTTCGCGGAGTCCAACGGACCGCTCAGCGACCCGAAGCCACACCTGACCGGATCAACTCTTGCCTGGCCAGGCTGCATCACGTTCGCTTCCCAGACCAAAGGTGTGACCGACCGCACAACCACGTCGAGCAGTACGGCGACGCGGATGCGCGGGTCGGGCCACGGCACCAGCACCGCGTCACCACCAACCGGGCGCCGTGTCGCAGGCCCCTCGCCGGATCTACCGGTTCCATACCGACTAGGAGGCTCCAGACATGACCGAGGTAACCCCCGATAAGGAGACCCGTGGCGGTGAACCGCCACCGGCGGCACCACCACCGGCCTCCCCGCCGGACAACGGCTGGCGCAAAGAATACTGGAGCCGCAATCTGCGGCTCATGGTGATTCTCCTGGCCATCTGGTTCATCGTCTCGTTCGGCTTCGGAATCCTGCTTGTCGAACCGCTCAACAACATCGTCATCGCCGGATTCCCGCTCGGGTTCTGGTTCGCCCAGCAGGGATCGATCTACGTCTTCGTGATTCTGATTTTCGTGTACGCGAAGATGATGGATCGCCTCGACAACCAGTTCGGTGTTGACGAGCAGGAGACCGAGGGGGCTGGCAAATGAGTCAGATCCAGATCTGGACCCTCGTCTTCATCGTCGGCTCGTTCGCCGTCTACCTCTACATCGCCTGGCGCAGCCGGGTGAAGGAGACCGCCGGCTTCTACGTCGCCGGCCAGGGCATCCCCACCATCGCCAACGGTGCGGCCGTGGCGGCCGACTGGATGTCGGCCGCGTCGTTCATCTCGATGGCCGGCCTGATCGCGTTCCTCGGCTCCGACGGCACCATCTATCTGATGGGCTGGACCGGCGGCTACGTGCTGCTGGCCCTGCTGATCGCTCCCTACCTGCGCAAGTGGGGCAAGTTCACGGTCCCCGAGTTCGTCGGTGACCGGTACTCGGAAACCGTACGCACCATCGCCGCGGTGGCCGCGATCATCATCTCCTTCACCTACGTGGTCGGGCAGATGCGCGGTGGCGGCATCGTCTTCAGCCGGTTCCTGAAGCTGGACGTGACCCAGGGCGTCATCCTCGCCGCCGTGATCATCGGCCTGTACGCGGTGCTCGGTGGCATGAAGGGCATCACCTGGACCCAGGTGGCGCAGTACACGGTGCTGATCACCGCCTACCTGATTCCCGCAGTCGCGGTGGCCCAGCAGATGACCGGCATTCCGATCCCGCAGGTGTCGTTCGGGCAGATCCTCGCCGAACTCGACGCGATAAGCGTCGAGATGGGGTTGAACCAGTACACCGAGGCGTTCGCGGCCCGGCCGCAGATCGACGTGTTCCTGGTGACGATGGCACTGATGATCGGCACCGCCGGTCTACCGCACGTCATCGTCCGCTTCTACACGACGAAGACCGTACGGGGTGCCCGCTACTCGGCGTTCTGGGCGCTGTTCTTCATCGCCCTGCTCTACACCACCGCCCCGGCGGTCGGCGCCTTCACCAAGCTGAACCTGCTCCAGGACGTCAACGGCGTCTCGGCCAACGCCCTGCCCAGCTGGATCGAGAACTGGGCGGCAACGGGGCTGGTCACGGTCAGCGACGGCGCGACGACCATCAACACGGTCAGCAACAGCCCGACCTCCGGCGCCGACCTGATCGTCAACAACGACATCCTGGTCCTCGCCAGTCCCGAGATCGCCGGCCTGCCGGCACCGATCGTGGGTCTGGTGGCGGCCGGCGGCATGGCCGCCGCGATGTCCACGGCGGCCGGCCTGCTGCTGGTGATCTCGTCGTCCTTCTCGCACGACCTGTACTTCCGCCGGGTCAAGCGGGACTCCACCGACCAGCAGCGACTGCTCGCCGGTCGGATCGCCATGGGCCTTGCGGTGCTGGTCGCCATCTACGCCGGCATCAACCCGCCCGCGTTCGTGGCGCAGGTGGTCGCCTTCGCCTTCGGCCTGGCCGCGTCGACCTTCTTCCCGGCCATCGTGCTCGGCATCTTCTGGAAACGATGTAATGCCACCGGCGCGGCGGCCGGCATGGTGACCGGTCTGCTGTTCACCGCCAGCTACATGATCTACACGCTGCCGGTGTTCGGCACCGCGGCCAACCCGCACATCTTCGACATCAGCCCCGAGGGCATCGGCACCATCGGCGCGATCGTCAACATCGTCGTCACCGTCGTGGTGTCGAAGATGACCGCGCCACCGCCGGACGACATCGTCGAGATGGTGGAGAGCATCCGCTACCCGGCCGCCCGGCGGGAGGTGACCGCCGGCACCGCCACCGACGCCGCCTGAGCCACCTTCAGATCGATAACCACCGGTCGCCGGTCCCACCATCGACGTTGGGGCCGGCGATCGGCCGTCGCCACCCGCGACGGTCCGCTCCGTCGGTCCGACGACCGGAACCGGAGGTGTGAGGTGGCTTACCTCTGGATCAAGTGGGAATCAGCAGACCGGAGGTGGGTTGGAGCGAGGTATGAGCATCGCACCACATCCCGCACCGTCCTGCGGCCGGCGGGAGACCTCCCGGTGAGCGGCGTCGACACCGCCGCACCGCCGGCCGCGCTGATGCCGGGCGACCTGATGAGCCGCCGCCAGCGCCTCCGCCTCATCCTCGTCCTCGGTTCGCTGATCGCGGTGGGCCCGCTGACCATCGACATGTACCTTCCGGCGCTGCCCTCGATCGTCGACGACCTCGGCACCACCTCGGCGGCGGTCCAACTGACGCTCACCGGCACGCTGATCGGCCTCGCGCTCGGACAACTGCTGATCGGCCCGCTGTCCGACGCCGTCGGTCGGCGGACACCGCTGATCGCCGGCACCGCACTGCACATCGTCGCGTCCGTGTGCTGCGCTCTCGCCCCGAACATCACCGTGCTCGGCGCGCTGCGGGTGGTCCAGGGCCTGGGCGCGGCAGCGGCTGCCGTGATCGCCATGGCCGTGGTCCGCGACCTGTTCAGCGGCAAGGCCTTCGCCCAACTGCTGTCCCGCCTGTTGCTCGTGATGGGCGCCGCCCCGATCCTCGCGCCGACCCTCGGCAGCGAACTGCTGCGGTGGACGCAGTGGCGCGGCGTGTTCGCCGCCCTCGCGGTATTCGGCGTACTGCTGCTGCTGATCGCGATGCTGGGCCTGCCGGAGACGCTGCCACCGCTGCGGCGCCAGCGCGGCGGGGTGCTGCCCACCGTCCGGCTCTACGGCTCGCTGCTGCGTGACCGCGCCTTTGTCGGGCTGGTGCTGGTGGCCGGGCTGGCCATGGCGGCCCTGTTCGCCTACGTCGGCGGCTCCTCGTTCGTCCTGCAGGAGCGTTACGGGCTCGACGAGCAGCAGTTCGGGCTGGCCTTCGGTGCCGGGGCGGTCGGGCTGATCGCGGCCACCCAGGGCAACGTACGCCTGCTGCGTCGCTGGTCCCCGCAGCGGATCCTGGTGATCGCCCTGATCGTGGGCTCCGCCGCCAGCCTGATGCTGCTCGGCCTCGCCGCGACCGGGATCGGTGGCCTGGCGGCCCTGCTCGCGTCGCTCTGGGTGGTGCTCGCGGCGGCCGGCCTGGCGCTGCCGAACGCTCCCGCGCTGGCCCTGACCCGGCACGGCGAGGCAGCCGGCACCGCCTCCGCCCTGCTCGGCGCGGTGCAGTTCGGCATCGGGGCGGTGGCCGCTCCCCTGGTGGGTGTGTTCGGCACCGGAGCCGTGGCGATGGCTCTGGTGATCGCCGGTGGGATGGTCTCGGCTCTGGTCGTGCTCTTCGTGGTGGTCCGCCCCGGCCAGTTGGCCGTTCCGGAGCCGGTGGAGGCGATGGCCGTCGCCGCACACTGAGGACTCCGGCACGGCTCGGCGGCGCACCGGTGTCGGTGGGTTGCTCTACCGTGCGGCGGCGTGAACGCAGTCCAGACGTACCGGTATCTCGCCCCCTCCACCCTCGCGCAGCGGTCACTCGCCCTCCAGACCAGCGGCGGTCCGGCGCCGAATCCCCGTTTCTTCACCGGTTTCCTCACCACCGGGCAGGCGGCCGCGGTGGGTCTGCTGGCCGTGGCCGAGGTGGCCCGCACCCGATACCACCGGCCGGCCAGTCCGGCCAGCCTCGACCCGGTGGTCACCGGCAGCCGCGACCGGCTCCGCTTCGAGTCCTTCTCCGGTTGCTGCGGGGTGTACGCGCGGCTCGACGCGCTGCCCGCCGGCCTCGACGGTGAGGTGTCCGAGCACGGCACCACGAACGTCGACGTGAACACCCCGCTGCGCGAGGCGCTGGCCCGGGTCGGCGGTCTGGATCCGCTGCACCTGTCGGTCGGCCCCGACGATCTCACCGTCTCCACTCTGGACGGTTCGGTGGTGGAGAAGAAGGTTCCGCTGCCGGCACGCTGGCTGCGCGGCTTCGCCGAGGTGCAGGTCCTCGCCGCCCGGTTCGAGCCCCGGGCGGAGCTGCCGGCGGCCGAGGCCACCGCCTTCCTGCGCCGGCTGCCCAGGGGCAGCGACCGGTCGGTGCTCTGGGTGGTGCCGGCCGGCCGGTCCCTGCGGCTGACCTCCCGACCCGTCGCCGGAGCGGTCTGCCTGGCCGGGGCCGGCCGGCTGGTCGCGCTGCAACCGATGCTGCGCTTCGCGAAGACCCTCCGGGTGTACGGGCCGACGGTGGCTCCCGGCGCCGCCCCGGCACCGAGCGTCTGGGAACTGGACACCGGCGCGCTGCGCCTGTCGCTGACCCTCTCCCCCGAGCCGTACCGGGGTTTCTCCGGCGAGGGTGCCGCTCTCGCCGCACTCGCCGGAGACGATGTCGTCGACGACGCCGACCTCGTCTCCGCCCTGCTGTCCTGGGATCCGACCATCGAGCCCGACCGGCTGGCCGAGCAGGCCGGCATCGACGCGGGGCGGGTCCGGGGCGCGCTGGCCCAGCTCGGCACCGCCGGCCGGGTCGGCTACGACGTGGCCGAGGCGGCGTACTTTCACCGGGTGATGCCGTACGACGCGGGCCGCGCCGAGCGGGACAACCCCCGGTTGGTCGGTGCGCGGGCGCTGCTCGACGCCGGGGCCGTGCAGCCCGACGGCACGGCAGCGACGGTACGCAGCGGCGACCAGGTGTACCGGGTCCGCCAGCTCCCCGACGGCGGGCTGACCTGCACCTGTCCCTGGTGGGCGAAACACCGGGGGCAACGCGGGCCGTGCCGGCATGCCCTGGCCACCCGGATGCTGGCCACCGAGCGGGTCGAGGAGCGGGTGTGACGCGGTCGACGGAGAGCACGGTACGACGTCGGCGGGAGTTGGCGGCCGGCGGCACGAGCGACCTGTTCGCCCTGGTGAGCAGCAGCGACGCCGAGGCGGTCGCGGCGGCCCTGGCGGGCTTGCCGGAGCAGCGCCGCCGGGAGATCGGCGTCGAGCTGGCCGCCTGGTTCAAGCAGCGTGACCGGGACACCTGGTGGTCGGCCGGCACCGGTACCGCCCTGGCGGTCGCCGTGGTCGGCTGCCTGCCGACCGCCGCTCAGGCCGCGGCGATCCTCGATCGTCCCTCGGTCAACCCGCACGGTCCCCGCGCGGCCGAGCTGGTCCGTCGGGTGGCGCAGGAGCGCGGCGTCGACTGGCTGGTCGACCTGGCCCACCGGATCGCCGCCCGGTTCCGCCCGGACACCTGGGTCGGCCGATGGCATTTCGTCGCCACGCTGCTGCACGCCGAGGGCGGCACGCCGCCGACCGACGACCGGTGCGTGCAACTGTGGTTGACCGGGATCGAATCCCCGGACCGGTTCCACCAGGGCCAGCCGGCGCCGGTGGTCGACCGGCTGCGCGACGATCCGTTCCTGGCCGCCATGCTGCCCCGGCTGTTCGAGGTGGACGGCATCGGCGTCCAGATGATGTTCATCGCCGCCCACGACAACTGGAACGACCCGGGTCAGCCCGCCCTGCCGGCTGCCCTTGCCCAGCTCGCCGCCGAGGGGGTGGTCGACCGGGTGATGCTGCTCGACGCTTCGATCAGTCGGCTGCTGCGCGGTGACCGGCCCGCCGCGCTGCGCGCCTTCACCACCCTGCTGGACCAGCTCGCGCCGACCGCCACCGAGGTCACCGCCCGGGTCACCGGATACCTGCGCCTGCTCGTCGACGCTCCCGCGCCGGTGGCCACGATGGCCCAGAAGGCGCTGCGGAAGCTGCCCGAGTTGGAGCTGGAGTCGATCCTCGACGCCTCCCGGCAGATGCTCACGCGGCCCGACAAGACACTTGTCAGAACTCAGCTCACCTGGCTCGACCAACTCGCCCGCCGACACCGGGACCGGGCCGACGAGATCGCCGAGGTGATCGCGGTTGCCGCCGAGCATCCCGCGGTGGAGCTGCGGGAACGGGCATCCGCCCTGGCTGCCCGGCACGGCTTCGACCCGGCACCGGTAAGCCCGGCGCTGACCCGGCCGCGCGGCGACGACCTGCCCCCGCCCGCGCCGCCCGCACCCGCTCCCGACCCGATCAGCGACCTGGACGAGTTGACCGAGGAGGTCGCCGCGCTGCTCGGCACGCCGTACCAGGGGGCACCGCTGGAGCGGATCCTCGACGGGCTCGTCCGGCTCACCGCGACCGACGGGCCCCGGGTACCCGCCGCTCTCGACCCGGTGATCGAGCGACGACACTGGTCGTGGGCCAACGAGCACCGCTGGGATCCGCTCTGTCTCTGCGAGACGGTGGTCGAGGTGTTCCGCACCGCCGGTGTCAGCCGCCCCGACCGGCGGCGGGAGCGGTGGGAGAAACTCCTGACGGCGGTGCACCGGCCCGACGCGACACCGGAGCTGGCGGTCACCGACCCCAAGGTGCCTCCGGTCCACCGGCTGTTGCGTGCCCGGCTGGCCGAGATCGGCGCGTACCTCAACGGGCCGGGACAGTCCGGCCTGCTGGCCCTGCCCACCTCGACAAACGGTCTGCTCGATCCGATGGCCCTCGTGGAACGGCTCGCCGCGCTCGGTGACCGGGAGCCCGGTCACTGGGACCTCACCCAGGCGTTGCTGCGGCTGCCGACCCGCGTCGACGAGTCGGTCGCCGCGAAGGCGACGGCGCTCGGCACGGCAGCCGGCCGACGGCTCGCCACCTGGCTGCGCGACGGCGGCCTACCGCAGCCGGTCATCCGGTCCCGCACCGTCACCCGCGACCCGCGCCGGGGCAGCCGCCACTGGGAGTGGGCGTACATGCCGGCCGAGCGGCTCCTGGTCGAGCTGGCACCACCCGCCGGTGCGACCGACCGGTACGGGCTGCTGACCGCGCCGGCCACCCCCCTCGGCGGCGACCACTCCGGCTGGGTGCACCTGTGGCCGTCGCTGCTGCCCGGGCACCGGGGCGTGGTCACCGCGTACGCCCTGCCGCTGGTCGCCGGTGCCGCGGACATGGACGAGCGCGACGGCGCGGCGGTGCTGCCGCTGCTCGCGGAGATCGGTGGCCCGGGCGGGGTGGCTCTCGACCTGGCGGTGGCCTACGGTCTCGGCGCCCGGCACGGCCCGGACCGGGTGGCGACGGTGGACGCGCTGCTCGCCCTCACCGCCGCCGATGACTTCGACGCGGCGGGCACCGGGGAGCAACTCGGCACGCTTGCCGCCCGGCAACTGGTGAAGCTGTCCCGGGTCGTCGAACCGCTGCGCGACGCCGCGCAGGCGGGTGCGCCGCTGACCGTGTGGCGGCTGCTGGCCGCCGCGCTCCCGGCGGTGCTGGCCGCGCCCACGCCACCGCGCGGCCTACCGGACCTGCTCACGCTGGCGGCGGAGACGGCCACCGCCACGGGGGTACGCATCGACGTGCCCGGCCTGGCCGACATCGCCGGGCGGGGAGGATCAAACCGCCTGCTGACCGAAGCCCGCCGCCTGAACAAGGCACTGGCCGAGACCTGACGTACCGGATCCACAGAAATCCTGGTCCGTGAGGGCCCCTGGGGGCGCTCACGGACCAGGATCTTCTGTCGGGGCGGCGCGGTCAGGCGAGTGCGGCGGGGAATCGGTCCCAGACTCGGTGGTGGGGCATCAGCTGCTGGACGGCGGCCAGGACGTCGGTCGCGGAGTCGGCGGTGACCACGCCCGGCGAGCCGGTGACGCCGGCCTGCTCCAGCACCGTGACGCCGGTGCCCCACGCGCCGATGGCCTTGGCGTGCCGCCAGCACTCCTCGACCATCAGCAGCACCCGGGGGTCGACGGCGGTCGAGCCGGCCGCGCCCGCCTTGGCGTCGCGGGCCGGCATCGCGTCCGGGGCCGGTGCGGGCGCCGAGGCGAGCAGGAGCGCGTCGAGTTCGACCGAGCGGCCGGTGGCGAAGCTGCGTTGCGCGGGCAGGTCGCCGATGGTGCCGCCGTGCGGCGCGATCAGCAGCGGCACCATGTCGGCGGCGAAGACCGCCTCGCGGACCGCCCGGATGCTGTCCAGGTCGGCGTCGGGGTCGACGACGATGCCCACCATCCGGCCGTCGGCCGGCCACTGCCGGCCCAGTTGGGACAGCGCGGGGCTGGGCTCGACGTCGGCCACCGGCACGGTCGGCTCCGGTGCGGGCAGACCGAGGCCGGTGGCGACCTGGGCGCAGAGCACCAGATCGATGTTGGCCAGGCACTGGAGCTGCCGTTCCTTGATCGCCTGGTGGTAACACTTGCCCAGTTCGAAGGTGTACGCCCGGACGATGTGTTCCCGCTCGACCGGGGACATGCTCAGCCAGAACAGGCGGGCCTGGCTGAAGTGGTCGTCGAACGAGGCGGGGCTGGCGCGTACCTTGGGTGCCGGCGTGACCTGCACCGGCACGTCGACGAACGGGTTGTCGTCCGCGCCGGCCGGGAACGGGTTGCCACCGTCCAGGGAGTTCGGCCGGTACGGCGCGACGCCCGCGTGGACGGCGTGCTGGTGGAAGCCGTCGCGCAGCATGTCGTTGACCGGGGCGTGCGGTCGGTTGATCGGGATCTGCGCGAAGTTCGGTCCGCCCAGGCGGGTCAACTGCGTGTCGACGTACGAGAAGAGCCGCCCCTGGAGCAGCGGGTCGTTTGTGACGTCGATGCCCGGTGGCAGGTGTCCCACGTGGAAGGCGACCTGCTCGGTCTCGGCGAAGAAGTTCGTCGGGGTGCGGTTCAGGGTGAGCTTGCCGACCGGCTGCACCGGTGCGAGTTCCTCCGTCACGATCTTCGTGGGGTCGAGCAGGTCGATGCCGGCGAAGGTCTCCTCGGGTGTGTCGGGGAAGACCTGGAGGCCGAGTTCCCACTCGGGGAACGCGCCGGCCTCGATGGCGTCGTAGAGGTCCCGCCGGTGGAAGTCCGGGTCGATGCCGCCGAGCAACTGGGCCTCCTCCCAGACCAGGGAGTGCACGCCCAGCTTCGGCTTCCAGTGGAACTTGGCCAGCACCGTCTCGCCCGCGGCGTTGACCAGCCGGAAGGTGTGGACGCCGAAGCCCTCCATGGTCCGGTACGAGCGGGGGATGCCCCGGTCGGACATGTTCCACATGGTGTGGTGCTGCGCCTCGGTGTGCAGGGAGACGAAGTCCCAGAAGGTGTCGTGCGCGCTCTGGGCCTGCGGGATCTCGCGGTCGGGGTGCGGCTTGCCGGCGTGGATGATGTCGGGAAACTTGATGGCGTCCTGGATGAAGAAGACCGGCATGTTGTTGCCGACCAGGTCGAAGGTGCCCTCGTCGGTGTAGAACTTCGTGGCGAAGCCCCGGGTGTCGCGGACGGTGTCGGCCGAGCCCCGTGAGCCGAGCACCGTGGAGAAGCGGACGAAGACCTCGGTGGTCCGCCCCTTCCGCAGGAAGCCCGCCCGGGTGACGGCCTCGGCGGTGCCGTACGCGGTGAACTCGCCGTGGGCACCCGCCCCGCGGGCGTGCACCACCCGCTCGGGGATGCGCTCGTGGTCGAAGTGGGTGATCTTCTCCCGCAGGTGGTGGTCCTGGAGCAGGACGGGCCCGCGCGGGCCGGCCTTGAGGGAGTGGTCGGTGTCCCGTAGGCGGGTGCCCTGCGCGGTGGTGAGGAAGGCACCCTGCTGGCCGTTGGCGGTGACCGGCGCACCGGTCTCGGCGCCGGTCGGCGTACGGGTCTGCGGGGCGCCCTGCTCGGGTTTCGGCGGCAGCGGCTCGTGTGGCGTCGTCGGTTCGTCGAGCGACGGCGGGGCGCTGCCCGGCGCGCCGGGCACCTGCGGGGTGAGGGCATCGGTCACCTTCTCCGCCGCGGCCTCCACGACATCCTTGACCGCCTTGGCGGGGTTGCGGGCATTCATCTCGACGGGTACCTCCCTGGGGCACGAGAGCCAGATGCCAGGGCGGTACCCGGGGTAGACCGAGCAAAACGGAGCGAATGGCGCGGATGTGGGTATCTTCGATCACTCCGGCCGCAGCTGCTCGTAGTACGCCTTCATCGGCGGGTGGTAGTCGTCGAACGACGGCAGCGCCGTGTCGTCGCGGGCGGCCACCAGACAGTCGAGGTAGTACTCCCAGCCCGGCCCCACCTCGCCGATGCCGGTGGCGTCGTCGAGGTGATGGACGAAGCGCAGCTCGGTCTGCTCGCCGTGGGAGGTCAGCAGCAGTTCCAGCACCCAGTCGCCGTACTCGTCACGCATGGACACGGCCAGCCGCCGGGGCGGCTCACACGCGTCGATCCGCAGATCGGACCAGGGCGCCTCCTCCTCCATGGCCATCTGCACCCGGATGGTGCGGCCCGGCGCGGCGTCGCCCTCCCAGGGACCGAACCATCGTGCCGTGCGTTCGGGCTCGGTGAGGCTGGCCCACACGTCGTCGATGGGGGCGGGGAAGGTGCGGGTGAGGACCAGGTCGACGCCGTTGTCGGCGCCGAAGAGTCGGCCGGTCGGTATGCGGGTCATGCGGTGCGCTCCTGTGGGGAGGATGGCGAGTCGCCGGTACGGCGGTCGCGGCGGGCACGGTAGACCTCGGTCTCCAGGGCGTCGAGGCGACGTTCCCAGAGGTCGGTCCGGGTGAACGGGGTCAGCCACCGGACCAGCTCGGCGAGCCGGGTCGGATCCAGTTCGTAGCACCGCCGGCGGCCGACGACGGTGTCGCGGACCAGGCCGCAGTCGCGCAGTACGCGCAGGTGCCGGCTGATCGCCGGGCGGCTGATCTCGAACTCCTCGGCGATCCGCCCGGCCGGCAGCCGATGCTCACGCAGCAGTTCGAGGATGCGCCGCCGGACCGGGTCCGCGATCGCGGCGGCCACGTCGTCCACCGCTAAAGCGTAACCGATGAGTTACGTGTTTGTCGTGACCGACGCCGGACTTCCCCGCCCCGTCGTCGGGCAACGACAGCGGCACTCCCCTGTTTCCTCTCCCAAAAGGGGCGCGCTGGTGCAAAGTGGCAGGACAGGGCTGGGTTCATGATCGGGAGATCTGATGCGGATCGGATACAAGCTGTCAAGCGAGGGCTTCGGGCCGAACGAGATCATCCGGCAGGCCGTCCGCGCCGAGCAGGTGGGGTTCGACTTCGTCGAGATGAGTGACCACTTCCATCCCTGGCTGGACAGCCAGGGCCACTCGTCGTTCACCTGGACCGTGCTGGGGGCGATCGCCGCCCGGACCGACCGGATCGAACTGGCGACCGGGGTCACCTGCCCGAGCGTGCGCTACCACCCGGCGATCATCGCCCAGGCCGCCGCCACGCTCGCCCTGGTGTCCGACAACCGGTTCACCCTCGGCGTCGGCGCCGGCGAGCGCCTGAACGAACACGTCGTCGGCCAGGGCTTCCCCGGGGTCCGCGGGCGACACGAACGGCTCCGCGAGGCGCTGGAGATCATCCGGCTGCTCTGGTCCGGCGGCTACCGCTCGTACGAGGGAAAGCATCTTCAGTTGGACGACGCGCGCGTGTTCGACCTGCCCGAACAACTGCCCGTCATCGCCGTCGCCGCCAGCGGTGAGGCGTCCGTGACCGTCGCCGCGGAACTCGGCGACGGGTTGTTCGCCACCGAACCCGAGGCTGATCTGGTGCAGACCTACAAGCGACTCGGCGGGCAGGGCCCCCGCTACGCCGAGGTCCCGCTCGCCTGGGCGCCCGACGAACAGCAGGCGGTGCGGGCGGCCTGGGAGACCAGCCGCTGGGCGGTCACCGGCTGGAAGGTGATGAGCGAGCTGCCGAACCCGGTGAACTTCGACGCGGCGTCGCGCACCGTCACCGAGGACGACATCCGGCAGCAGTTCGCCGTCGGTCCCGACCCGGACGTGCACGTCCAGGCGGTGCGGACGTACGTCGAAGCGGGCTTCGACCACATCGTGCTGCAGAACGCCGGTCCCGACCCCGACGGCTTCCTCGATTTCTTCCAGGACACCCTCGCCGCCCGGCTGCGCGCCCTCGGCTGACCGGCGCCACCCCCGGCAGGCATTGACACTGCCGACAGTGACGTGATGTGCTCCCAGCGTAGCGGTAATGACAACCGTGATCGTTAGCTGAGGAGGAGCATGTCTCTCACCGTGTCGCCGAGCCTGCTGCGGGCCGCCGAGTCCGGCCCCGTTGACGACGAGGCATTCGTGGCCTGCGTCCGCGAGTCACTGCCGTACGCCTGGCAGACCGTCAGCCGGGTGGCGTCGGAGCTGGCGTCCTCCGACGCCGAGTTCGCCGACAACCAGGTGCCCCCGCCCAGCGAGGCGGAACGGGGTCAACTGTTGCGCGCTTTGGCCAGTGACGCCATCCGGTCCAGCCTGGAGCGTCACTTCGGCGTCAAGCTCGCCTTCCAGAACTGCCACCGGGTCGCGGCGTTCCGGCCGTCCGCCGTCGACTCCGACACCTACCGCCGGTTCATCTCGATGCGGGGCCAGTTGCTCAACCAGTCTCCCGAGCTGCGTGACTGCTGATCCGAGCGAGGCCCGGCGGGCCGGTCGGGGCGTACGCGCGCACCTGTTCCTGCTCGCCGGGCAACGCCCCGGTGAATCGCACGCCGAGGCGCTGGCGACCGCCCACCGCTACGGCCACGCGGCCGAGGCCGCCGGCTTCGCCGGGGTGTGGATCGCCGAGCACCACTTCATCTCCTACGGGGTGTGCCCGTCGGCGATCACCTTCGCCGCGCACCTGCTCGGCGCCACCCGCCGCATCGAGGTGGGCACCGCCGCGTGCATCCTGTCCAACCGGCACCCGGTGGCGCTGGGCGAGGAGGCGGCACTGCTGCACGAGCTGTCCGGTGGACGGTTCCGGCTCGGTGTCGGTCGGGGTGGCCCCTGGGTGGATCTGGAGGTCTTCGGCACCGGGACGGAGCGGTTCGCGCACGGGTTCCACGACTCGCTGGAGCTGTTGACCCGGTGGCTGTCCGGGCAACCGGCGGTGGCCGGGAACCATCGCTTTCCGTTCCGTGCCGTCCCGGTGGTGCCGCGACCGCGCGGCCGGCTGCCCGTCTGGGTCGCGGCGACCTCGACCGGCACGGTCGATCTCGCCGCCCGGCACGGCCTGCCGCTGCTGCTCGGCCTGCACGCCGACCTCGCCGAGAAGGCGGAGCTGCTCGACCGCTACGCGCGGGTGACCGAGGCGCACGGCCACGACCTCGCCAGCATCGATCATGCCAGCGCCCATCTCGCCCAGGTGGCGGAGACCGACGCGGCGGCGGCGCGGGTGGTCGCCACCGGGCTCCCCCCGCTGCTGGCCGGCACCCGGGAGTACGTCCGCCTGGACGGCGCACCGGCCGGGCAACGGGATCCGGCCGGCTACGTCGAGCATCTGATCGACATCCATCCGGTGGGCGCACCCGGCCGCTGCCGGCAGGCGGTCACCCGGGCGGCGGCGCTGCCCGGCGTACGCCATCTGTTGTTCATGGTGGAGGCCGGCGGCGGGCCCGAGGTCGGGCTACCCAACCTTCGTCGGCTGGCCGCAGACGTGCTCGACCTCGCCCCGGCCGGCGATCGGCAGCCGGTCACACCGACCTCGGCGAGTCAGGCGGCGGGTTCGGCGTCGGACAGCGAAGCGACCCGTTACCATGCGATTCATGGAAACGGTTACCGTTAGCATCTGGCCGGAGGGGCGCCGATGAAGATCGCCTTCGTCGGAAAGGGTGGCAGTGGCAAGACCACCCTCGCCGCGCTCCACGCCCGCCACCTCACCGCCGAGGGCCGCCCGGTGCTGGCCATCGACGCCGACATCAACCAGCACCTCGCGGTGGCTCTCGGCGGTCCGGTCGTGGCGGGCACGATACGGCCGTTGAGTGAGCACCTGCCGGCCATCAAGGAGTACCTGCGCGGCGACAACCCACGCATCGGCTCGGCCGCGCAGATGGTGAAGACGACTCCCCCGGGACGGGGCTCGCGGCTGCTGCGGGTGGCGGAGGAGAACCCGATCTACGCCGAGTGCGTCGCCACCGTCGGCGGCGTACGGCTGGCGGCGACAGGTGAGTTCAGTGCCGAGGATCTGGGGGTGGCCTGCTACCACTCCAAGGTCGGCGCGGTGGAGCTGCTGCTGAACCACCTGCTCGACGGGCCCGGCGAGTACGTGGTGGTGGACATGACCGCGGGTGCCGACTCGTTCGCCTCGGGACTGTTCACCCGCTTCGACCGCACCTTCCTGGTCTGTGAGCCGACCGTGCGCAGCGTCAGCGTCTACCGCCAGTACGCCGGCTACGCCCGCGACTACGGGGTGGCCCTGTCGGTGATCGGCAACAAGGTCGAGGACGCGACCGATGTGGAGTTCCTCCGCGAGCACGTCGGCGCCGACCTGCTGACCTGGATGAACCGGTCGGCGTACGTGCGCCGCGCCGAACGCGGCACGGTCGGCCCGCTGCACGACCTCGAGGACGCCAACCGGGCCGTACTGGGCCGGATGGCCGAAGCCGTCGACGGCACCGCGCAGGACTGGGCGGCGTTCACCAGGTGGGCCCACGAGTTCCACCGGCGCAACGCCGAGGCGTGGGCCAACGACCGCGCCGGAATCGACCTCACCACCCAGATCGATCCGGACTTCCGCATGGGGCCGGCCGCGCTGGCCGGGGCCGCCCCCCACGCCTGAGGCAGCGCGCTGCCGGGCCGGCCCGCGTCGCGCCCGGCGGCTCGTCGCCTTTGTTCCAACCTGGTTAACGTCACCTGCCGCCTACCCGACAGGTCTGGCGCCGGGCGCGACATCTTGCGACGCTGGTGATCGTGTATGACTACGACCTGTTGGTGCTGGGCTCCGGGCCCAGCGGTCAGAAGGCCGCCATCGCCGCCGCGAAGCTGGGCCGGCGGGTCGGCCTGGTGGAACGACGCGACATGCTCGGCGGGGTGTGCATCAACACCGGCACCGTGCCGTCCAAGACCCTGCGCGAGGCGGTGCTCTACCTGACCGGCCTCAGCCAGCGGGACCTCTACGGCAGCAGCTACCGGGTCAAGGACGAGATCACGGTCAGCGATCTGGCCGCGCGGACCCAGCACGTCATCAACCGGCAGACCGATGTCATCCGCAACCAGCTGGCCCGCAACCGGGTCGCCATCATCACCGGCACCGGACGGTTCGCCGACGCCCACTCGGTCTGGGTCGACGGCGACTCCGGACGCGAGTCCAAGGTCACCTTCGACAAGGCCATCATCGCCGCCGGCACCCGGCCGGCCCGGCCGGAGAGCGTCGACTTCGACGACCGGACCATCGTGGACTCCGACGGTGTCATCAACCTCCAGGCCGTACCCCGCAGCATGGTCGTGGTCGGCGCGGGCGTGATCGGCATGGAGTACGCCTCGATGTTCGCCGCGCTCGGCACGAAGGTCACCGTGGTCGAACGCCGGGAGCGGATGCTGGACTTCTGCGACGAGGAGGTCGTCGAGTCGCTGAAGTACCACCTGCGGGACCTGTCCGTGACGTTCCGCTTCGGCGAGGAGGTGGCCTCGGTCGAGAAGCACCAGACCGCCGCGTTGTGCGTCCTCAAGAGCGGCAAGAAGATCGTCGCGGACACGGTCATGTACTCGGCCGGCCGGCAGGGCCAGACCGACGGGCTGGACCTGGCCGCGGCCGGGTTGACCGCGGACCGGCGTGGTCGCATCGAGGTCGACGCGAGCTACCGCACCGCGGTGGAGAACATCTACGCCGTCGGCGACGTGATCGGGTTCCCGGCGCTGGCCTCGACATCGATGGAGCAGGGACGGTTGGCCGCTCAGCACGCCTGCGGTGAGCCGGACCGCCCGATGCACGAGTTGCAGCCGATCGGCATCTACACCATCCCGGAGATCAGCTTCGTCGGGAAGACCGAGGAGGAGCTGACCGACAGCGCGACGCCGTTCGAGGTGGGCATCGCCCGCTACCGCGAGCTGGCACGCGGCCAGATCGTGGGTGACTCGTACGGCATGTTGAAGCTGCTCGTCTCGCCGACGGACGGCCGGTTGCTCGGCGTGCACGTCTTCGGCACCGGCGCCACCGAGATCGTCCACATCGGGCAGACGGTGATGGGCTGCGGCGGCACGGTGGACTACCTGGTCGACACGGTGTTCAACTACCCAACGCTGGCCGAGGCGTACAAGGTCGCCGCCCTGGACGCGTCCAACAAGATCCGCAACATCACCCGGATCGACGGCTGACGGATGTGGCGGCGCCGGTCGGCCCAAACCCGACCGGCGCCGCCACCCGCGCTGACGCCGACTCAGCCGGCCGTCAGGGCGAGTTCCCGCGCCGGCCCCAGGTGCCGGGCGTACGCGCTGGTGGTGAAGAACGACGGCAGGTCCTCACCGAGGGCGGTCTCCTCGACGATGCGCGCGGCCTGCTCGGCGCGTTCCCGCTCGGCGTCCTCGCGCCCCTCGGTCACCGTGGCCAGTTCCTCGGCGAGCATCGAGCGGACCAGTTCCTCGGTCACCGATCCCCCACCGGCCAGCGGAGTGCCGTGGTGCAGCCACTGCCACAACTGGCAGCGGGCGATCTCGGCGGTGGCCGCGTCCTCCATCAGGTTCCACAGCGCCACCGCGCCCGCGCCGCCGAGCCAGGCGTCGATGTAGCGCAACGCCACCGCGACGTTGGCCCGCACCCCCGCCTCGGTGACCTGCCCCGGGGTCTTGTCCACCGAGAGCAGCTCGGCGGCGGTGACCGTCACCTCGTCGCGGCGCCGGTCGAGCTGGTTCGGTCGCTCGCCCAGCACCGCGTCGAAGACCTCCCGGCAGGTCGCCACCAGGCCGGGGTGGGCGACCCAGGAGCCGTCGAAGCCGTCGCCGGCCTCGCGCTGCTTGTCCGCCCGCACCTTGCTCAGCGCCACCTCGTTGACCTGCGGGTCGCGGGCCGGGACGAAGGCGGCCATCCCGCCGATCGCGTGCGCGCCACGCCGGTGGCAGGTGCGCACCAGCAGTTCGGTGTACGCGCGCATGAACGGCACGGTCATCGTCACCTCGGCGCGGTCCGGCAGGAGGAAGTCCGGCCACTGACCGAAGTTCTTGATGATGCTGAAGATGTAGTCCCACCGCCCGGCGTTCAGGCCCGCCGAGTGCTCGCGCAGCTCGTAGAGGATCTCCTCCATCTCGAACGCGGCGGTGATCGTCTCGATAAGCGTGGTGGCCCGGATGGTGCCCTGCGGCAGCCCGAGGTAGCGCTGGGCGAAGACGAAGATGTCGTTCCACAGCCGCGCCTCGCGGTGGCTCTCCAGCTTCGGCAGGTAGAAGTACGGGCCCTTTCCGGCGTCGAGCTGCCGCCGGGCGCAGTGGAACAGGTAGAGGCCGAAGTCGACGAGGCTGGCCGAGATGGGCCGCCCGTCGACCACGATCCCCTTCTCCACCAGGTGCCAACCGCGCGGCCGGACCACGATCGTGGCCAGGTCGTCGCCGAGCGCGTACCGCTTGCCTCGGGCGTCGGTGAAGTCGATCCGGCGGTCCAGGGCGTCGATCAGGTTGAGCTGGCCGCTGATGACGTTCTGCCAGGTCGGCGCGGTGGCGTCCTCGAAGTCGGCGAGCCACACCTTGGCACCGGAGTTCAACGCGTTGATGGTCATCTTGCGGTCCGGCGGGCCGGTGATCTCGACTCGGCGATCCTCCAGGCCGGATGCGGGCGCGGCCACCTGCCAGGTCGGGTCGTCGCGGACAGCGGCGGTCTCCGGCAGGAAGTCGGGCAGCTGACCGGTGGCGTAGCGGTCGCGGCGGGCACGGCGGGTGTCCAGCAGGGCAACCCGGCGGGCGGCGAACTCGCTGTCCAGCGCGACCAGGAACTCCAGTGCCTCGGGCGTGAGGACCTCGTCGAAGCGTTCGGCCATCGGGCCGATGATCTCGTATCTCATGCGAACTGCTCCTCTTCCGTGGAGCCGCGCAGCGCGGTGGTCTCGGCGGCCGGGTTGAGCACCGTGCTGATCAGGTCGAAGTAGCCGGTACCCACCTCGCGCTGGTGCTTGACCGCGGTGTAGCCCGCCGGCTCGGCCGCGAACTCCCGCTCCTGGAGCGAGACGTACGCCGACATGCCGTCGGCCGCGTAGCCGCGGGCCAGGTCGAACATCGAGTAGTTGAGGGCGTGGAAGCCGGCCAGGGTGATGAACTGGAACTTGTATCCCATGTGGCCGAGTTCCCGCTGGAACTTGGCGATGGTCGCGTCGTCGAGATGCTTACGCCAGTTGAACGACGGCGAGCAGTTGTAGGCCAGCAACTGGTCCGGGTGCTCGTCCTTGATCGCCTCGGCGAAGCGCCGGGCGACCTCCAGGTCCGGCGTGCTGGTCTCCATCCAGAGCAGGTCGGAGTGCGGGGCGTACGCCAGGCCACGGGCGATGCACGGCTCGACGCCGTTGCGGACCCGGTAGAAGCCCTCCGCGGTGCGCTCGCCGGTGACGAACGGCTGGTCCCGCTCGTCGACGTCGGTGGTGAGCAGGGTGGCGGCCTGGGCGTCGGTGCGGGCGATGACCACCGACGGCACGCCCGCCACGTCGGCGGCCAGCCGCGCCGCCTCCAGGGTGCGGATGTGCTGGCCGGTGGGGATGAGCACCTTCCCGCCGAGGTGACCGCACTTCTTCTCGCTGGCGAGCTGGTCCTCCCAGTGCACCCCGGCGGCACCGGCCGCGATCATCGCGTTCATCAGCTCGTACGCGTTGAGCACGCCGCCGAAGCCGGCCTCGGCGTCGGCGACGATCGGCGCCAGCCAGTCGATGCCGGAGGTGTCGCCCTCGGCGGTGGTGATCTGCGCGGCGCGCAGCAGGGCGTTGTTGATCCGACGCACCACCGCGGGCACCGAGTTGGCCGGGTAGAGGCTCTGGTCGGGGTAGGTGTGCCCGGCCAGGTTCGCGTCGGCGGCCACCTGCCAGCCGGAAAGGTAGATCGCCTTGAGCCCGGCCCGGACCATCTGCACGGCCTGGTTGCCGGTGAGGGCGCCGAGGGCGTGGATGTAGTCCTCACTGTTCAGCAGCCGCCACAGCCGGTTCGCGCCGTGCCGGGCCAGGGTGTGTTCCTCCTGGATCGCACCACGCAGCCGCACCACGTCCTCGGCGCGGTAGCTGCGCCGCACACCCCGCCAGCGGGGGTTGGTGTCCCATTCGTGCTGCAACTGCTCGACCGCGGTAACCATCGTTGCTCATTCCCTTCGAATTCCGTCGTCACCTGGTGACGCTGCGCGAGACGCCGGGCCGCCGGGTGTGGAGCCCACGGTCACATGGCACGCCGGAAGTGGTCGAGGGACGGAAAAAGCCAATTATTGAAAAGTCAACGGGCGATTCTGCGAAGTTGTGAAAGCGCCCATTCGCAGCAGTGCTAATGTGGCCGGATCAGGTCGCCGGATCAGGGAGGTGAGGGCCGTCGCCAGGACCTTCGCCGGGGCCCGGCTGCGCCGGATGCGCGAGGAGCGTGGGCTGAGCCAGACGGAACTGGCCCGACACCTCAGCATTTCCCCGAGCTATCTCAACCAGATCGAGCACGACAGCCGGCCACTTACCGTACCGGTGTTGTTACGCATCACCGAACTGTTCGGCGTCGACCCGACCGTGTTCGCCGCGCACGACACCCCTCGGCTGGTCGCCGGGCTACGCGAGGCGCTGCCCGGACGCGCCGGTCTGACCGAACTCACCGAACTGGCCACCCGGCTGCCGGAGGTCGCCGCGGCGGTCATCGAGCTGCACCGGCGCTACCAGCAGGCCGACGAACAGCTCGCCGAGCTGGTCGGCGACCGGGAGCGGATCGGTCGTAGCCCGCACGACCAGGTCACCGAGTTCTTCTACCGGCGGCAGAACTACGTACCGGATCTCGACGAGGAGGCCGAGCGGCTGGCCGGGCGGATGGGGCTGCGTCGCGGCGAGGTCCGCGCCCTGCTCCGCGACCGGCTGGCGCAGCGGCACGGCGTACACGTCACCCGCGAGGACGCCGCCGCACTCGGTGGTGAGCTGCACCGGTACCGCCCGCAGACCCGCACCCTGCACCTGTCCACGTCGCTGCGCGCCGGGCAGGAGGCGATGCGGATGGCGGCGCAGATCGCGCTGCTGGAGTTCGCCGACGTCATCGACGAGATCGTCGAGTCGGAGGAGTTCGACGACGTGCAGACCCAGATTCTCACCCGGGTCGGCCTGGCCAACTACTTCGCGGCGGCGCTGATCCTGCCGTACGAACACTTCCTGGCCGCCGCCGAGCAGCGCCGTTACGACATCGACCTGCTCACCCAGCACTACGCGATGGGCTGGGAGACGGTCTGCCACCGGCTCAGCACGTTGCAGCGGCCCCGGGCGCGCGGCGTGCCGTTCTCCTTCGTCCGGGTCGACCGGGCCGGCAACATGTCGAAACGCCAGTCGGCCACCGGCTTCCCGTTCTCGCGTACCGGCGGCACATGTCCGTTGTGGACGGTGTACGAGGCGTTCGGGGCACCGGGGCGGGTGGTGACCCAGGTCGCCGCCATGCCGGACGGGCAGCGTTACCTGTGGATCGCCCGCACCATCACCCGCCACCACGGCGGCTACGGCCAGCCCGGCAAGGTGTACGCCATCGGGCTGGGCTGCGAGGTGCGGCACGCCAGCCGGCTGGTCTACTCCACGGGAATGGACCTGCACGCGGCCGAGGCGGCGACCCCGATCGGGCCGGGCTGCAAGACCTGCGAGCGGATGACCTGCCCGCAGCGGGCCGCCCCGCCGATCAGCCGACACCTGGACGTGGACGAGAACCGCAGCACCTTCATCCCGTACCCGCTGCGGACCTGACCTCCGTACCGCCGCCCGCCGCCGCCATCACCCAGCCGGCGGTCCCGATCGCCGACCGTGACAAACCTGGCGGCGGAGCACGCCGGTACGGATACACTTTCAGCCCCTCCGCGAGCCAGGGCTGGTGCATGGTTTCTCGTCCGATAGTTCTGCGGCAACTGGCGGCCGCCGTCGCCCTGCTCTCGGTCGCCACGGTCCTGGCGGGCTGCTCGGTCGTCGCACCGGTCGCACCGGCACCACTGCGGGTGCTCCAGCTGAACCTGTGCAACAGTGGCATGGCCACCGGCTGCTACACCGGCCGCTCGGTGGCCCGGGCCGCCGAGGTGATCCGGGCCGAGGCCCCCGACGTCGTCACCCTCAACGAGATCTGCTCCGGCGACGTGGGCACCCTGGAGCGGGCGATGACGGATGTGCACGACGGCACGGTCGCGGCCGCCTTCCAGCCGGCGCGAAACGGCCGCACCGGCGAGCCGTACCGTTGCGTCAACGGGCAGCAGTACGGCGTCGGGGTGCTTACGCACATCGCGGCACCGGCGGGCGACCACGAGGTGCACGCCGGGATCTACCCGGCACAGGACCCGGCCGACCCCGAGCAGCGGGCCTGGCTCTGTGTGGAGGCCCGGACCCTCTTCTTCGCCTGCACCACACACCTGGCGTACACCAGCTCAACCCTGGCCCTCGCCCAGTGCTCGCACCTGCTCGGCACGGCGATCCCGCAGTTGCACCGCGACGGTCGCTATCGACCCACCGTGGTCAGCGGCGACCTCAACCTGCGTCACGGCGGCACGCCCGACGTGCGATCCTGCGTACCGGCGGACTACCGGCACCGGCACGACGGCGGAGTGCAGCAGTTCATGGCCACGGCAGACCTGGGGATCGAATCCACCAGGTCGGTCAGCATGGCACGGACGACCGACCACGCGGCCTTCCTGGTGACGCTCACGCTGCCCGGTCAGGGTGAACCCGCCCACTGAGGAGCACCCGGGTCAGTCCCACCAGAACGCCCAGGTCGGCGCGTCGACGATTCGTTCGGCGTAGGCGGCCAGGGTGCACGGCCGCTGCCCCTGCCACACGTTGTCGGGGCAGAAGGCGAAGTGCTCGGCGGCCACCCGCAACGCCTCAGCGGTCTCCTCCGGAGGTGCGGCGACGCTCAGATACAGCTCGGCGAAGCCGACCCCGATCACCCGGACCCCGAACCGGTCCTCCCAGCTGCGCAGCACGGCCGACAGCCGGCCGGGATCGTTTGTGTGGTTGACCGCGCCCAGCCAGCCGAGGACGGCCAGGGCATCGCTGCCCCGCTCGGCGGGAACCAGCCCGAGGCGCATCGCCGGTTGGGCCAGCGAGAGCTGCTCGGCCCAGTGGTCAGCGTGCCGCTCCGGCGTCGTCCACGGCTCGCCGGGCGGTGCCAGCCCCGGCCAGTCCTGCCCGTACGGGGCGGTCACGGCGACCCGCCGGTCGTTTGACAGCTGGTCGTCGCCGTCGTAGGGGGCCGTCTGGCCCGCCCACCAGTCGGCGAGCAGCCGCTCCGGATCATGCTCGGTGGGCGAGGACCCGCGCTCGGGCCAGAACTCGCCGTCGTCCCACGGCCGCGTCGGCTCACCGTCGTAGCCGTCCAGCAGCAACGGCCACAACCCCGACTGCGCGTGCGCCGCGTGCAGCCGCGACCACAGCCCGGCCGGAGCCGGGCCGTCGCTGAGCCACAGCGTGGGCCGGTCGGCGTCGCCCCCGTCGCCGCGGATCGTCCGGCCGGGCGGAAGCGGCACGGACAACGTCCGCGGGCGCGCAGCGGCGGCCACGAACAACTCCAGCAGGTCGGGCGGCATCTCGTTCAGCTGTGCTGTCACGACGCGTGAGGATAGTGGCCATGTCCGACAATGCACGGCGACAAGCCGCTCGCGTCGCCGGGTCGTCGGCCCGGCCGAAGATCCGGGCCGCCGTCTTGGTCGGGCGTCAGACGCCCTCCTACTCGGCGGCAGCGAATCGTTCGACGTTGTCGACCGGACCAACGACCAGGATCAGATCGCCGTAGGTCAGCACGGTGTCGGGGGTCGCGTGGGTGAAGCCTGGTTGGCGGCCACCGATGGCGACCTCCGGTTTCACCGCCACCACGGTCACCCCCCACCGGCTGCGGAGGCGCGACTCGCGCAGCGGCATGCCGACCACGTCGTGCGGAGGCTTGGTCTTGATGACGGCGAAGTCCGCGTCCACCTCAACGTAGTCGAGAATGCGGCCGGTGAGCAGGTGGGCGGTGCGTTCACCCATGTCGTGCTCCGGCGCGATGACGTGGTGGGCGCCGACGCGAGTCAGGATGTTGCGGTGCTGCCCGCTCACGGCTTTGGCCCAGATGTCGGGGATGCCGAGCTCCGAGAGCAGGCTGGTCGTCAAGATGCTGGCCTGGATGTCGGTGCCGATCGCCACGACCGCCCGGTGGAAGTCGCCAACACCGAGTTGCCGTAACGCCTCGATGTCGGTCGAATCCGCGGTGATCACGTGCGGAAGTTGCCCGACGAGGCTCTGCACGGTCTTCGGCTGGTTGTCGATGCCGAGCACCTCGGTACCCCGCTTGGCCAGTTCAAGAGCCAGAGCGCTGCCGAAGCGGCCCAGGCCGATCACGACGACCGGCTCGTTACGGACGTCAGCCAACGATCGTCCTCTCCTCGGGTAGTTCGAATCGCCGGTTGCGATCGCGCAGCGCCAGCGCGGAGGCCAGGGTGAGCGGTCCGATCCGGCCGGCGAACATCAGCAGAACGAGTAGCACGTCGGCCTGCGGCGGCAGGTCACCGGTGATGCCGGTGGACAGGCCAACGGTGCCGAAGGCCGACACCACCTCGAACAGGACCGCGTCGAGCCGGTACGGGGTGGTGGCCAGAAGGGTGAAGGTGGCCACGGCCACCGTGCCCGCGCTGAGCAGGACGATCGCGAGAGCCTGACGCTGGTTGCTGGCAGGGATCCGGCGGTGGCCCACGTTCACCTGGGTCTCGCCACGCATCTCGGACCACAGGACGAAGGCGAGCAGTCCGAAGGTGGTGACCTTGATACCGCCGGCCGTGCCCGCGCTGCCGCCGCCGATGAACATCAGCACGTCGCTGGCGAGCAGGCTCTCCGGACGCATCGCCCCGATGTCGACGTTGTTGAAACCGGCCGTACGGGTCATCGCGGAGGCGAAGAACCCGGCGAGCAGTTTCTGCGGACCGCCGAGTGGGCCGAACGTGCCCGGATTCGAATACTCGGCGAGAGTGAACACCACGGTGCCGAGCGCCAGCAGCGCGACGGTGAGCGCGACGGTTATCCGGGTCGTCACCGACCAGTACGAGGGCTGGCGCCAGGAACGGACCAGTTCGAACACGACCGGGAATCCCAGCCCACCGAGGATGACGGCCGCCGTGATGGTCAGCGTGATCCAGGGGTCCGTGACGTAGCCCATCAGGCTGTCCGCGTACGTGGAGAAGCCGGCGTTGTTGAACGCGGAGATCGCATGGAAGACGCCCTCGTAGAGCGCCGTTCCCAACGGGCGATGATACGCGGTGGCGAACCGGATGGTGAGCAGCGTGGCTACCACTGCCTCGCTGACGAGGCTGAACACGACGATTCGGCGCACGACGCCGCGTACGTCGCCCAGGTTGAGACTCTTGGTTTCCGCTTGGGCGAGGAAGCGGGCACGTAGCCCGAGCCGACGGGACAGCAGCACGGTGAACAGCGTGGCCAGGGTCATGATCCCGAGGCCGCCGATCTGAATGAGCAGCAGGATGACCACCTGCCCGAAGGTGGACCAGTAGCTGCCGGTGTCGACCGTGACCAGGCCGGTGACGCACACCGCCGAGGTGGCGGTGAAGAGTGCGTCCACCAGTTCTGTGCGATCTCCCGACCGCGTCGCCCATGGCAGGGACAGCAGACCGGTGCCCACCACTATCGCTCCGGCGAAGCCCACGGCGATCATCTGCGCCGGATGCCGAAACCGGTCACCACGTCGCTGCCACGCGGGCCGTCGGGTTAGCGGACGCACGATCGGCCGCCCGACCCTTGCCCCGTTTGCCTCGAACGATCCGAGGTGCTGACAGCCCGTCCGACGAACCGGCCCACCGGTCGCCTCTGGTCAGCAGCGATCAACACATGGCGCATCCTCCCACGGTCGAACCGTCCCGGGCCCCCGGGCCCGGCAGGTGGGGGTGACCGGCGCATCGAGGTCCGGCGGCGTACCGTGCCGGTGTGGAGCCTGATCGGACGCCCGGGCAGCGACCGCGCCGGGCAGATGGGTCGGCCGCGGAGCTGCTCGCGGCGGCGCGGGCCGGTGACGGTGCGGCGTTCGGCCGTCTGGTCGGGCCGCTGCGGGACGAGTTGCGGGCGCACTGCTACCGGATGCTGGGCTCGCTGCACGACGCGGAGGACGCGGTACAGGACACGTTGGATCGGGCCTGGCGCGGTCTGGATCGCCTCGACGACCACGCCGGGATCCGACCCTGGCTGTACCGGATCGCGACGAACCGGGCGTTGACGCTGATCGGGCGGCGACGGCGTCGGGAGCTGCCCACCGGCTTGGGCCCTGACACCACTCCGACGACCGAGGTGGCCTGGTTGCAGCCGTACCCGGATCGGCTGATGGCCTGGGCCGACCACCTGGACCCGGCGGCTCGGGTGATCGCCCGGGAAAGCGTGGAGTTGGCGTTCGTCACCGCGCTGCAACAGCTGTCCGCCCGGCAACGCGCGGTCCTGCTGCTGCGTGACGTGCTCGGCTACCCGGCCCGCGAGGTCGCCGACCTGCTGGACACCACGGTCGTGGCGGTCAACAGCGCGTTGCGGCGGGCCCGCGCGGTACTCGCCGGCCTGCTGCCGGACCGGACCCAGCAACGAGCCCTCGGCGCGCTCGGCGGCCCGGCGCGGCGCGATCTCGCCCGGCGGTACGCGGCAGCCTGGGAGACCGGTGACGTCGAGACCCTGGTGGCGATGTTGGCCGAGGACGCGCGGTACTCGATGCCGCCGCAGCGGGTCTGGTACCAGGGCCGTACCGCGATCGAGGGCTTCCTGGCCGAGGCGGTGCTGTCACACCGCTGGCGGTTCCTGCCGGCCTCGGCGAACGGGCAGCTGGCGTTCGGCACGTACCTCTGGGACGACGCCCAGGGAAGCTACCGGCCGGCGGGTCTGGATCTGCTGGCGCTGGACGGCAGCCGGGTCAGCGAGGTGGTCTCCTTCCTCGACGCCCCGTTCCCGGAGTTCGGCCTGCCCGCCCGACTTTGCGAAGACGAATCGGCCACCCGCGGTGAGTTCGCGTGCCGCCCGGGGTTGTAGGGGTGACGGACCCGATCGACCCGGAAGGACCGAGCCGAGCATGACCACCAACGAGGAACAGATTCGCGAGCTGATTGAACGCTGGGCCAGGGCGGTACACCAGGGGGACCTCGCCACGGTGCTCGCCGACCACGCCGAGGACATCGTGATGTTCGACGTGCCGCCGCCGCAGCGGGGCGTGCGTGGTCTCGACGCGTACCGGCAGACCTGGCCGCCGTTCTTCCGGTGGCAGGCTCAGGGTGCGTCGTTCGACATCGAGTCGCTGGAGGTCACCGCCGGCGACGACGTGGCGTTCGCGTACGCCCTGCTGCGCTGCGGCACGGCGGAGGACCTGGCCGAGGCGCCCGATCGGCGGTTGCGCCTCACCCTCGGCCTACGCCGCCACGACGGGCGTTGGGTGGTCACCCACGAGCATCATTCGTTCGCCCTCGACCCGGCGTCCGACCGGGATTCCGTCGCCGACGAGCGGGAACTGTACGAGCTGCACGAGCGATGGTTCGCCGCGACGGCGGCGAAGGACCTCGACGCCCTGATGGAGCCGATCGCCGCGGACGTCGTGTCGTACGAGCACGAAGCACCGCTGCGGCATGTCGGCGAGCCGGCGGTACGCGAGATCTGCCGGGCCCGCCTCGACGCGGCGGGTGATGGTGCGGTGAGCTGGGAGGTGCCGGACCAGACGCTCGTGGTTGACGGTGATCTCGCCGTGTCCTGGGGCCTGAACCGGGTACGGGTCACCACGCCCGGTGACGCGACCGTCGAGAGCTGGTCGCGCGGTACCCGAATCTTTGCCCGACGCGACGGCGGCTGGCAGCTGGTGCACCAACACCTGTCCTATCCGTTCGACCCCGCCACCGGTGCCGCCCGGACCGATCTGCTTTCCTGAGCCGGTCCGGTCCCGGTGCGTCCGCCGGCGCACCGCTGCTGTCCCACCCCGTGGCACAGAACGGTGCGCCGTCCACCGCCAGCCCGGACCCCGCTACGCGACGCTAGTGGCCGGGCTGCTCCGGGTTGAACAGATACACGATCTTGCCGCTGGCCCAGGCGTCGATGACCCTCGACAGGTCCTTGTCCGGATACCGCTCCCCGGTGTCGGAGTACGAGAAGAGGTCCTGACGAATGGCGGTCTTCGTGAACTCCTCAAGCGCCTCCCGGCGGTTGATCGCGTCGGAGCTTCGCGGAGTTCCGCCGCTGACGCATGCGGCGACGAACTCCACCTGGTCGCCCCGCTCACCGTGCTCCGCACGTGGCACCCAGTTCGGCAGCCTGGTGAGTGTTCTGTAGAACAGTTTGTTCAGCTGCTCGTTGCCAGGCCCCCGGTAATAGAGGTTGTCCCGGAGACCGTCGATCAGATCCTGGACCGAGCTCCGATCCTCCACATCGCGGGGCCTGTCGACAAAGTAGACGTCGGCCTTCTGGAAGTACTCCTGGAGAAGCTCCTTGGAATAGGGCTCTCTCGCAAGGCTGGCGAGCGCCTCCGGGGGCAGCAGCTCGA